>DATJZQ010000110.1:0-56902 GCA_035499005.1 Burkholderiales bacterium | reverse complement strand
GTCACGAAGCCCATGTGCGAGATGGAGGAGTATGCGATCAGCTTCTTCAAGTCTGTCTGCACCAGGGCCACCAGACCGATGTAGACGACCGCGATCAGCGACAGCGCGATGACGAAGCCGGCCAGCGCCTGGCTGGCGTTCGGCACGATAGGGAGCGACAAGCGGATGAAGCCGTAGCCGCCCAGCTTCAGCATGATGGCGGCGAGAACGACGGAGCCGCCCGTAGGCGCCTCCACGTGAGCGTCCGGCAGCCAGGTGTGCACCGGCCACATCGGTACCTTGACGGCGAAAGCTGCCATCAAGGCCAAGAAGACCAGCACCTGCTCAGTCATGCCGATGTTGAGCTTGTACCAGTCGAGGATAGCGAAGCTCCCGCCGGAAATGTTGTACAGGTAGATGAACGCGATCAGCGTGAGCAGCGACCCGAGCAGTGTGTAAAGAAAGAACTTGACCGCAGCGTAGACGCGGTTCGGACCGCCCCAAACGCCGATGATGATGAACATCGGGATCAGCGTGCCCTCGAAGAACACGTAGAACAGCGCGGCGTCCAGGGCGCAGAACACACCGTTCATCACGCCGGACAGGAACAGGAAGGCGGCCATGTACTGCGCCACACGCGTGCGGATCACCTGCCAGCCGGCGATCACCACCAGCACCGTGGTGAAACTGTTGAGCAGGATCAGCAGCAGCGAAACACCGTCGATCCCGAGGTGATAATTGATGTGGAAGCGCGGGATCCAGGACGCCAGCTCTTCGAACTGCATGCCGTGCGCCTGCGGATCGAAGTGGGCGTACAGCGGCAAAGCGACCACGAAACCCAGGACGGCGCCGGCGAGCGCGATCCAGCGCGCGCTCTGCGCCGCGCGATCCGAGCCCGTGGCCAGGACCGCGATGCCGGCCACGATCGGGACCCAGATGACGAGGCTCAGCAGAGGAAGGCCGACCAGCATCGGATGTAGGACTTCGTCAGCTCAGGCACGGGCGAACCACAGCGTCAGCAACACGAACACGCCGATGATCATCATGAAGGCGTAGTGGTAGATGAAGCCAGATTGAAACCGCCGGATGATGGCCGAGGCCCATCCCACCACGCGCGCGGTCCCGTTCACGAAGAAGCCATCGATCACAGCCACGTCGCCCACCTTCCACAACGCGGTGGCGACGCGCCGCGTTCCGTCGGCAAACAGCGCCTGGTAGATTTCGTCGAAGTAGTACTTGTTGACCAGCACGGTATACAGCGGCTTCACGCGCGCGGCGATCAGCTCCGGCAGCTCGCGCCGCCTGAGATACAGGTACCAGGCCGTGACGACGCCCGCCAACGCGAACCAGAACGGCAGGCTGGCGGGGGCGTGCAGGATCATCTCGAACGCCCCGTGGAACTCTTCACCCAGCTTCGCCAGGACGTCGTGCGGCGCGAGCACCACGATCGAGTCGCCGAAGAAATGGCCGAACAGCAGCGGTTCAATGTAATCCCAGCCTGCGTACACCGACGGTATCGCTAGGAGCACGAGAGGTGCCGTCACCACCAGAGGCGATTCGTGCGGTGTGCCGTGGGCAGTGCCGTGCTCGTGCTCTTCGCCACCGGCGCGGCTGCCAGCGTGCCCTGCGGCGTGAAAGCGCTCTTCGCCGTGAAACGTCATGAACATCATGCGGAACGTGTACAGCGCTGTGACAAAGACACTGCTGAGCGCCGCGGCGTAAGCGATCCGCGCACCCGGAGTGGTCGAGAGCTGCACTGCCTCGATCAGGCTGTCCTTGGAGAAGAAGCCGGCGAAAGGCGGGAGGCCGCACAGCGCGAGGGAGCCAATCAATGCCGTGACATAGGTCACCGGCATGTAGACGCGCAGGCCTCCCATGCGCCGCATGTCCTGCTCGTGATGCAGAGCGATGATCACCGAACCGGCGGCGAGGAACAGCAGGGCCTTGAAGAACGCGTGCGTCATGAGATGGAAGATGCTGGCCGCGTAAGCGGATGCGCCCAAGCCGATGGCCATGTAGCCGAGCTGAGACAGAGTCGAATACGCCACGACGCGCTTGATATCGTACTGCACTACGGCGAGCAACCCCATGAAGAATGCGGTGATAGCGCCGATCACGAGAATGAACGACAAGGCGACCGTTGACTGCTCATACAGGATGGACATCCGCGCCACCATGAAGATGCCGGCTGTGACCATGGTGGCGGCGTGGATCAATGCAGAGATGGGCGTCGGACCCTCCATCGAATCGGGCAGCCACACGTGCAGCGGGAACTGCGCCGATTTGCCCATGGCCCCGACGAACAGGAGGATGCAGATCACGGTCACGAGTGACCAGTCGGCACCGGGCACGATCTGGATCGTCTGCTGTGCCAATTTGGATGCCTGCGCGAACACGTGTGCGTAATCGAGGCTGCCGGTATAGACGTAGATGAGCGCGATCGCCAGCAGAAAACCGAGGTCGCCGACACGGTTCACGAGAAACGCCTTCAGGCCGGCGAAGACCGCCGTCGGCCGCGTATACCAGAACCCGATCAGCAGATAGGAGACGAGCCCCACCGCTTCCCAGCCGAAGAACAGCTGCAGGAAGTTGTTGGACATCACCAGCATCAGCATGGAGAAGGTGAACAGCGAGATGTAGCTGAAGAAGCGGGTATAGCCCGGATCGTCGCGCATGTAGCCGATGGTGTAGATGTGCACCATCAGCGACACGAAGTTCACCACCAGCATCATCAGCGCGGTCAGCCGGTCGATCAGAAACCCGATCTCGAAGCCGCCGCCGCCGCCGGTGCTGATCCAGGTGTAGAGGGGCCCGGCGAAGAGCTCGCCCGCACGCACCTCCTGGAACACGACGAAGGAGGCGGCCGTCGACACCAGCATGCCGATGATGGTGGCCCAATGCGCGCCGCGGCGGCCGATCACGCCGCCCAGCAGGCCGGCGATGATAGCGCCGGCGAGAGGGGCCAGCGGGATGATCAGGTACAGAGCTCGCACGATGACGGGAAGGTTTTAGCCTTTCAGGCTGTCGAGGTCGTCGACGTTGATCGTGTTCAGATTGCGGAACAGGCAGACCAGGATGGCGAGTCCGATAGCGGATTCGGCGGCCGCCACCGTCAAGATGAAGAACACGAAGATCTGGCCGGCGATGTCCTGCAGATAGTGCGAGAAGGCGATGAAGTTCATGTTCACCGCGAGCAGATTCAGCTCGATCGCCATCAGCAGGATGATGACGTTCTTGCGGTTGAGAAAGATGCCGACCACGCTGATCGCGAACAATATTGCGCCCAGCACCAGGTAGTGGGACAGCGTGATCACGCCGTGCCTCCGAGGAGTACCCACTCACGCATCTGGCGTCTTCTCCGCTGGCATGGACACCAGCCGCACCCGGTTCTCGCGCCGCACGCGCACCTGGCGCGCCGGATCCTGGTACTTGCTGTCCTTCCTGGCGCGCAACGTGAGGGCGATGGCGGCGATGATCGCGACCAGCAGGATCACCGCCGCAATCTCGAAGGGAAGCGCATAGTCGGTGTAGAGCAGGCGCCCGAGCTCGCGCGTGTTGCTGTATCCGGCCGGTTTGGGCGTCGGCGCGGGAAGGTTCAGCAAGCCGGCGTTCCTCCCGGCTAGCACGATCGCCATCTCGAGCACCATGATCCCGGCCACTGTCAGGCCGGGCGCGAGGTAGTCCCAGTAGCCCTCGCGCAGGCGGTCGATGTTGATGTCGAGCATCATCACGACGAACAGGAACAGCACCATGACCGCCCCTACGTACACCAGGATCAACGCGATCGCCAGGAATTCCGCCTCCAGCAGCATCCACAGCCCGGCAGTGGTGCCGAACGCCAGCACCAGGAACAGCGCGGCGTGCACCGGGTTGCGCGCCGTGATGACGCGCGTCGCCGCGAACAGGAGGATCGCGGCGAACGCGTAGAAGACGAAGGTCTGGAAGGTCATACGGCCGTGATTCGTGATTCGTGACTCGTGACTCGCGTAACTGCGAATACGCGCGGTCGCGGCGCTCGGAGATGAAATTTACGAATCACGAATCACCAGTCACGAATCACGGTTCTCAGCGGTATCTCGCATCTTCCGTCCGGTCCTTCGCGATCTGCTCCTCGTAGCGGTCGCCCACCGCCAGCAACATCTCCTTGGTGTACAGCAGGTCGCCCCGCCTCTCGCCGTGGTACTCGAGAATGCGCGTCTCGACGATGGCATCCACCGGGCACGCCTCCTCGCAGAAACCGCAGAAGATGCACTTCGTGAGATCGATGTCGTAGCGCGTGGTGCGGCGCGTGCCGTCGGCGCGCTGCTCCGAATCGATAGTGATGGCGAGCGCCGGGCACACCGCCTCGCACAGCTTGCAGGCGATGCAGCGCTCTTCGCCGTTGGGATAGCGGCGCAGCGCGTGCAGGCCGCGGAAGCGCGGGGACTGCGGCGTCTTCTCCTCGGGAAACTGGACCGTGATCTTGCGTGCGAACAGATGACGGCCGGTGAGCGCCATGCCCTTCACCAGCTCGAGCAGCAGGAAGGTACTGAAGAAGTCGCGAATGCGCGCCAGCATGTTCACCCCCACAGCCACCACGGCGTCTGCACCCAGATCGCCACCACCACCAGCCACACCAGCGTCACCGGGATCAGGACCTTCCAGCCGAGCCGCATGATCTGATCATAGCGATAGCGCGGAAACGTAGCGCGGAACCAGAGGAACAGGAACAGGACGAAAGCCACCTTCAGCGCGAGCCACAGGAAGCCGTCGGGCAGGAACGGCAGCGGCGAGAGCCACCCTCCCAGGAAGATGACCGCGCACAGCGTGGAGATAAGGATCATGTTCATGTACTCGGCCAGGAAGAACAGCGCGAACGCCATGCCGGAGTATTCGACGTGGAAGCCGGCCACGATCTCCGATTCGCCCTCCGCCACGTCGAAAGGCGCGCGGTTGGTCTCCGCCACGCCGGAGATGAGATAGACGAGAAACAGGGGAAAGAGCGGGAACACATACCACGACGCTGCACCATACGCGCTCTGCTGGCCCTTTACGATGTCGCCCAGATTCAGGCTGTGAGCGGCCAGCAGCACGCCGACCAGAGCAAACCCCATCGCCAGCTCGTACGCCACGATCTGCGCGGCCGAGCGCAGGCTGCCGAGGAAGGCGTACTTGGAGTTCGACGCCCAGCCCGCGATGGTCACCCCGTACACTCCGATGGAAGTCATCGCCAGAATGTAGAGCAGGCCCGCATCAATGTTCGCGAGCACGAGATCGGGGCTGAACGGGATCACCGCCCAGGCGGCGAGGGCGGGTGTGAGCAGCAGAATGGGCGCCAGCACGAACAGAAACTTGTTGGCGCCGGACGGAACGATGATCTCCTTCACCAGCAGCTTGAGCACATCCGCGATCGGCTGAAGCAACCCCTTGGGTCCGACGCGGTTGGGGCCGAGGCGCACCTGCATGTAGCCGATCACCTTGCGCTCGGCGAGCGTGAGATAGGCCACGCTCAGGATCAGCGGAATGGCGATCGCGATGATCTTGAGGAGGGTCCACAGCGCCACGCCTGCCGGGCCCAACGCCTGCTCGAGGAACTCGCCCATCAGGCGTTGACCTCCTGCTCGGCAGGTTCGAGCGCGAGCTGCGCCTCGCCGAACATGGCGCCCAGGCCCGCGGTCGAGGGATGGCCCGCTGGAATCCGCACACAATCCGCCGGCACACGGTCGTCGCGCCTCACTTCGAGCACCGCTTCCCCGCCGCCCTGGGTAATGCGCACGCGTTCCCCTTCACGCAGCCCTAGGCGGGAGAGCAGAGCGTGCGACATGGATGCAACCGGCGCCGCGGCGTCTGCGGTGCGCTGCAGGGACTCCGCCCGCCGCACCAGCGCATCGGCGAAGTAGATGGGCACGTCCGCAATGCGCTGCACCCCGGCCGCGGGCGGAGCAAACGCCGCGATGGGGCCGTCTTCTACAACCTGGTTGGACAGCCGCGCGGCAATGTCGCCGCCGCCGAGCAGCTCGGCGCGGACCTCCTCGGCGGAGGCGAAGTCGAAGCCGGGCGCGCCCACCAGATTGCCGAGCACGCGCAGCACCTTCCAGCCCGGGCGCGTTTCTCCGAGCGGCGGCACGACGCCATTGAAGGTCTGCAGCCGCCCTTCGGTATTGATGAAGGAGCCGGCGGTTTCGGTGAAAGGCGCGATCGGGAGTAGCGCATGCGCGTACTCGATCGCCCGGTGCCGGAACGCGGACAGGGCTACGACGAAGCTGGCCCCGCGCATCGCCGCGATGGCGCGGTACGGGTCGTGCGCGTCCAGCTCCATCTCCGCGTTGAGCAGCAGGTAGGCGTGCAGCGGGTGCGCCAGCATCTGCGCCGCATTGAGACCGGTGGGCACGGGAAACGGCACCGCCCCCGCGACGTAGCCACCAACGCTGTTCGCTGCTTCACCGAGAAAACCGAACTTTGCCCCGCACGCCTGCGCCACCGCGAAACCCAGCCGATGCAGCACCGATCCCTGCGGATGGTGCTGCGCCAGGTTGCCGAGCAGAACCGCCGGGGCGCGTCCTGCCGCGAGACTTTCGGCGATGCCACGCGCCTGCGCCGAGACGTGAACCCGGCTGAACGTCTTGGCAAAATCGGGCGGCAGCGGTTCCTTCTTCAGCTCACATACCGCCTTGAGCACCTGCGCCAGCGCGTCGGGCATGTGCGCCGGCGGCACGATGAGCCTGTGCTGCAGCTTGATGAGCTGCGCGTCGTCGAGCGCGTGAAGGACGCTGATCCGGGCGCCCTTCCGCGCTGCCTGCCGCAGCCGCTGAGCCAGCAGCGGATGATCCTTGCGCAGCTGGCTCCCCACCACCAACACGCCGTCGAGCTGCCCCATGTCCGTGATCCCAAAGCCAAGCCAGGGCGTGCCGGCCAGCTTGCTGTCGAGGGCAAAATCGCTCTGGCGCAGGCGGAAATCGACGTTGCCGCTGCCGAGCGCGCGCGTGAGCTTGCCCAGCAGGTACAGCTCTTCCAAAGTCGAGTGCGCGGTTGCGAGCGTGCCGATAGCCTGCGCGCCATGCTTGTCGCGCACTGCCTTCAGACCGCGCGCGACGTGCTCCAGAGCAAGCGGCCAGTCGACCTCTTCCCACTTCCCGTCGCGCCGGATCATCGGCATCGTCAGCCGCTGCGCGCTGTTCAACCCCTCGTAGGAGAAACGGTCCTTGTCCGACAGCCAGCACTCGTTGATCTGTTCGTTCTCGAGCGGCAGCACGCGCAGCACGCGGTTGTGCATCACTTGCACGATCAGGTTCGAGCCCAGCCCGCAGTGCGGGCTCACGGAGCGGCGGCCCGACAATTCCCAGCCCCGGGCTTTGAAGCGGAACGGCTTGGAGGTGAGCGCGCCTACCGGGCACACGTCGATCATGTTGCCCGACAGCTCCGAATCCACCGCCTGGCCGACGAAGGCGGCGATCTCCGCGTGCTCGCTGCGGCCGATCAGGCCGAGCTCCATGACGCCGGCGATCTCCTGACCGAAGCGCACGCAGCGAGTGCACTGAATGCAGCGGGTCATTTCCTCGGCCGCAACCAGCGGACCGAGATCTTTGCTCACCACGACCCGCTTGGCCTCGTGGTAGCGCGACGCGCTGCCCCCGTAACCGACCGCCAGATCTTGCAGCTGGCATTCGCCGCCCTGGTCGCAGATCGGACAGTCGAGCGGATGATTGATGAGGAGAAACTCCATCACGCCCTTTTGCGCCTGCACGGCCGCGGCCGAGTGGGTGTACACCTTCATGCCTTCGGTGACCGGAGTCGCGCAGGCGGGCAGCGGCTTGGGCGCCTTCTCGACCTGCACCAGACACATCCGGCAGTTGGCGGCGATGGACAGCTTGCGGTGGTAACAGAAGTGCGGCACGTAGATGCCGAGCCGGTTGGCCGCTTCTATGATGCTGGAGTTAGCGGGAACCTCGATCGCCTGTCCATCGATCTCGAGATGTACGGCCGGCATCCTGGTTAGTCCATACGGTTCATGCGTACGCGGGTTCTTCCACGAGGCAGCGCTTGCGCTCGATGTGGTACTCGAACTCGTCGCGGAAATGCTTGATGAAGCTTTTCACTGGCAGCGCCGCCGCATCGCCCAGCGCGCAGATCGTCCGGCCGGCGATGTTGTCGCTCACGGACACCAGCGTGTCCAGATCTTCCCGCGTGCCTTTGCCGTGCTCGATCCTGTGCACCATGCGGTAGAGCCAGCCGGTGCCCTCGCGGCACGGCGTGCACTGGCCGCACGACTCCTCGTAGTAGAAGTAAGACAGGCGCATCAGCGCGCGCACCATGCAGGTCTTCTCGTCCATGCAGATGACCGCGCCCGAGCCGAGCATCGAGCCCGCTTTGGCGATCGAATCGTAGTCCATGTCGGTGGCGAGCATGGTGTCGCCCGGCAGCACCGGCATCGACGACCCGCCCGGTATGCAGGCTTTGAGCCGCGCGCCGGCACGCATCCCGCCCGCCAGCTCGAGCAGCTTCGCGAAAGGGGTCCCCAGTTTCACCTCGTAGTTGCCCGGGCGCTGCACGTGACCCGAGACGGAGAAGATTTTCGTGCCGCCGTTGTTGGGCCGGCCGAGCGCCAGGTAGGCGTCGCCGCCGTTCAAGATGATCCAGGGGACGGCGGCGAAAGTCTCGGTGTTGTTGATCGTGGTGGGTTTGCCGTAGAGTCCGTAGCTTGCCGGGAACGGCGGCTTGAAGCGGGGTTGTCCTCGCTTGCCCTCCAGGGATTCGAGCAGCGCGGTCTCCTCCCCACAGATGTACGCGCCCCACCCGTGGTGGTTGTGCAGCTGGAAGCTGAAGTCGGAGCCGAGGATGCTCTGCCCCACATAGCCGGCCGCGTGCGCCTCGCGCAGCGCTTCCTCGACGCGCTCGTACGCGTCCCAGATCTCGCCGTGGATGTAATTGTAGGCGGTGCCCACGCCCATCGCGTAGGCGGCAATGGCCATGCCTTCGATCACGATGTGCGGGTTGTAGCGCAGGATGTCGCGGTCCTTGAAGGTGCCGGGCTCACCCTCGTCCGAGTTGCACACCAGATATTTTTCCCCGGCGAAGTTGCGCGGCATGAAGCTCCATTTCAGCCCGGTGGGAAAGCCCGCGCCTCCGCGGCCGCGTAGGCCTGACCTCTTCACCTCGGCGATGACTGCGTCGGGCGCGATCTTCTCGCTCAAGATTTTCTTGAGCGCCTGATAGCCGCCGCGCGCTTCGTAGTCGCTCAGCCGCCAGTTGAATCCGTTCAGACCTTTGAGGATGATCGCGTCCGGGCCGTAGAGGTCGGGCGCGAAGGGCGGATGCGAAGTCTTCACTGCGACAGCTCCGCGATGAGCCGGTCGATCTTCTCCGGGCTCATCTCGATCAGCATCCGCTTGTCGTTGTGCAGGATCACCGGCGCATCGCCGCAGGCGCCGAAGCACTCGCCTTGCTTGAGCGTGAAACGCAAGTCGGCCGTGGTCTCGTTCCAGCCTATGCCGAGCTTGCTCTTGAGGTGCACCGCGGCATCGGTGGCGCCGGCCAGCGCGCACGGCAGGTTGGTACAGATGCACAGCTTGTGCTTGCCCACCGGCTCCAGTTCGTACATGGAGTAAAAGCTCGCGACCTCGTACACGGCGACCGGTGGCATGCCGAGGTATTCGGCCACGAAATCCAGCGTCTCGCTCGACAGGTAGCCGCGTTCCTCCTGGGCGATCGTGAGCGCCGCCATCACCGCCGACTGCCTCTGGTCCGCCGGGTACTTGGCGATAGCGGCGTCGATGCGCCTCAGCGCGTCCGGGCTAAGCATGCGACGCGCTCACCGATCCACCTCGCCGAAGACGATGTCCTGCGTTCCGATTACGGCCACCACATCGGCGATCATGTGCCCCCGGGTCATCTCGTCCAGCCCGGCGAGGTGCGCAAATGCCGGCGCCCGGATCTTGAGGCGATAGGGCTTGTTGGCGCCATCCGAGATGAGGTAAATGCCGAACTCACCCTTCGGCGCCTCCACCACCGCATAGGTTTCGCCCTCGGGCACGTGCATGCCTTCGGTGAACAGCTTGAAGTGGTGGATCAGCTCTTCCATGTTGGCTTTCATGTCGACCCGCGGCGGCGGCGCCACTTTATGGTTCTCCGTGATCACGGGACCGGGGTTGCGCCGCAACCAGTCGATGCACTGCTTGACGATGCGGTTGCTCTGGCGCATCTCTTCGACCCGCACCAGGTAGCGGTCGTAGCAGTCGCCGTTCACGCCCACCGGGATGTCGAACTCGATGCGGTCGTAGACCTCGTACGGCTGTTTCTTGCGCAGATCCCATTCCACTCCCGAACCGCGCAGCATGGGCCCGGTGAAGCCGAGCGCCTTGGCGCGCTCGGGTGAAACCACGCCCACGCCCACCGTGCGCTGCTTCCAGATGCGGTTGTCGGTGAGCAAAGTCTCATATTCGTCCACCAGCCTGGGGAACCGGCCAGCGAATTCTTCGACGAAATCGAGCAGGCTGCCGGAGCGGTTCGCGTTGAGGCGTTTGACTGCGTCTCGGCTACGAAACGGCGAAGGCTCGTACTGTGGCATGCGCTCGGGCAGATCGCGATACACGCCGCCGGGCCGATAGTAAGCGGCATGCAGGCGCGCGCCCGACACGGCCTCGTAGCAGTCCATCAGGTCCTCGCGCTCCCTGAAGCAATACAGGAAGACGGTCATCGCGCCGATGTCCAGGCCATGTGCGCCGAGCCACAGCAGATGGTTCAGGATGCGAGTGATCTCGTCGAACATCACCCGGATGTACTGGGCACGCGGCGGCACCTCGATGCCGAGCAGCCGCTCGATCGCGAGACAGTAGGCGTGCTCGTTGCACATCATCGACACGTAGTCGAGCCGGTCCATGTACGGCACCGACTGCAGGAAGGTCTTGTGCTCCGCCAGCTTCTCGGTGGCGCGGTGGAGCAGGCCGATGTGCGGGTCGGCACGCTGGATCACCTCGCCGTCGAGCTCCAGCACGAGCCGCAGCACGCCATGCGCCGCAGGGTGCTGCGGCCCGAAGTTCATCGTGTAGTTACGTATTTCAGCCATTTATATTAAAGCAACCACCCCGTTTACCACGAAGGACACGAAGGAATACAAGTCCGGCAAGTCGCTATCCCTGAATGCCTCGAAAGCTGCCGCATTCCACGAGGTTCTCTGTTTCTTGTTCGTCCTTCGTGTTCCTTGGTGTCCTTCGTGGTCAATGCGGTTGCAGCTCTGTCTTAATGCTTCTTCTCCGTATCGGCGTAATTTTCCTCACGCACCACACGCGGCACGATCTCGCGCGGCTCGATGCTGACCGGCTGATAGATGACGCGCTGCTGGTCCGGGTCGTAGCGCATCTCCACGTAACCGGACAGAGGAAAATCCTTGCGGAACGGGTGCCCGACGAAGCCGTAGTCGGTCAGGATGCGCCGCAGGTCGGGGTGCCCGCTGAACACGATCCCGAGCAGATCGAACGCCTCCCGCTCGTACCAGTTGGCCGACGGCCACAGGTCGGTGATGGAGTCCACCGCCGGCACTTCGTCATCCGCGGCGAACACGCGCAGCCGCAACCGCCGGTTGTGCGTCAGAGATAACAAGTGGTACACGACGGCAAAGCGCCGGCCCGTGCGTGCCCCGTCCTTGTAATTCAAGTAGTCCACGCCACACAGGTCGACGAGCTGCTCGAAGCTGAGCTCCGGCGTGTCCCGCAGGATGCGCCCGACGGCGAGCAGGTGAATCGGCTCGATCTCGGCGCTGAGCTCATCGCCCCGGCGCACCACGCTCACCAGGCGCGTGCCCAGATGCTCCTCAAGCTGACGGTGGAGCTCGTCGATGCGCGCGGACATGCTCGGCGGCTCGCGGTCCTAGCGTCCTGTTCCAGTGATAACTTGCCGAAAACCCGACGAGAATCGGCGCCATGCTGTGTTGCGAATCCTCACGAAGTGTTCAACCTCGTTCCGGTTCGCGCCTTGCCTGACGCCAATTTCGCAGGTTTTCAGACCATCGGTGGTGCGCAAATGCAGTCCCACTCCAGACATAGGTTCATGCCTAGGAACGGTCAAGATATCAATGGGACAGGACACTAGCGGGCGATGGTGTTGGTGCGGCGGATCTTGTTCTGCAACTGGATGATGCCATACAGCAACGCTTCCGACGTCGGCGGGCAGCCGGGCACATAGATGTCGACCGGAACGATGCGGTCGCACCCGCGCACGACCGAGTACGAATAATGGTAATAGCCGCCGCCATTGGCGCACGAGCCCATCGAGATCACCCAGCGCGGTTCGGCCATCTGGTCATAGACCTTGCGCAGCGCCGGCGCCATCTTGTTGCACAGCGTGCCGGCTACGATCATGACGTCCGACTGTCGCGGGCTGGGACGAAACACGACGCCGAAGCGGTCCAGGTCGTAGCGGGCGGCCCCGGCATGCATCATCTCCACCGCGCAGCACGCCAGGCCGAAGGTCATCGGCCAAAGCGAGCCGGTGCGAGTCCAGTTGATGAGGTTATCGAGCGTGGTAGTGACGAAGCCCCGCTCGGCAATACCCTCGATGCTCATGTGCCGCCTCTCGTCCCGCCCATCTCGCGCAACACTCCCTTCCTGACCAGACCGGCCTGGGGCAGCAAAGGTTTCACTCCCACTCGAGCGCGCCCTTGTTCCATTCGTAGATGAAACCGACCACCAGGATGCCAAGGAATATCAGCATGGACCAGAAGCCGAACCAGCCGATTTCGCGCAGCACGACGCCCCATGGAAACAAGAAGGCGATTTCGAGATCGAACAAGATGAACAGGATCGCGACCAGGTAGTAGCGGACGTCGAACTTCATTCGCGCGTCCTCGAACGCCTCGAAGCCGCACTCGTAGGGCGAAAGCTTTTCCGGATCGGGACGGTGCACGCCCAGCGCGCGGCTCGCGCCGCCGCCGATCAGCGGTAGCGCCACGCCGATCGCAAGGCCGACGCAGATGAACATCAGGATCGGAAAGTACTGTTGCAGCATGTGCCTTTCAGGGCCGATCCCGTTTGAGAGGAAGGCCGCTGCCCGAATTCCGCGAGAGCGGTGCAACCGCGCAACGCCCGCTGTCAGAGCCCCTCCACGTCGCCGCTGCGCGAGCGCGCCTTCATCTCAACCGCGCCAGAAGCGACGCACTCAAACCAAAGCCCCGCATTCCCGCAAGCTCCTGGTGCCGATGGTGAGACTCGAACTCACACGGCTTTCGCCACCGCCCCCTCAAGACGGCGTGTCTACCAATTTCACCACATCGGCCTGGCTCTCGCCGGTCGGAGTGCGCCGGTCGAAGACCCCGGTGACGCCGGCCCGCTTTACTTCGGAATCTCCTTGGCCTTCGAATCCCCTGTCGCTGGTGCGGGTTCAGGCGCCTTCGCCGGGACCGCGGGAGCTTCGCTGGCTGGCCGCTCGGCCGCCGCCGGTGTGTCCATCACGCTGGCCGCCTGCGGCTTGTGACTGATCAGGTAGGTGAGACCCATGCTGGTCAGAAAGAACACGGCAGCCAGCACTGCCGTGCTGCGGCTGAGAAAGTTGGCCGAACCCGACGCGCCGAACAGGCTGCCCGACGCACCGCTGCCGAACGCGGCACCCATGTCGGCGCCCTTGCCGTGCTGCAGGAGCACGAAGCCGATGACTCCGGCCGCGGCCAGCACGTGCACCACCAGAATCAGACCCTCGATCATCATTCCCTCAGTGTGCGGCCGCGTGGCAGATCGCGACAAACTCACCCGCGACCAGCGATGCGCCACCGATCAGGCCGCCGTCGATATCGGGCATCCCAAACAGCTGTGCCGCGTTGGCCGCTTTGACGCTGCCTCCGTACAGGATTCTCAAACCCTGAGCTACCTCCGTCGCCTCATCCGCCACCCGGCCGCGAATGTGAGCATGCACCGCCTGCGCCTGCTCGGGGCTCGCCGTCTTGCCGGTACCGATCGCCCACACCGGCTCGTAGGCCACCACTCCGGAAGCGAGCCCAGCCACCCCGACGCGCGTCATTACCGCGGCCAGCTGGGCGTCCACCACCGCCTCGGTTTCGCCGGCGTCGCGCTGCGCAAGGGTTTCCCCAACGCACAGAATGGGCGTGAGGCCCACCTCCAGCGCTGCCTTGTATTTCAGCGCTACCGTCGTACTGTCCTCGCCATAGAGGGTGCGCCGCTCGGAGTGCCCTACGATCACATAGGCGCATTCGAAGTCGCGCAGCATCGCGCCGGACACCTCTCCGGTGTACGCTCCCGAGCCATGCTGGCTCAGGTTCTGCGCGCCCCACGCGACGGGGGTGCCGCGCAGCGTGCTCCGCGCCTGTTCCAGATAGGGGAACGGTACGCACACCGCAGGCTGCATCTGAGTGAGCTTCCCGCAGCCCTCGACGACCTCGACCAGCAGCTTCGCGTTGCCTGAAAGAGCGCCGTGCATCTTCCAGTTGCCCGCGACCAGCTTTGCTCGCATCCTTGGAACGGACCGGGCCGTCGTCTGAAGTCAGACGAACCGATGCCCGGCAACCCAGCGTAAAAACCTGCGAATGTTACTCTGGCCGGGAGGGCGGGTCAATTTGCCCTCCGCTCGCGGCGTGAGCAAAACAGCGCGCAGCCTCAGCCGAAGCGCCCGGTGATGTAGTCTTCCGTGGCCTGGTTCTTGGGCTTGATGAAGATCGTGTCCGTCGTGTCGAACTCGATCAGCTCGCCAAGGTACATGTAGGCCGTGTAGTCCGAAACGCGCGCGGCCTGCTGCATGTTGTGGGTCACGATGACGATGGTGTAGTCCTGCGTGAGCTCCGAGACCAACTCCTCGATCTTGGCGGTCGATATGGGGTCGAGCGCGGAGGTTGGCTCGTCGAGCAGCAGCACCTCGGGCTTGACCGCGATGCCGCGTGCGATGCACAGCCGCTGCTGCTGGCCGCCCGACAGGCTGAGCCCGCTCTGGTTCAGCTTGTCCTTCACCTCCTCCCACAGCGCCGCCTTGCGCAGCGCCCACTCCACCCGCTCATCCATGTGCGCCTTCGGCAAGTGCTCGTATAAGCGCACGCCAAACGCGATGTTGTCGTAGATCGACATCGGAAACGGGGTGGGCTTCTGGAACACCATCCCGATCTTCGCACGGAGCAGATTAAGATCCTGCTTGGGCTTCAGGATGTTGTCGCCGTTGAACACGATCTCGCCCTCGGCGCGCTGGCGCGGATACAAGTCGTACATGCGGTTCAACGTGCGCAGCAACGTCGATTTGCCGCAGCCGGAGGGACCGATGAACGCCGTCACCTCTTTCTCCGGCACATCCATGCTGATGTTCTTGAGCCCCTGGAAGTCGCCGTAGAAAAAATTGAGATTACGGATGCGGAGCTTGGGCGCCGTTGCTGTCTCCTTGCGCTTCGACTCCAAGCTAACTGTCGTTTCCATGTTCATTTTCGTCGTAATGTCCTCGAGGCTGCTCACGCCGATATCTTCTGGCGGGTGAGCACGCGTGCGACGATGGACAACACCAGCACGCTGAAGGTGATGAGCAGTGCCCCGACCCACGCCAAGTGTTTCCAGTCCTCGTACGGGCTCATCGCGAACTGGAAGATGACCACCGGCAGGTTGGCAATGGGCGCGTTCAGATCGCTGCTCCAGAACTGGTTGTTGAGCGCGGTGAACAGCAGCGGTGCAGTCTCGCCGCTGATGCGCGCCACCGAGAGCAGAATCCCGGTGAGCACCCCGGCGCGCGCAGCCCTGAGTGTGACTGAGACAATGATCTTCCAGCGCGGAGCACCCAGCGCCGCGGCCGCCTCCCGCAGGCTGTTGGGCACCAGCGAGAGCATGTTGTCGGTGGCCCGCACGATGACCGGGATGGCGATGAGCGCAAGCGTAAACGAGCCGGCCCAACCGGAAAAATGCCCCACGTGCGCCACGTAGATGGCGTACACAAACAGTCCGAGGATGATGGACGGAGCTGACAGCAGAATGTCGTTGACGAAACGCGTTACGGGCGCAAGCCAGCTGCGCTGACCGTACTCTGCCAGGTAGATGCCGGCGAGGATGCCGGTTGGAGTCGCTATGAACGTGCCCACGGCGACCATCAGCAAGCTGCCGTAGATGGCGTTGAGCAGCCCGCCGTCGTTGCCGGGGGGCGGCGTCATCTGCAGGAAGACCTTCGGGCTCAGGGCGCCTACTCCCATAAAAAGGAGCGTGCCCAGGATCCAGACCAGGGCGCCGAGGCCAATCGCCATCGCGACCATCGACATCGCGAGACCGACTTGATTCACCAACAGCCGCTTCTGGTACCGGGCCATCCGGAGTCCTTGTTCAGCGGTTCAGGTGCGCTCGCCCTCACGCCGGGCGACCCGCAGGAGCAGCAGCTTCGCCGCCGCCAACACGATCAAGGTGATTACGAACAGCAAGAGGCCCAGCGCGAAGAGCGCGCTGGTATGCCCCTCGGTGCGAGCCTCGGCGAACTCGTTGGCGAGGCTCGAGGCGATGCTGTTGCCAGGGCTGAACAGCGACAAGCTGAGGTCATAGGAATTGCCGATCACGAAGGTGACCGCCATGGTTTCACCCAGCGCACGTCCCAGGCCCAGCATGATGCCACCTACCACTCCGGCCTTGGTGTAGGGCAGCACCACATGCCACACCACTTCCCAGGTCGTCGAGCCGAGCGCGTAGGCTGACTCCTTCAGGATCGAGGGGACGATTTCGAACACGTCGCGCATCACGGCCGCGATGAAAGGAATGACCATGAACGCGAGAATGATGCCGGCGGTGAGAATCCCGATCCCCATAGGCGGCCCGTGGAACAGCGTCCCGATGAGTGGGACATGACCGAGCGTCGCCTGCAGAAACGGCTGCACATGATCCGCGAACAGCGGCGCGAACACGAACAACCCCCACATCCCGTAGATGATGCTCGGCACGGCGGCGAGCAGCTCGATCACGATGCCGAGCGGGGTGCGCAACGCAGTGGGGCACAGTTCGGTGAGGAACAGGGCGATCCCAAAGCTAAGAGGAATGGCGATGAGCAGGGCCACCGCCGAGGTCGCCAGCGTGCCGAAGATCGGAACGAAGCCGCCGAACTGCTCCGTAACCGGGTTCCACTCCGTGTCGACGATGAAGCGCAGCCCGAACTTGTGGAACGCCGGCGCGGCGCCCATCGCCAGCGAGACGATGATAGCTGCGAGAAGGATCAGCACCAGCACTGCAAACAGCTGCGTCGTCCGCCGGAACAAAGCGTCCTGCCGCGCCTGCTTGATGGTGTTGTTGCGGGCGGTCGGCTCTTCCGTCGTCACTGTGAGCGCATCGCTGATCGAAGGCGGACTCAAATTTACTCCGGTTTCAGCCAAACTGAAAACAAGACGCCGCCGTGCCACGTCGGCCGGCGGCGGGACCCGGAACGCTCGCCCGGGCTTACAGCTTCATCGGTTCCAGACCAGCTCGCCGCCGGTGGTCTTGATCTGCGCGCGCCACGCGCTTTCGATCAGCTTCACCACGCTGGCCGGCATGGCGACGTAATCGAGCTCGGTCGCCATGTTGCCGCCGTTCTTGAACGCCCAATCGAAGAAGGAGAGCACGGCCGCCGTTTTCGCCGGATCGGCCGGAACCGTATGCAGCAGAATGAAGCTGGCGCCCGTCATGGGCCAGCTCTTGGCTCCAGGCTGATCCGTCAATACCTCGTAGAAGCCCGGTGCCTTGTCCCAGCGGGCGTTGGCTGCGGCCGCAGCAAAGCTGTCGTCGTCGGGCTGCACGAACTGACCAGCGCGGTTCTGCATCTGGGTGTGCGCCATCTTGTTCTTCTTCGCGTACGCGTATTCGACGTAGCCAATCGAGCCTTTGATGCGCTGGACGTAAGCCGAAACCCCTTCGTTGCCTTTTCCGCCCACGCCTGTCGGCCAGGATACCGCCGTGCCCTCGCCCACCCGGCTCTTCCACTCGTTGCTGACCTGTGAGAGATAGTCGGTGAACACGAACGTGGTCCCCGATCCATCGGCCCGGCGCACGACGGTAATGGCGGATCCGGGCAGCTTCATGCCCGGGTTGAGGGCGGCTATGGCCGGGTCATCCCAGGTCTTGATGTTGCCCAGGAAAATGTCCGCCAGTAGGCGCCCGTTCAGGCGCAGCTGCCCAGGCGCAACGCCCTCGAGGTTCACGACGGGCACGACGCCGCCGATGATCGCAGGAAACTGCAGCAGCCCCTCTTTGTTGAGCTCTTCCGGTGTGAGCGGCATGTCCGAGGCGCCGAAATCGACCGTCTTTGCCTTGATCTGCTTGATCCCGCCACCCGAGCCGATCGACTGGTAGTTGAGGCCAATGCCGGTCTGTGACTTGTACGCATCGGCCCACTTGGCGTAGATTGGGTAGGGGAAGCTCGCCCCCGCACCTGTGATGTCGGCCGAGTACGCCAGCGGCGCGAGCGCCGACCCGGCCAGCAGAAACATGATTCCAACCAGCCTTCTGACCATGAGAATCCCCTCCGGATGATGAATGCGCAACAGCCGCGCGTGCCTTGTCGTTGCGACGCGCCAAGGCAGTCTAGACCGGCTAAATGACAGATCCGTTACACGCGCAGGCGGGCTTCAGCCCGCGGAACGGCTTGTTTCCAGCGCGCGGATCGATGCAGCAACCGATTCCGCCAGGTCGCGTACCAGGCTCTCCGGCTCACCCTCGACCATCACGCGCATCACGGGCTCGGTTCCAGAGGGGCGCAGCAGCACACGCCCCCTTCCCGCCAGCGCCGCCTCGGCCTGCGTTATAGCGGCCTGCACCTCCGGGTTTTGCCGCGGATCGGCGCTCCGGCCGATGCGAACGTTCACCAAAACCTGCGGGTACAGCGACAGGCCGGATGCGAGCTGGTCCAGCGCCGCGTCACTCGCGCGCAGCGCGTGCAGCACCTGAAGCGCCGAAACGATGCCGTCGCCGGTCGTGTGCTTGTCCAGGCACACGATGTGGCCGGAGTTCTCTCCGCCCAGCTGCCAGCCAACCTCGCGCAGCTTCTCCAGCACGTAGCGGTCGCCTACTGCCGCCCGCGCGAACGGGATGTGGAGCGCCTCGAGCGCGCGCTCCAGGCCAAAATTGGTCATCAGCGTGCCGATGACCCCGCCCCGCAGCGCCCCGGTCTGCTGGCGGTGGCGGGCGATCACGAACAGGAGGCGGTCGCCGTCGTACAAGCGGCCACTCTGGTCGGCCATGATCACGCGATCGCCGTCACCATCCAGAGCGATGCCCAGGTCCGCATGGTTGCGCACCACCGCCTCGGCCAGGGCCTGTGGATGGGTTGCTCCGCACTCGTTGTTGATGTTGAACCCGTCGGGTTGGTTGCCGACCGCAACCACGTCCGCGCCCAGCTCGTGCAGCACGTGCGGGGCGATGTGGTAGCTCGCGCCATGCGCGCAGTCCACGACGATCTTGAGGCCGCGCAGATCGAGGTCGTTGGGAAAGGTGCTCTTGCAAAACTCGATGTAGCGTCCTGCCGCGTCGTTGATCCGGCGCGCGCGTCCCAGACCTGCCGACGGCGCCGTCACGATCGGGGCTTCCAGCCTGCGTTCGATCTCCAGCTCGACGGCGTCCGGCAGCTTGTCACCGCTGGCGGCGAAGAACTTGATGCCGTTGTCCTCGAACGGGTTGTGCGAGGCGCTGATCACGATGCCGGCCTGCAGGCGCAGGGCACGCGCCAGGTAGGCGACAGCGGGGGTCGGGAGCGGCCCGCTGAGGTAGATGTCGACGCCGGCCGCTGACAATCCAGCCTGCAGCGCCGACTCCAGCATGTAGCCAGAGATGCGCGTGTCCTTGCCGATCAGGACCGCGGGCGGGTCGCCGCCGGCGTGTGCCGCGCTGCCGGCCAGAACTTTGCCGGCCGCATAGCCCAGATGCATCACCAGCTCGGGCGTGATGGGCACCTCGCCCACCCTGCCGCGAACACCGTCGGTGCCGAAGTATTTTCTAGTCATACAAGTCGTTTTCCACCCCGTCCACTGCGCTCAGGATGCGCAGCGCGTCGCGCGTGGCCGCCACGTCGTGCACGCGCACAATCGCGGCGCCGCGCTGCACCGCGAGCACCGCCGCCGCGACACTGGCGGCAGTCCTCCCGTCGACCGGCTGGCCGGTGATTCTACCCAAAGTGGATTTGCGCGAGAGCCCGACCAGGAGTGGGATCCCGAGGTTCGAGAGCGCCGGCAGGTTGCGCAACAACGTCAGGTTATGGTCCGGGCGCTTGCCGAAGCCGAAGCCCGGGTCGATGACGATGCGGCTGCGCGAGATGCCCCGCGCTTCGCACATCGCCACGCGGCGGGCGAGGAACTCGCGCACCTCGTGCACCACGTCCACGTAGTAGGGGTCCTGCTGCATGCTTTGCGGATCGCCTTGCTTGTGCATCAGGCACACCGCACAGTCTGAGGCTGCAACGGCTTCGAGCGCCGCTTCGCTCTGCAATGCGTCGATGTCGTTGATCATGCTGGCGCCCGCGGCCAGCGCCGCGCGCATGACCTCGGGCTTGCGCGTGTCGACCGACAATGGCAGGTCGAGGCCGCGCAATGCGCTGAGGACCGGCAGCACGCGCTCCAGCTCCTCGGGCGCGGGAACGGGCCGGGCGCCGGGGCGCGTGGACTCGCCACCGATGTCGAGGAGGTCGGCGCCCTGCTGTGCCAGCTCGTGCGCGTGAGCCGTGGCCGCCGCCACCTGGACAAACCGGCCGCCATCCGAGAACGAATCGGGCGTCACATTGAGGACGCCCATGATCAGGGGCCGGTTGAGCTCCAGCGTGAAGCGGCCGCAGCGCAGGCGGCCATGGGGCGAAGAGTGAGGAGAGAAGGAGAGAGGCGACGCGCTTGCCATCACCTCTCGACCCCAGGGTCTACTTGGTTTGCGATGCCGGCGTCGAGCTCGGCGCGGGTGCAGTCGGCGAGATGTCGGGCGGCGGAGGCGCCGGCGGCGCAGGCTTCGGCGGGCGTGGCGGGCGGCCCGCCATGATGTCGTTGATCTGGTCCGAGTCGATCGTTTCCCACTCCAGCAGGGCCTTGGCCATCGCCTCGACCTTGTCCCGGTTGTCTTCGATCAGCTTGCGCGCCAACGCGTACTGCTGGTCGATGATGCGCCGGATCTCGGCGTCCACGTTCTGCATGGTGGCCTCGGAGACGTTCTTGTGCGTGGTGATCGAGCGCCCGAGGAACACCTCTCCCTCGTCCTCTCCGTACACCATCGGCCCAAGGGCCTCCGTCATGCCCCATTCGGTGACCATGCGGCGCGCCAGGTCCGTGGCCTTGCGGAAGTCGTCGCTCGCGCCGGTCGTCATCTGGCCCATGAACACCTGCTCGGCGATGCGGCCGCCGAACAGCACCGCGACGCGGTTCATCAGGTACTCGCGCTCGTAGCTGTAGCGATCCTGCTCGGGCAGCTGCATCGTCACGCCGAGCGCGCGCCCGCGCGGAATGATGGTCACCTTGTGCACCGGATCGGTCTTGGCGAGCGACTTGGCTATCACCGCGTGCCCGGACTCGTGGTAGGCGGTGTTGCGGCGCTCCTCTTCCGGCATGATCATGGAGCGGCGCTCCGCGCCCATGATGATCTTGTCCTTGGCACGCTCGAAGTCGTCCATCTCCACCAGGCGCTTGTTGCTGCGCGCGGCAAACAGCGCGGCTTCGTTCACCAGATTGGCGAGATCCGCGCCGGAAAAACCCGGGCAGCCGCGCGCGATGATGTCGGCCCGCACGTCGGGCGCGACCGGCACCTTGCGCATGTGCACGTTGAGGATCTGCTCGCGCCCACGGATGTCGGGGAGCGGCACCACCACCTGACGGTCGAAGCGGCCCGGGCGCATCAGCGCCGGATCGAGCACGTCGGGTCGGTTGGTGGCGGCGATCACGATCACGCCAGAGTTGCCCTCGAAACCGTCCATCTCGACCAGCAGCTGATTGAGCGTCTGTTCGCGCTCGTCGTTGCCCCCACCCAGGCCGGCGCCGCGCTGGCGACCCACGGCGTCGATCTCATCGATGAACACGATGCACGGCGCGTGCTTCTTGGCCTGGTCGAACATGTCGCGCACGCGCGCCGCGCCGACGCCGACGAACATCTCGACGAAATCCGAGCCCGAGATGCTGAAAAAGGGAACCTTGGCTTCGCCGGCGATGGCCTTGGCGAGCAGCGTCTTTCCCGTGCCCGGGTTGCCGACCATCAGCACCCCGCGCGGGATGCGGCCCCCCAGCTTCTGGAATTTCCCGGGATCGCGCAGGAATTCCACCAGCTCCTTCACCTCTTCCTTGGCTTCTTCGCAGCCGGCCACGTCCGCGAACGTCACCTGATTGTTGCTCTCATCCAACATGCGCGCCCGGCTCTTGCCGAACGAAAAGGCGCCTCCGCGTCCCCCACCCTGCATCTGGCGCATGAAGAAGATCCACACGCCGATCAGCAGCAGCATCGGGAACCAGGAGATGAACACCTGCATCAGGAAGCCCTGCTCTTCGTCGGGCTTGGCCTGGATCTGGACTCCGTTCTTCAACAAGTCGCTCACCATCCACAGGTCGGGAGCGGGGTAGGTGATGAACTTCTCGCCCGACTTCTTCTCGCCTTTGATGACTTTGCCCTCGATCACAACCTTCGAGATGTTGCCCGAGCGCACTTCGTCGATGAACTGCGAGTAGTCCATGGTTCGCTGCGTGGGCTGGCGGCCGCTGAACTGCTGGAACACGGCCATCAGCACCAGCGCGATAACCAGCCAGATGACGACGTTTTTCATCAAATTATTCAAACTTGCTCCCCGGCCCGAAGCGGGCCTGCGTTGCCCCCACGTGCAATTGTATCGCCATTGCGCCCGCCACTGACCTCATGATCGGCGGATCAAGCCACGGCACAGGAGGTAGACCTCGCTGCTCCGGCTGCGCGAAGCGCCCGGCTTGCGCGACGCTACCTGGCGAAAATGCCTGGACATCATCCCCCGCAACTCCGGAAAGCTCGCGCCCTGAAACGTTTTGACTAGCAAGTTTCCGTCCGGTTTCAGCCATTTGACCGAGAATGTCAGAGCGAGCTCCGCAACGTGCAGCGCGCGCGCCTGATCCGACACGCCGATGCCGCTGATATTGGGCGCCATGTCGGAGAGCACAAGGTCGACCGGTGCGGCTTCCAGCGCGCTCTCCACCCGCTCGACCGTACTGAGGTCGGCCAGGTCACCCTGGACAAAGACGACTGAGGACAAGGATTTCATTTCCAAGAGGTCCACCGCGACCACTTTTCCGCGCGGGCCGGCGAGCTGCGCGGCCACCTGCGACCATCCCCCAGGTGCTGCGCCGAGGTCGACCACCGTCATGCCCGGAGTGATCAGACGCTCGGCACGCGCGATCTCGAGCAGCTTGTACGCGGCCCGCGAGCGGTAACCTTCCCGCCGCGCGCGGCGCACGTAAGCGTCGTTCACATGCTCCTGCATCCAGGCCCTGCTGGTCTTGCTGCGGGCCACGGCTCTAGTTGGGCACGCGGATGTGCAAAAGCGTCAGGACCAGGCCGAGCGCGCACTCGGCGACATACAGCACGCTGGCGACACCGTGCCAGGTGGCGAAGCGATCGCGCAGCATACCTTCCACGACCTGCGCGGCGAGCGCCTGTCGGCGTGTGGCTTCGACAATCGGGTAAACGCCGAACTGACCCACCAGGGTCAGCGCCAGCATGGCCAGCGTCACCCAGAAGAACGCCTGGCGAAAGGCGTGGCTGCCGAAGCGTGCCAGCCGGAACAGCAGCAGATAGCTGGCGCACCCCATCCCGAGCAGCGCGGTGTATGTGAACAGCCGCGCCGCGATGCTGCCGGCCAGCACGCGGTCCGGCACGAAGTGGAACAAGGTCGGTGCCACCATGAGCCCGACGCTCCACAGAGCTCCGACCCAGACGGTGACGGCGAGAGCTTGCAGGTCTTCGGGGACGCGGTTCACGTGCTAGGGAAGCGCGGACTTCCCCTCACCGCGCGCGCCATGAAGCCTCCGCGCAGCCTTTCGCCTGATCAGATGTACTTGACATCCAGGATCTCGTAGGAGCGCAGGCCGCCTGGGGCCTGCACCTCGGCCACGTCGCCCGAATATTTGCCGATCAACGCGCGCCCGATGGGCGAGGTAATGGAGAGCTTGCCGCGCTTGATGTCGGCTTCGTCTTCCCCCACCAGCTGATAGGTGACCACTTCCCCGCTTTCGGTGTCTTCGAGCTCGACCGTGGCGCCGAAGACGCAGCGGCCGTCGGCGTCGAGCAGGGCGGGTTCGATGATCTGCGCGTTGCCAAGCTTGCGCTCCAGTTCAGCGATGCGCCCTTCGATGAAGCTCTGCCGTTCCTTGGCTGCTTCGTATTCCGCGTTCTCGGACAGGTCGCCATGCGTGCGCGCGTCTTGGATCGATTGAATGACGCGCGGCCGCTCGGCCGTCTTGAGCTGGTGGAGTTCGGCGCGCAGCATCTCGGCGCCGGCGGCGGTCAACGGAATCTTCCTCATCTTCGTCCCTCAGCTAAAGTCAAAGGGGCCGGAAACGATCCGGCCCCGTCGAGAACTAGCAAAGCTAGGCGGATTCTACGCGGATCAGGCCAGGCGGGCCGCCTGGCGCAGGCGCTGCACTCTGCCGTGCAGTTCCTGGACCGAGTAGGCGCGCAGCTCCTGCATCTGCTGCATGCCGGTGCAGGCCGCGCGCGCGCCCGCTACAGTGGTGTAGTAAGGCACCCGCCCTTGCAGCGCAGACCGGCGCAGCGAGTATGAGTCCTGAATCGACGAGCGGCGCTCGTCGGTGGTGTTGATGATCAAGGCGATCTCGCCGTTCTTGATCATGTCCACGATGTGCGGGCGGCCCTCGGCGACCTTGTTGACCGGTTGCACCGTGAGCCCATGCTGGCCGAGGAAGGCAGCCGTGCCGCGCGTGGCGATCAGGCTGAAGCCGAGCTCGTGCAACGCACGGGCGATGTCGACCACCTTCGGCTTGTCCGAGCCGCGAACGCTGATGAACACCTTGCCCGCAGAGGGCAGCTTCACGCCGGCCGCGAGCTGCGACTTGACGAAGGCTTCGGCGAACGTCTCCCCCACCCCCATCACTTCGCCGGTCGACTTCATCTCCGGCCCCAGGATGGTATCGACGCCGGGAAACTTGATGAACGGGAAAACCGCTTCCTTGACTGAATAGTAGGGTGGGGCCGGCCCTGCGCGGACGCCCTGCCCGGCCAGCGTCTGGCCCACCATGCAGCGCGCGGCGATCTTCGCGAGCGCGAGACCGGTCGCCTTCGACACGTAAGGAACCGTGCGCGACGCGCGCGGATTGACCTCGAGTACGAACACCACGCCGTCCTGGATCGCATACTGCACGTTCATCAAGCCGACCACACCCAGCGCCTTCGCCAGCGCCACCGTCTGGCGGCGCAGCTCAGCCTGCTGCTCCTCCGACAGGCTGAAGGGCGGCAGCGAGCAGGCGGAATCGCCCGAGTGCACCCCGGCCTGCTCGATGTGCTCCATGATGCCCCCGATCAGCACCTCGTGCCCGTCGCACACGGCATCAACGTCCACCTCGATGGCATCGTTCAGGAAACGGTCGATCAGCACCGGGGAATCGTTCGACACCTTGACCGCCTCGCGCATGTACCGCTCGAGGTCGCTCTGCTGATGCACGATCTCCATCGCCCGCCCCCCCAGCACATAGCTGGGCCGCACCACCACCGGGTAGCCGATCTCCTGCGCCTGTGCGAGCGCGCCGGCCGGATCTCGCGCGGTGCGGTTGGGCGGCTGTTTGAGGTGCAGCTGGTGCAGCAGGCCCTGGAACCGCTCGCGATCTTCCGCGCAGTCGATCATGTCGGGTGACGTGCCGATGATCGGCACGCCGTTGGCCGCGAGATCGCGCGCCAGCTTGAGCGGGGTCTGGCCGCCGTACTGTACGACCACCCCTTTGGGTTTCTCCACCGCCACGATCTCGAGCACGTCCTCGAGGGTGAGCGGCTCGAAGTACAGGCGGTCGGAGGTGTCGTAGTCGGTCGATACCGTCTCCGGGTTGCAGTTGACCATGATGGTCTCGTAGCCGTCCTCGCGCAGGGCGAGCGCGGCGTGCACGCAGCAGTAATCGAACTCGATGCCCTGCCCGATGCGATTGGGACCGCCACCCAGCACCACGATCTTGTCGCGCTCGGTGGGACGAGCCTCGCACTCCTCCTCGTACGTCGAATACAAATAAGCAGTGCGCGTGTCGAACTCTGCCGCGCAGGTGTCGACCCGCTTGAACACCGGCCGCACGTCGAGCGCGCGGCGCCGCTCCCACACCTCGCTCGGTTCGACCCCCAGCAGCCTCGCCAGCCGCCGGTCGGAGAAGCCGGCGCGCTTGAGTGTGAGGAGCCGCAGGCGGTCGAGCGCGTCCAGGCGCAGGCCGCGCAGTGCCTGCTCCTGCCGCACGATGTCCTCGATGTGGGACAGGAACCAGCCGTCGATGCGGGTGAGGTCGTGCACCTCGCCGAGCGTCATGCCGATGCGGAAGGCATCGGCCACGTACCACAGCCGGTCCGGCGCTGGCTCCGCCAGCTCCTTTTCGATCTGCTCGCGGTCGTCGCTTTTCTCGTCGAAGCCGTCGACACCGGTCTCGAGGCCGCGCAGCGCTTTCTGCAGCGACTCCTGAAACGTTCGTCCCATCGCCATCACCTCGCCGACGGATTTCATCTGCGTGGTGAGATGCGGATCGGCTTCCGGAAACTTCTCGAAGGCAAAGCGTGGGATCTTGGTCACCACGTAGTCGATGGTGGGCTCGAAGGACGCGGGGGTGGCGCCGCCGGTGATGTCGTTGCGCAGCTCGTCCAGCGTGTAGCCTACGGCCAGCTTGGCGGCCACTTTGGCGATGGGAAAGCCGGTGGCCTTGGACGCCAGCGCGGAGGAGCGCGACACGCGCGGGTTCATCTCGATGATGAGCATGCGCCCATCGGTCGGATTGACGGCGAACTGCACGTTGGAGCCGCCGGTATCGACGCCGATTTCGCGCAGCACCGCGATGGCGGCGTTGCGCATGAGCTGGTATTCCCTGTCGGTCAGCGTCTGCGCCGGCGCTACCGTGATGGAATCGCCGGTGTGCACGCCCATCGGGTCGAGGTTTTCGATCGAGCAGACGATGATGCAGTTGTCCTTGCGGTCGCGCACCACCTCCATCTCGTATTCCTTCCAGCCGATCACGGACTCCTCGACCAGCAGCTCGCGCGTCGGCGAGGCTTCGAATCCGCGCTCGCAGATAATGGCGAACTCCTCGCGGTTGTAAGCGATGCCTCCGCCGCTGCCGCCGAGCGTGAAGGAAGGACGGATCACCACGGGGAAGCCAAGCGCAGCCTGCACCTGTGCTGCCTCCTCCATGCTGTGCGCTAGCGACGAGCGCGGGCTCGCGAGCCCGATGCGGGTCATCGCGGCCTTGAACTTTTCGCGGTCTTCGGCCTTGTCGATCGCCTCGCGGCTGGCGCCGATCATCTCCACGCCATGGGCCTGCAGCACACCTTCGCGCGCAAGGTCCAGCGCGCAGTTGAGCGCCGTCTGGCCGCCCATCGTCGGCAGCAGTGCATCGGGCTTCTCGAGCGCGATCACTTTCTCCAGCATCTGCCAATTCACCGGCTCGATATACGTAGCGTCGGCCATGTTCGGGTCGGTCATGATGGTGGCGGGATTGGAATTCACCAGAATGACGCGATAACCCTCGTCCCGCAGGGCCTTGCACGCCTGTGCTCCCGAGTAATCGAACTCACACGCCTGGCCGATGACGATCGGCCCGGCGCCGATGATCAGGATGCTTTCGATGTCGGTGCGTTTGGGCATTTCGAGTCAACCGCGGAGGCGCAGAGGACGCAGAGAGGAATCAAAAGGAAGATACGGTTTCTCCGCGCTGTCTGCGTCTCGGCGGTTCATCATCTGTGTTGTTTCTGCATCAAACCGATGAAGCGGTCGAACAGATAGTCCACGTCATGCGGGCCGGGGCTCGCCTCCGGGTGACCCTGGAAACAGAACGCCGGCCGGTCGGTGCGCTCGAATCCCTGCAGGCTGCCGTCGAACAGCGAAACATGCGTGACGCGCGCGCTGCGCGGCAGCGTGCCGGCGTCCACCGCGAAGCCATGGTTCTGGCTGGTGATGACGACGCGCCCGCTGTCGAGATCCTGCACCGGATGGTTAGCGCCGTGATGACCGAATTTCATCTTCTTTGTGCGCGCGCCGGACGCCAGGCCGAGAAGCTGATGTCCGAGGCAGATACCGAAGATCGGGATAGCGCTGTCGAGCAGCTGTCGAATGGCGCGAATGGCATATTCACACGGCTCGGGATCGCCCGGACCGTTGGACAGAAACACGCCGTCGGGCCGCAGCGCCAGCGCCTGCTGAGCGCTCGCCTGCGCTGGCAGTACCGTGAGACGACAGCCGCGGGTAGCGAGCTTGCGCAGAATGTTGCGCTTGATCCCGTAATCATAGGCCACGACGTGATAGCGCGGCTCGGCTTGGCGCCCGAAGCTCTTGGCCAGCGACCACTCCGTTTCACTCCATGCGTAGGGCTCGGCGCAGCTCACCACTTTCGCGAGATCCATGCCGGCCAACCCGGGAAAAGCTCTCGCCTCCGCCAGCGCCGCGTCAGCGTCCACTTTGCCCGCCATCAAGCATCCGTTCTGTGCACCTTGATCGCGCAGGATGCGCGTCAGTTTGCGCGTATCGATGCCCGCGATCGCCGCGACGTTCTGGTCCCGCAGGTACGAGCTCAGCGATTGCGACTGGCGCCAGCTGCTCGATGCGCGCGGCAGGTCGCGGATGACCAGGCCGGCCGCATGCACCCGGCCGGCCTCGACGTCTTCACTGTTCACGCCGGTGTTGCCGATGTGGGGATAAGTGAGCGTGACGATCTGACGGCAATAGGACGGATCGGTGAGGATCTCCTGGTAGCCCGTCATCGCGGTATTGAACACCACTTCGCCGACCGCGGTGCCGTCCGCGCCGATCGACTCGCCGCGGAAGACCGTGCCGCCTGCTAGCGCGAGGATGGCGGGCTCAGCAGGCACGGGTGGGCTCCGAGGTACCTAGAAGAATAGGTTCTAGACGTGGAAAGCGGGAGGGGGATCCCTCCCGCTTGGACCGAGCGCCAATTATATAGGAGGGCGCGGGTCGGATCAAAAAGCGGCGAACTACCCTAAAGCCCGAGTACGTCCCTCATGTCGAACAATCCTCGCTCTCTGGTCGCGAGAAACCGGGCGGCGCGCAGCGCGCCCAGCGCGAACGTCGCTCGGCTGCTAGCGCGGTGCGTGATCTCGATGCGCTCGCCGGCGCCCGCGAACAGCGCAGTGTGGTCGCCGACGATGTCGCCGCCGCGCACGGTGGCGAACCCGATGGTGGCAGCCTGCCGCTCGCCGATGGTTCCTTCCCGACCGTACACGGCGCACTGTTCCAGGTCGCGCCCGAGCGCCTGTGCCACCACTTCTCCCATTCGCAGCGCGGTGCCCGACGGCGCGTCCACCTTGTGTCGATGATGCGCCTCGATGATCTCGACGTCGTAGCCTCCGCCCAGAACACGCGCCGCGGTGTCCAGCAGCTTGAGCACGAGCGTCACCCCGACGCTCATGTTGGGCGCAAAGACGATCGCGATGTCGCGCGCGGCGTCGGCGATGCGCGCTTTCTGCTCGCTGTCGAAGCCTGTGGTTCCGATCACGGCCTTCACCCCCAGGCGGCGGCACAGGTCGAGATGTCCCATCGTCCCTTCCGGTCGCGTGAAGTCGATCAGCACGTCCGCGCCCGACAGGATGTCCGCCACCACCTCGGTGATCCTGATTCCGCATGGCGCGCCGATGAGCTCTCCCGCATCCTTGCCGAGGAACGGGCTGTCGGAACGCTCGAGCGCGGAGTGCAGCTTGAACTCGGGCGCCTGGAACACGAGCTCGAGCAGCGTTCGGCCCATGCGGCCCGAGCTGCCGGCGATGGCGACCTGCTGGATGGACATGGGTGGCCGACCGGTTGCCGCCTCAGCGCGTGCTCGCGGCGGTCTTGGCCGGTTCGGGGGGAATCGCCGCGGGCATGAAATCGGTCAAGGCGCGCTTGAGCTGATCGCCGTCGAAGAAGAGGGTGAGCCGCTTCTGCTGCTTGAGACTCCCACCCCTGAAATCCATGTACACATAATCCCAGCGCTCGGGATGGAAGGGGTCGGAGATGAGCGGCGTGCCCAGCAGAAAGCGCACCTGGGAGCGGGTCATGTCCGGCTTGAGCTTGGACACCGCCTGCACATCGAGATAGTTGCCCTGCTGAACGTCGATCTTGTGCGGCGCCAGGAAGCATGCGCCCAGCAGCGGGACGCAGACGATCGACGTCAGGATAAAGCGCAGGTTCATGGGAAAGCGGTGTGGCGCCGGCCAGGTTGTCGCGAGCCGCTCACTGAAGCGGGCGGCTTCTCGACGCCGAATGCTATATCATAACCGTCGCCCGCCGCGCTGTCAGCGCTTGCCATGACCAAGTCCCACGATCTCAAGACCATCGGCCTCAAGGCGACTCTGCCCCGCCTCAAGATTCTCAACCTGTTCGAGAACAGCGATGTGCGGCACCTCACCGCGGAGGACGTGTACAAGGTGCTGCTCAAGGAGGGCATGGACATCGGGCTCGCGACCATCTATCGCGTGCTCACTCAGTTCGAGCAGGCCGGGATTCTGATCCGCCACCACTTCGAGGCCGGCAAGGCGGTGTTCGAGTTGAACGAAGGCGGGCATCACGATCACATCGTGTGCATCCAGTGCGGGCACGTGGAGGAGTTCTTCGACTCCGAGATCGAGAAGCGCCAGCTCAAGGTCGCCAAGGACCGCGGTTTCAACATTCACGAGCACTCGCTCCAGATTTTCGCGGACTGCATCAAGACCAACTGCCCATACCGGCAGAAGCGCTGACGCGACCACCTCTGCAGGACCTAGCGGCTGCGCGGCTCAAAGCTTGAGCGTCAAGCTCCGGCGTTCGATCAGGTTTTCCCGAGCAGCTCGGCGGCGTGCTTACGCGTGGTATCGGTGATCCTGAGGCCGCCCAGCATACGCGCGATCTCGTCCACCCGATCTCCCGAGGCGAGCGGCGTCACGCTGCTCAGGGCCCTGCCTGCGACCTGCTGCTTCGCCACGCGCCATTGATGATCCGCGGCCGCCGCGACCTGCGGCAGATGCGTGATGCACATGACCTGGTGCCGCCGGCCCAACTCTTTGAGCATGCGCCCCACGATATCGGCGACGCGGCCGCCGATGCCCGCATCCACTTCATCGAAGATGAGGACAGGCACGCGCGCCACTTGGCTCGTGACGCTCTGCACGGCCAGACTCAGGCGCGAAAGCTCGCCGCCGGACGCCACCTTCGCCAGCGGGCGCGGCACCGCGCCCGCATGCGGCGCAACCTGGAATTCGATCCGCTCCTGACCGTGCGCACCGCCCTCGGAGAGCCGCTCCAACTCGATTTCGAAGCGGCCGCCGGCCATCGCAAGCTTTTGCATCGAGTCGGTCACCAGGCCTGCGAGCTCACGCGCGGCCCGACCGCGCCGCTCAGTGAGTTGGCGCGCGACTGAAAGATAGGCCTCACCAGCCTCGCGCTCTTCCTTGAGCAGCGCCTGCGCTCCCGCAGTGCCGCCCAGTTCCTCCAGGCGGCTCTCAGCCTGTGCCAGCAGCTGCGGCAGCTCGTCCGGCGTGCACCGGTACTTGCGTGCGGTCGAGTGCACCGCATCCAGGCGCTGCTCGACATCGCGCAATCGAGCCGGATCGAGATCCAGCCGCTGGCGGTAGTGCCGCAGGCTGTACCCCGCTTCCTGAATCTGGATCTGCGCGGGCTCGAGCATGTCGAGAACGTCCTTCAGATCAGCGTCGAACTCCTGCGCCGCTTGCAAGCGCGAGACGACCCCGTTCAGCGTCGTGAGCGCCGCTGCTTCACCTTCGGATAGGAGCTCGAGCGCCGACTCCACGGTCTCGATGAGGCTGGCGGCATGGGCCAGCCGCCGGTGATCGGCTTGCAGCTCGGCCCACTCAGCGGCGGAGAAGGCGAGTTGCGTCAGCTCCCGGACCTGCCACTGGAGCCGCTCCCGCTCGGCCGCCAGCGCTTCAGCATTGCTCTCCCACTCGATGCGCCGGCGTTTGAGCTCCTGCCAACGCCGCCAGGCCTGCTCGACGTCTCGCGCCAGAGGCAATGAGCCGCCGAACGCATCCAGGAGCTCGCGTTGCGCGGCGGAGCGCACCAGGGATTGATGCTCGTGCTGGCCATGGATGTCGACCAGCCGCTCGCCCAGCTCCTTGACCTGCGCGAGCGTCGATGGCCGTCCGTTAAGGTAGGCGCGCGAGCGGCCGCCCGCTTCGAGCACGCGCCTCAGCAGGCACACGCCGGGCTCGCCGGCAAGGTCGTTGGCCTCAAGCCAATGCGCGAGGTCGGGCAGCGCTCGAATGTCGAATTCGGCGCTGATCTCGGCGCGCGCACAACCATCGCGCACCAGCTCGGCGTCGCTGCGTTCCCCGAGTACCAGCGACAGCGCATCGATCAGGATCGACTTGCCCGCGCCGGTCTCGCCGGTCAATACGGTGAAGCCGGAGTCGAACTCGAGGTCGAGCCGGTCGACGATGACGAAATCGCGGATGCCGAGCTGGCGCAGCATAGATCTAGGCGCTCGGTGCTCGGTCGATTGAAAGAGAAGCGCACACGGCCGGTGTAGAGCGCAACGCCGGGACTACAGCGTCTCGCTCCAGTGCAGCTTCTCGCGCAGCATGCGGTAGTAGTCGTGCCCTACCGGATGAAGCAGTCGGATGCTGCGCGGGTAGCGCCGCACTCGGATCAGATCCGCCGCCTTCAGCTCAAAGTGCGAGTGGCTGTCCAGATGAATCTGCGCAGCCGCGCCCTTGTGGATCTCGACCTCGATCAGCGCGTCCGAGCTGACGGCGATGGGACGGTTGGATAGTGTGTGCGGGCACACCGGGACCAGAGCGAACACCGACAGCGCGGGATGCAGGATTGGCCCGCCTGCCGACAGGGCGTAAGCCGTGGAACCGGTTGGCGTGGCCACGATCAGTCCGTCCGAGCGCAGCACGTACAGGAACTGGCCGTCGATGCGCACCTCGAGCTCGATCAGACCGCCATCGGCCCCCTTGCTGATGCTTGCGTCATTGAAAGCCAGCACCTCGAGCGCCGCCCCGCCGCCGCGCATGACCTGGCAGGCGAGCAGCATGCGGGATTCGGTCACGAACTGCCCGTCGAGCATGTCGCCGATGGTCTGCAGCATCGTGTGGATCGAGATGTCGGTCAGGAAGCCGAGACGACCCTGATTCACGCCCACCAGCGCGACTTCGAACGGCGCCAGCGTGCGGGCGATATTGAGCATCGTGCCGTCGCCGCCGATCACGATGGCGAGATCGGATAGGCGTGCAGCCTGATCGAGCGGCAGCACTTCGAGGTTGTTGCCCACGACGTGGGCCGCGGTGAGCGGATCGAGCAGCACGCGCACGCCGCGGGCCTGGAGAAAGCGCGCCAGCTCGAGCAGCGGCTCCGCGATCTCGGGGCTCTTGTACTTGCCGATCAGCGCGATAGTCTTGAAGGCGAGCGTCATGGCCCCGATTATAGAACCTACCCGCGCGGCGCCGGTGAGGCGGTGAGACCGGTCTCGGACAGGCAGGCTCCGGGGCGCCGGCCGCTGTACGGCGTGTCCCCCCGTGTGCCTTTGGATACAATGCCCACCATGTTGAGCGAACGCGCGCAGATTCTGCTCAAGACGCTGGTGGAACGCTATATCAGCGAGGGCCAGCCGCTCGGCTCGCGCGCGCTGTCACGCTACTCCGGCCTGGATCTGAGCCCCGCCAGCATCCGCAACATCATGGCGGACCTCGAGGACCTCGGGTTCGTGGCGAGCCCCCATACCTCCGCCGGCAGAGTGCCCACTGCGCGCGGCTATCGCTTCTTCGTCGACACGCTGCTCACTGTCCGGCCGCTGGACCGTGTCGAGATCGACCAGCTCGAAGGGCAGCTGCAGGTGGAGAACACCCAGCGCATGGTGCATTCCGCCTCGCACATCCTGTCCGATCTGACGCGATTCGCCGGCGTAGTGATAGCACCGCGAAGGCGCTCCGTGTCCTTCCGGCACATCGACTTCCTGCCTCTGTCGGAGAAGCGTGTGCTGCTGATCATCGTCACGCCCGAGGGCGACGTGCAGAATCGGATCATGCTGACAGAGAAGGTGTACAAAGCATCCGAGCTGACACAAGCCGCCAACTTTCTCAATCAGAACTACGCGGGGCTCGGCTTCGACGAGATCAAGGAGCGCCTGCGCGAGGAGCTGCGCCAGCTGCGCGACGACATGACCCAGCTTCTCACGCGGGCAGTCGAGGCGAGCAGCGACGCCGTCGCGGGACCCGCCGAGGAGTACGTGCTGTCCGGCGAGCGCAACCTGCTGCACGTGCAGGACCTGTCGTCCAACATGGCGAGCCTGCGGCGCTTGTTCGACCTGCTGGAGCAGCGCACCAGCCTGCTGCAGCTGCTCGAGATGGGCAGCCGGGCGCACGGTGTACAGATCTACATCGGTGGCGAGTCGGGTCTGGTGCCGCTCGACGAGTGCAGCGTCGTCACCGCTCCGTATGAGGTCGATGGGCAGGTGGTAGGCACGGTTGGCGTGATCGGGCCCACGCGCATGGCGTACGAGCGCGTCATCCCGATCGTGGAGATCACCGCGCGCCTGCTGTCCAGCGCCATGTCGCAACGGAGCAAGGCGATCGAGTGAGCGGCCAGGGTGTTCATCCCTGAACCTCGCCACCAGCACGGCGCCATCCCCGGTACGGGGATTCTGCTGATCAACCTGGGCACGCCCGCCGCGCCTACATCGCGCGCGCTGCGCCCGTATCTCAGACAGTTCCTGTCCGACCGCCGCGTCGTCGAGATTCCGCGCGCGCTGTGGTGGCCGATCCTGAACGGGATCATCCTCAACACCCGGCCGGGCGCGTCCGCCGGGCGCTATGCGAAGATCTGGACCACCGAGGGCTCGCCGCTCGCGGTGCACACCGAGCGGCAGGCTCGGCTTCTGCGCGGATACCTGGGCCAGCGGACCAAGGCGCCGCTCGAGGTCGAGTGGGCGATGCGTTACGGGCGACCCGCAGTCGAGGAGAAGTTGCGGGCCCTGCGCGAGCGCGGCTGCGAGCGCGTTCTGGTCATCCCCTTGTATCCGCAATATGCCGCCAGCACCACAGGCAGCACCTACGATGCGCTCGGCGCCGCTTTGTCGCGTATGCGAAACGTGCCGGCCTTGCGCGTGGTCAAGCACTTTCACGATCACCCCGGCTACATTCAGGCGCTGGCGCAGAGCGTACGGGATCATTGGATGGTGAGCGGCCGATCCGACCGCTTGGTGATGAGCTTCCACGGGGTGCCGCGCTTCATGCTCGACCGCGGCGATCCCTACCACTGCGAGTGCCAGAAGACCGCGCGGCTGCTCGGCGAATCGCTGGGCCTCAAGCCAGAGCAGATCCTGGTCGCGTTCCAATCGCGCTTCGGGCGTGCTCGCTGGCTGACGCCGTACACCATGAACGCCGTAGCAGAGCTGGGCAAACGCAAAGTCGGGCGGATCGACGTCATGTGTCCCGGTTTCGTGTCAGATTGCCTCGAAACGCTCGAGGAGATCGCGATCGAGGCGAAGGCCGCATTCCTGAGCGCCGGAGGCCGGGAATTTCACTACATCGCGTGTCTGAACGAACGCGACGACTGGATGCGGGCGCTGACCGACATCGCGCTCGATAACCTGCGCGGCTGGGCAGGCGCCGGCGAGGACGACCCGGCAGCGCGGCGTGCGGCCGAAGCGAGCCGTCTGCGCGCGCTGGCGATGGGGGCGCGCAGCTGACTGGTATCAATACCCTGCCAGGCGTCGAGGTCTTGAAAGGCGCGTCCTGGCCCCCCATCTGCGCCGTGCCGACTCAAGGAGACAGAATCCATGCGGGATCAGGAACATAGCCTCGCAGGCCGGATGGACTCCCCGAGCGCCGAGGCCGGGGAGGCAGCACAGTCACCACTGACTGACGCCAGCGGGGAAACAATGCCCAGTCTGGAGGAGATGCTGCGCCGGGCGGAGCTGCAGGCCCAGGAACATCATGACGCCTGGCTGCGCGCCAAGGCCGAAGCGGACAACATCCGCAAGCGTGCGCAAGCCGATATCGCCAACGCTCACAAGTACGCGTTGGAGACCTTCGCCGGCCAGCTGCTTCCGGTACGCGACAGCCTCGAGGCCGCGCTCACCGCAGACAATGCGACGCTGGACGCCCTTCGCCGCGGCGTGGAGCTGACGCTCAAGCAACTCGACGGGGCGTTCGACAAGTTCGCCATCAAGGAAGTCAATCCGGTCGGCGAGAAGTTCGATCCCCACAAACATCAGGCGATGACCACCGTCGAGTCGGACAAGACGCCCAATACCGTGCTGCATGTGCTGCAGAAGGGCTACCTGCTGAACGACCGCGTGCTGCGGCCGGCCCTGGTCACCGTGGCGAAGGCGAAGGAGCGCTGAGCGGTCCCGTGCCAGCACGGTCTGCTTGAAACCCCGGCGGGCCACCCAAAACTAGCTCGAAGACAAGCGAACTCAAGGAATCGGAAGCGAGGAATCCACCAATGGCAAAAATCATCGGCATCGACCTGGGCACCACGAACTCGTGCGTGGCCATCATGGAAAACGGCCAGCCCAAGGTCATCGAGAACTCGGAAGGCTCACGCACCACTCCGTCGATCGTGGCTTACACCGACGACGCCGAAGTGCTGGTCGGCGCGCCCGCCAAGCGCCAGGCGGTCACCAACCCCAAGAACACGCTTTACGCCGTCAAGCGCCTGATCGGCCGCCGCTACCAGGACGCGGAAGTGCAGAAGGCGATCAAGCTGGTGCCGTACAACATCGTGCAGGCTCAGAACGGTGACGCCTGGGTCGAAGTGCGCGGCAAGAAAATGGCGCCGCCCGAGATCTCCGCCCAGGTGCTGATGAAGATGAAGAAGACGGCCGAGGACTATCTTGGCGAAACGGTGACCGAGGCCGTCATCACCGTTCCTGCTTACTTCAACGACTCCCAGCGTCAGGCCACCAAGGACGCCGGGCGCATCGCCGGGTTGGACGTCAAGCGCATCATCAACGAGCCCACCGCGGCCGCTCTGGCGTTCGGCATGGACAAGAAGGAGGGCGATCGCAAGATCGCCGTGTACGATCTGGGCGGCGGCACTTTCGACATCTCGATCATCGAGATCGCGGCCGTGGAAGGCGAGCATCAGTTCGAGGTGCTGTCGACCAACGGCGATACGTTCCTGGGCGGCGAGGACTTCGATCAGCGCCTGATGGACTACGTCGCGGACGAATTCAAGAAGGAGCAGGGCGTCGACCTGCGCAAGGACATCCTCGCGCTGCAGCGGCTGAAGGAAGCTGCCGAGAAGGCCAAGATCGAGCTGTCCTCGTCGCAGCAGACCGAGATCAACCTGCCCTACATCACGGCCGATGCGAGCGGGCCCAAGCACCTGACGCTGAAGATTACGCGCGCCAAGTTCGAAAGCCTGGTCGAGGAACTGATCCAGAAGACGGTCGCGCCGTGCCTCACAGCGATCAAAGACTCCGGGGTCAAGCTGTCCGACATCGACGATGTCATCCTGGTCGGCGGGCAGACGCGCATGCCGAAGGTGCAGGACAAGGTGAAGGAGATCTTCGGGCGCGAGCCGCGCAAGGACGTGAACCCGGACGAGGCGGTTGCCATCGGCGCAGCGATCCAGGGCGGTGTGCTGAAGGGCGAAGTGAAGGACGTGCTGCTGCTCGACGTCACGCCTCTGTCATTGGGCATCGAGACGCTGGGCGGGGTGATGACCAAGCTGATCCAGAAGAACACCACGATCCCGACCAAGGCGCAGCAGGTGTTCTCCACCGCTGACGACAATCAGGGCGCGGTCACCATCCATGTGCTGCAGGGGGAGCGCGAGATGTCGCGCGACAACAAGAGCCTGGGCCAGTTCAACCTGGAAGGCATCCCGCCGGCGCCGCGTGGCATGCCGCAGATCGAGGTCACCTTCGATATCGATGCCAACGGCATCCTGCACGTGTCGGCCAAGGACAAGGCCACCAGCAAAGAGAACAAGATCACGATCAAGGCCAACTCCGGACTGTCGGAGGATGAGATCAAGCGCATGGTGAAAGACGCCGAGGCGCACGCCGAGGAAGACCGCCGCGCGCGCGAGCTGGTGGATGCACGCAACCAGGCCGACAGCACGGTTCACATGGTCAAGAAGGCGCTGGCCGAGCACGGCGACAAGGTTGGCGCCGACGAGAAGGCGAGGATCGAAGCGGCGATCAAGGCTGCCGAGGACGCGATGAAGGACGGCGACAAGGACGCGATCGAAGCCAAGACGCGCGACCTGGCGCAGGCGGCGCAGAAGCTGGGCGAGAAGATGTACGCCCAGGGCGAGCCCCAGGGTCCCGCCGGCGCAGGAGCTGAAGCCGCCGGCAAAAAGGCCGATGAAGGCGACGTGGTCGACGCCGAGTTCGAGGAAGTCAAGGACAAGAAAGGTTAGGCCGTCACGCCGCAGGCGTGGCTGGTCATTCGCGCGTCACGCAGGCGTGACGTCCTAACTGGCCGGATTGGAGCGGACATCGATTGGGATCGATGCCGCTCAATCCGGCCGGTTGCATGTGCGGGAAGGCTGGAAACCGGATGGCCAAAAGGGATTACTACGAGATCCTCGGTGTGAACCGCGACGCCTCGGAAGAGGACATCAAGAAGGCGTACCGCAAGCTCGCCATGCAGCACCATCCGGACCGCAATCCGGACAACAACGCCAAGGCCGAAGAGAAATTCAAGGAGGCAAAAGAGGCGTACGAGGTGCTGTGCGACCCCGACAAGCGCTCGGCCTACGATCGGTTCGGCCACGCCGGTGTCGATGCGCACGCGGGCATGGGTGCGGCTGGAGCGGCGGGCTTCGGCGGCTTTGCCGACGCTTTCGGGGACATCTTCAGCGAGATCTTCGGTGGCGGTGGCGGCCGCGCACGCTCCAACGTCTACCGTGGCGCGGATTTGCGCTACAACCTCGAGATCAACCTGGAGGAGGCGGCACGCGGAACGGAGACCAAGATCCGCGTGCCCACGCTCGACCAGTGCGAAACCTGCCACGGTCGCGGCGCCAAGCCGGGCACCGAGCCCACCGCTTGCCAGGCCTGCGGCGGGCACGGCCAGGTGCGCATCCAGCAAGGCTTCTTCTCGATCGCGCAGACCTGTCCGCGCTGCAGCGGCACCGGCAAGGTAATACGCGATCCGTGCGCAACCTGCCACGGCGCCGGGCGCGTCAAGCGGCAGAAGACGCTGTCGGTGAAAATTCCCGCCGGCATCGATGAGGGCGACCGGATCCGCCTGTCGGGCGAAGGCGAAGCGGGCGTGAACGGGGGCCCGCCCGGCGATCTGTACGTCGTATGCCGGGTGAAGCCGCATCCGGTGTTCACGCGCGACGCGAACGATCTGCACTGCGAGATGCCGATCAGCATCACCACCGCTGCGCTCGGCGGCGAGATCGAGATCCCAACACTGGATGGCTCAGCCAAGATCCGTGTCCCGTCCGAGACGCAGTCCGGCAAAGTGTTCCGCCTCCGCGGCAAAGGCATCAAAGGCGTGCGCAGCCAGACTTACGGCGACCTCATGTGCCACGTGGTGGTCGAGACGCCGGTCAAGCTCACGCCGCGTCAGAAGGAGCTTCTGCTCGAGCTCGAAGCGATCGACCAGCAGGAAGCCGGCAAGCACAATCCGCGTGCCAAGTCGTGGATGGAGAAGGTCAAGGAGTTTTTCCAGACCTGAAGAACAATCTGTTTTGTCGATGATCCGGGAGGGGGACATGGCGGATCTGAGTCAAATGCCGGTGGCGCAATTCCCGCGGCGTGCGTCACCCGACGATCTGGTGTCGCCGCACTTCACGTTCTATGAACTGACCAAGTCCGAGCTCGGGGCCAGGCTTGGCATCGACAATTCCTTCCCGGGCGTCAAAGAGGCGCGCGCGGCGGTGTTTCTATGCCGCAACGTCATGGAGCCGGTGCGCGAGCAGTTCGGTCCCTACTCTCCCAACAGCGTGTTTCGCGGCCAGGAGCTGGAGCGCGCGCTCAAGAAGAAGCGCAGCGACTGGATCAGCAAGAGCCAGCACACGCTGGGCCAGGCGTGCGACATCGAAGTTCCAAACCTGCCCAACGCAGAGCTCGCGCGCTGGGTCATCGACAATCTCGAGTTCGACCAGGTGATCCTCGAGTGCTACAACCCGAAAGAAGGACCGAACTCGGGCTGGGTTCACGTCTCGCGCCTGCCGCCCGATCAGGGCACGAATCGCCGTCAGGTGCTGAGCTACATCTGGGACCGGCGCGGACAGGACTACGTCTACGTCGAGGGACTGCGGGAAGCGGTGTAGGCGTACGGGACCTGCGTCGAAGCTAGGGTGCCGGGCGAAAGCGCATCGTGCCGCTGTCCATCGGCAGTTCGAGGTAAAGCTTCCCGTCCTGGACGAAGAACGAGACCACGCGCTGCAGATCGCGCATGAAGACGGTGGCGCGTGAGTCGGGCGGGCACGCCATGAAGGTCGAAGCGAGCGGACCGAACGCGAGCTTCCCATCGGAAATCTCGTAAGCACCACCGCCTCGGTTGCAATCGAACCGGGCCAGGAGCTTACCTCGCTCGCCCAGCAGGATTGTGTAGCGCTCCGGATCGACCGCGCGGATCTCCTCGGCCGGGGTGATCGTCGCTTCCCATTGCCAGGTTTTGCCCAGGACCGCCTGTGCGTCCCTGCTGCGGGCCTCGCCTGCCCAGGTGTCTGCAAGGCAACTGACGATAAGCAGGAGCAGGAGAGAAAATCGTTCGAGCACCGCCTGTGCCTCCCGGCCTCAGTGCGCGACCTGCGGCTTGGCGAAGTAGTGCCCCTGCGCCCAGTCCACGCCGATGTCGCGCAGCACGCCGGCACTTTCAGCGGTCTCGACGCACTCAGCGATGGTCTTGAGCTCGAAGCGCGCGGCGGTATTGACGATGCTCTCCACGAGCTGGCGGATGCGCGGGTCGCGAGCGATGCGGCCCACCATCCAGCCCTCGATCTTGAGAAAGCTCATGGGCAGATCGGTCAAGTACATGAACGACGCGTAGCCGCTGCCGAAATCGTCCAACGCCAGCCGGAACCCGGCCTCGACCAGCGGCTGCAGGTCGCGCTGCAGCCGCATCAAGTCGTCGGTCTGGCGCTCGGCGATTTCGATCACCACCGGATTGACGCAGCCGTCCCCGAGCAGACCGAGCGCGCGGGCCCGCGCGAGCAGCGCTGACACGTACCCGCGATCCCCCAGGAACTGAGCGGAGAGGTTGATGAGACGGGCTTTGTGAGCTCCTTTCTTCCCGGCTCCGGCCACGCGCTCCAAGGCTTTTTGCGAGACGGCCTGGTCCACCGCGGCCAGCAGCCGGAGCTGTTCCGCGGCCGGGATGAAGCGCTGCGCAGCGATCGGGCTGTTGCCCACGCCGATGATCCGCGCCAACGCCTCTTCGCCGACCACGCCGCCGCTGCTTAGATCCACGATCGGCTGATAGGCGGGAACCACGCGCCCCTCGTGCAAGGCGGTTTGCACCTGGGAGCCCTCCCAAACCTGTGCACCGCGCTTCCCGCGCGACACACCGGCGCACAGCACCTTATCGCGGCCGGTCTGCTTGGCCTGGTACAGCAAGGCGTCGGCGCTGGCGAGCGCGGCTTCGAGCGAATCCGACGCCGGACCGCAGAGCGCAATGCCGGCGCTCACGGTGAGCGGCAGCTCGCCTTGCGCCAGCTTCACCGGATTGGCGCGCACGAGCTTGCGCACCCGTTCGCCGGCGGTCATCGCGCCGGGAGCATCGAGGTCGTGGAAGCACACCAGGAACTCCTCGCCGCCCCAGCGCGCGATCCAGTCGCCGCCGCGCATGTTGGCGGCGAGCAGCTTCGCCAGATGGGCCAGGGCAAGGTCGCCGACATGATGTCCGTACTGGTCGTTCACCAGCTTGAAGCGGTCCACGTCCAGCAGCGCAACGGCGAATGCGGGACCGTTGCGGCGGGTCCGGCTGAACTCCACCTGCAGCCGGCTTTCGGCGGCGCGGCGATTCGGCAGCCCGGTGAGGTGATCCTCCATGGCAAGCCGCGTGATCTCTTCTTCCTGCGCCTTGCGCGCGGTGATCTCGCGCTCGATCGTGATCCAGTGCGTGACGGCGCCTGAGCGCTCGCCCACCGGCACGACCGACACGTCGGCCCAGTACGGCTCACCCGACTTGCGATATTTGAGGATTTCCGCGCTCACACGATTGCGCTCCTGCATCGCCTGGCGCAGGTGGGCAAGCGTCGTCGGGTTCGTGTCCGGGCCCTGCAGGAACTCGGGGCTGCGCCCCAATGCCTCGCTCGGGGCATAACCGGTCAGGCGCGTGAACGCACCGTTGACGTACACGATGCGCTGGTCGGCGCCGGTGATCATCACGATCTGATCGGACGCGTCTACCGCGGCAAACAGCAGATCGCGCTGCTTGGTGTCCTGCCGGGGCTGCGTCTTGGCCATCGGCTAGCGGCGTCTCCAGGTGGTGCCTGCCGGTCCGTCCTCGAGCACGATCCCCGCCGCGAGCAGCTCGTCGCGGATGCGATCGGCCTCGGCAAAGTTCTTTGCCTTGCGAGCCGCAACACGCTGTTCTTTTATGGCTTCGATCTGCTCATCTGAGAGCGAGACTCCCACGTGACCGGCGCCCGAGACATGGAATGGAAGCTGCGCATCGCCAGTGCCTTTCACGCGCCCCTGTAGGTAGTCTATCGGGTCGCGTTGCAACAATCCGAGAACACCACCAAGTGCTTTGAGCAACCCAGCGTCGCTCGACGAGTGCGTGCGGTTGACCTCGGTCGCGAGATCGAACAACGTCGCGCACGCCTCGGCCGTGTTGAAGTCGTCGTCCATCGCTTCTTTGAAGCGTACGGCAAACGGCTGCTGCCAATCGATCCCGACCGTTGCAGGTGAAGTATCACGCAGTGCGGTGTACAGCCGCGTGAGACCGGCACGAGCATCCTCGAGGTGCTGGTCCGAGTAGTTGAGCGGACTGCGGTAGTGGGCACGGAGAATGAAGAAGCGGATCACCTCCGGATCGAAGCGCGCGAGCACCTCGCGCAAAGTGAAGAAGTTGCCGAGCGACTTGGACATCTTCTCGTTGTCCACGCGCACGAAGCCGTTGTGCAGCCAGTAGTTGACGAAGGTGTGGCCATGCGCACCCTCGGATTGCGCGATCTCGTTCTCGTGGTGAGGGAAGATCAGATCCTGGCCGCCGCCATGGATGTCGAAATGGCTGCCGAGGAAATGCTCGCTCATGGCCGAGCACTCGATGTGCCAGCCGGGGCGTCCCTTGCCCCAGGGAGAATCCCAGCTGGGCTCGCCGGGCTTCGCGGATTTCCACAATACGAAGTCGAGGGGTTCCTGCTTGGCCAGATCGATCTCCACGCGCTCCCCGGCGCGCAGATCTTCGAGAGACTTGCCGGACAGCTTGCCGTAGCCCGGAAACTTGTGCACGGAATAGTAGACGTCGCCGTTCGCGGCCTGGTAGGCGAGGCCGCGCCGCGTCAGCTCCTGGACGATGCGGACGATCTCCTCGATACATTGCGTGGCGCGCGGCTCGAAGTCGGGTCTGGCGATACCGAGCGCGGCCTCGTCCTCATCCGTGTAACGGATGAAGCGCTCGGCCAGCGCCGAAATGCTCTCGCCGTTTTCGTGTGCGCGCTTGATAATCTTGTCGTCGATGTCGGTGATGTTGCGCACGTAGCGCACCGCAAAACCGGAGGCCTCGAACCAGCGGCGGATGGCGTCGTACACCACGAAGACCCGCGCGTGCCCGACGTGCGCATAGTCGTACGGCGTCATGCCGCAGACGTACATGCCGACGCGGCCGGCTTCGATCGGCGCGAAGTCCTGCTTGCTGCGCGTGAGCGTGTTATAGACCCTGAGCATGATATTCAGCCGCGGTGCGCCGCTCTCAAGTTCGGACCGCGGCGCACGATGGCACGTCTAACTGCGGGGAGCAGCGTTTCGCCGGGAGGAAATTTGTGGCTGCCGGAGCTTATTGTTAGAATCGCTTGATTGTTGAAATCTGCCAGAATTACAAAGACCTAGCCGCGAAAATTGGGAAAAAAGTATAGCACAATGACGACCTATCGCATTGGCGTACTGGCCGCGGTGTTGCTGATCCTTGCAGGTGGCGCGCCGGGGTGGGCAGCAGACGACTACCAGGAAGCCAGCCGCCTCTTCAAGGACGGGAGACGCACCGAGGCGCTCGAACGCGTCAACGCCTTCCTGGCCCAGCACTCGAAGGATGCGCGCGCCCGCTTTCTCAAGGGCGTGATCCTGACCGAACAAGGCAAGACCGACGAAGCGATCAAGGTATTCACCGAGCTCACCGCCGACTATCCCGAATTGCCCGAACCCTACAACAATCTCGCGGTGCTGTACGCGGGACAGGGCGACTACGAGAAGGCGCGCAGGGCGCTGGAGATGGCGATCCGCACGCATCCGAGCTACGCAATCGCGCACGAGAATCTTGGCGACATCTATGCGACGCTCGCGAGCCAGGCCTACGACAAGGCCTTGCAGCTCGACAGCAGCAACGCCGCGGCACGAAAAAAGCTGGCGCTGATCAAGGAGTTGGTTCCTGCAAAAGGGACGGCTGCGCTGGCGCGGGCGGAGCCCGACAAGCCCGCCATCGCAACCCCCACGCCTAAGCCGGAAACGCCGGCGTCGACGCCCGCGGCCAAGCCCGCCCCCGAGCAACCGGGTCAGGCCGCAGCGGAGAAGGCGCCGGGCGACGCGGAAGCTACCACCGCGATAGTCGCGATGCTGGACGGCTGGGCGCGTGCCTGGTCCGATAACGACGCGGATGCCTACTTGAGTTTCTATGCGCCGGATTTCATTACGCCGAATGCAGAAGCTCGCAAGGACTGGGAAGCGTCGCGCCGCCAGCGGCTGGCAAAACCGCGAAAGATCAAAGTCACAGCTTCTTCACCACGCGTCAAGTTTGCCGATAACACGCACGCTATCGTCTCCTTCCGGCAAAGCTACACTTCGGCTAACCTCAACTCCGTTGGCACCAAGTCATTGAAAGTGGTGCGCGTAGGTGACCGTTGGCTGATCCAGCAGGAATTGATCGAAAAGTGATCCGTGGGTTTGCAACGCGGCACGGCGCGCGCGTGCGCGCCGTCGCGCTTCCGCTGCTGGCAGCAGCTATCCTTGCCAGCGACGTGTCGGCTATGGGCAGCCGCCCGAGCCAGCTCGCCCGCGCTCTGCGCATGCCCGAGACCATGCTGGTGGAGGCGCTCATCGACGTCCGCAACAACCGCCTGGACGCCGCGCTGAAACGCGTCGATGCGCTGCTCGCGGTCAAGCCCGATTTCCGCCTCGCGCAGCTGGTCAAAGGTGACCTGCTCATGGCGCGGGCACGGGCAATTCCCACGCTCGGCGCGGCACAAGCCCCCGCCGATCGCCTCGACGACCTGCGCGCGGAAGCACGCGCACGCTTCGCGCGCTACAGCCTTCAGCCCCCGGCGAATCGCGTGCCCAGATACCTGCTGCAGCTCGAGCCGCTGCAGCGCTATGCGGTGGTGGTCGACACGGCCCGCTCGACGCTCTACCTGTTCGAGAACCGCGATGGGACGCCGCGCTACCTGACCGACTACTACATAACGGTTGGCAAGAACGGCATCAACAAACTGCGCGAAGGTGACAAGAAGACCCCGCTCGGGGTCTATCACGTGACCTCCGAGCTGCCGCGCGAAAGGCTCGACGCGTTCTACGGCAGCGGGGCGTTTCCCATCAGCTATCCGAACGAGTGGGATGCGCGCCAGGGGCGCAACGGCCACGGCATCTGGCTGCACGGTACGCCGCGCGACACCTACAGCCGGCCGCCGCGCGCGAGCGACGGCTGCGTGGTGCTCGCGAACGAGGACCTCGAGGAGCTCAAAAAACGCGTGCAGATCGGGCTCACTCCGGTCATCATCGCCGATCGCGTAGACTGGGTCGAACCGGCGGTGGCAAAGGCGCTGCGCGCCACCTTGAACGAGCGGCTGGAGGGTTGGCGCGCGGACTGGGAAAGCCGCAACACCGAACGGTATCTGCGCAACTACGCGCGCTCGTTTGTCGCCGACAACGCGAACCTGGCGCAATGGTCGGCGCAGAAGCGCAGGGTGAGCCTGGGCAAGGAGTGGATCAAGGTGCGCCTGTCGGCGGTCTCGGTGTTTCTCTACCCGGGGCGGGACGATCTGGCCGTGGTCAGCTTTCTGCAGGACTATGCGAGCAACAATCTGTCCAACAAAATGAGAAAACGGCAATACTGGATCCAGGAAGGCGGCAGCTGGAAGATCCTGTACGAGGGAGCGGGATAGGGTCTCGGCGCACCGGAAGAGAAACCGAGAACCAAACGGGAGACTGAAGACGATGGTCAAACTGCACACCAACCTCGGGACCATCACGCTGGAGCTCGAGGCGGAGAAAGCGCCCGCGACGGTCGAGAACTTCCTGGCCTACGTCAACGGTGGTTTCTACAGCAACACGATCTTTCACCGCGTGATCGACGGCTTCATGGTGCAAGGCGGCGGGTTCGAGCCCGGCATGAAGCAGAAACCCACGCGCGCCGCCATCAAGAACGAGGCGGACAACGGCCTCAAGAACCAAGCCTATACCGTTGCCATGGCGCGCACCCCCGACCCTCATTCGGCGTCGAGCCAGTTCTTCATCAACGTGAGCGACAACGCCTTTCTCGACTTCCGCGCGCCTAACCCGAACCAGTACGGCTACTGCGTGTTCGGGCGCGTGGTGGAAGGCAAGGATGTGGTCGACCAGATCAAGAAGGTGGCTACTACCAAACGCGCAGGCCACGGCGACGTGCCGGTCGAGGATGTCGTCATCACGAAGGCGGAGGAAGTCTAGTGCAGTGAAAAGTGAAGACGTGAAGGGTTAGGGAAGCCCTAAATACTTTCTCGCATTCGCTCTACACTGCCGCTGTGCCCTACACCGCATTCATCTCCGACCTGCACCTGAGCGACTCGCGGCCCGAGATCAATCGCGTCTTCTTCCAGTTCCTGCTCGGCCCGGCACGCATGGCCGACGGTCTGTACATCCTCGGCGACTTGTTCGAGTACTGGGCCGGCGACGACGACCTCGGCGACCCGTTCAACGCGCGCGTCGCAGCGGGCTTGAAAAACCTGGTCGATGCGGGCGTCCCCGTGTACCTGATGCACGGCAACCGGGACTTTCTCATGTTCGACGGTTTTGTCCGCGCTTCGGGCGCGAAGCTGCTGCCCGACCCGACGGTCCTCGACCTGTACGGCACCCGTACCGTGCTGCTGCACGGCGACACGCTGTGCACGCAGGACAAGCGCTACCAGAAGTTCCGCCGCCACGCGCGCAAGCGCTTCTGGCAGCGCGTGTTCCTGGCTCAGCCACTCTGGCTTCGCAAGTTCAGAATCGAGCGAGCGCGGGTCAGAAGCGAACGCAGAAAACTCGCCATGGATGCGGACATCATGGACGTCGCCACGGACGCGGTGGAGCAGAGCTTTCGCGATTGCGGCTGCGTGCGCATGATACACGGCCACACGCATCGCCCCGCGCGTCACATCCACATGGTGGATGGCCGGTCGCGCGAGCGCTGGGTCCTGGCGGACTGGTACAAGAAAGGGCAGTACCTGCGCGTCAGCGCAGAAGCCTGCACGCCGGTCGATCTCGCCTGAGGGTCGTGATTCGTGACTCGTGATTCGTGCTACCGAATCACGGCCTTCCACGAGTCACGGCCGTTCACGGATTCAACCCTCGCTCCAGGTCGGCGCGCAAGTCGGAGATGCCTTCCAAGCCGACCGCTACGCGCAGCAATCCTTCGCCGATACCGGCCTTCTCGCGCGCCGCCGGGGAAAGGCGGCCGTGCGTAGTGCTCGCCGGGTGCGTGATGGTGGTCTTCACATCGCCCAGATTGGCCGTGATCGAGATGAGCCGGGTCGCGTCCACCACGCGCCAGGCGGCTTCGCGCCCTCCCCTCACCACGAACGAGACGATCGCTCCGCCGCTCGACTGCTGACGCCGGGCAAGCGCGTGCTGGGGATGCGAAGGCAGGCCTGGATACAACACGCGCTCGACGCCCCGGTGCCGCTCGAGCCATTGGGCCAGCGCCAGCGCTCCGGTGCTCTGCGCCTCCATGCGCAGCTTGAGCGTCTCCAGGCCCTTGAGGATGACCCAGGCGTTGAACGGGCTCAAGGTCGGGCCGGCGTTGCGCAGGAAGGTGGTCAGCGGCTCCTGGATCAGGTCGCGCTTGCCCAGCACCGCACCGCCCAGCACCCGGCCCTGCCCGTCCAGATATTTGGTGGCGGAATGGACGACGATGTCCGCGCCCAGCTCGATGGGACGCTGCAGCGCCGGGCTGCAGAAGCAGTTGTCCACGACCAGCAGTGCGCTCGCACGGCGCGCGAGCGCACTCAGCGCCGCAATGTCCGAAATCTCGGTAAGGGGGTTTGACGGCGTCTCGACGAACAGCAGCTTCGTGCTCGGCGTGACCGCCGCCTCCCACTCGCCCACGTCGGTCGCTGAAACAAAAGTGGTAGTGATGCCGAAGCGGGGCAGCCAGTTGTTGAGGAGCTGCACGGTGGCGCCGAACAGCCCCCGCGAAGCGACGATATGGTCGCCTGCGCGCGTGAAACACATCACGCAGGCGAGGATCGCGGACATGCCGGAAGCAGTGCCCACGCAGGTCTCCGCGCCTTCGAGTGCGGCCAGGCGCTCCTGCAGCATGTCCACCGTGGGGTTGGTGTAGCGCGAGTAGACCTGGCCCGCGTCCTCGCCCGAGAAGCGGGCAGCCGCCTGCGCGGCGCTGTCGAACACGAAGCTCGACGTGAGGTAGAGCGCCTCGGCATGCTCATTGAACTGGCTGCGCCGCACGCCCGCACGCACGGCCAGGGTATCGAATTCGGTCATCGTCTCAACCCTCCTCCCCGAATCGGTCGCCCCGGCCCTCGGGGTCCGCGCTCTAAAGTTCGGCCGGTGCTGGACGTTAGGCCGGGAACGGCCGCGCCCAAAAACAAAAACCCGTCCAGCCAAGGCCGGGACGGGTTCGTCCGCGCTTTAGCTGGATTTGTATTGCGCCCGCAAGCTGACGATCAAATCGGCGCAAGGTAATCCTACTGGTGTTCTGCGCATTTGGCAACGTGCCATGCCGCCGCGCGCTTGGGGACGCGCTCCGGATTCACGTGGCTTGGTTCTTGCTGCCCCTCCCCCCGGATTCTCTATGGAAGCGCTGTCGGCACCCATCGCAGACACCAGGCGCGGACCGTTGGTCGGCACCAAGGTGGGCAAATACGAGCTCACGCGCCTGCTCGGCAGCGGCACGACCAGCAGTGTGTACCTGGCACGCGATCCGGCCACTGCACGCGACGTAGCGGTCAAGCTGTTCTCGATCGACCAGTCGACCGATCCCGAGCAGGCCACGCTGATCCGCAAGTTCTTCCTCACTGAGGTATTGCTCGCGCAGAAGCTGAGGCACCCCAACATCGTGCAGATCTACGACTCCGCGGTGGACGACAACCGGGCCTACATCGCCATGGAGCACGTGCACGGCACCACGCTCGACAAGTACTGCAAGGGCGGCAGCCTGCTCGACTTCAAGCGCGTGGCCGAGATCCTGCAGACCGTCTGCGCCGCGCTCGACTACGCCGAGCAGTACGGCGTCATCCACCGCGACATCAAGCCCGACAACATATTGCTGACCGAGAACCTGGAGCCGAAGGTCTCGGACTTCGGCTCGGCGCTGAGCCTCGACAGCACGCGCATGTCTGTGGTCGAGGGAGTCGGCTCACCAGCCTACATGTCGCCGGAGCAGATCCAAGGAGAGACCCTCACTTCGCGCAGCGACATGTTCTCGCTCGGCATGGTGCTGTACAAGATGCTGACCGGCACGCTCGCCTTCACCGCCTCCACGCACTACGGGATCGTCGAGCAGATCCTGCGCACCCAGCCGCAGGTGCCGAGCGCGCGCCGCCCCGGTGTGCCCGAGGCGCTCGACGCCGTGTTCCTGCGCGCGACCGCCAAGAATCCCAAAGAGCGCTTCGGCTCGTGGCGCGAGTTTGCCGAGGCGCTGGCGCCGTTTTCGGGGCGCTCGGTGTCGAACGTAGAGCTGTCCACCGAAGCCGACAAGCTGCAAGCGCTGAAGGGGCTCACCTTCTTTGCCAGTTTCGAGGACGACGATCTCACCGAAGTCCTGCGTTTCCTGACCTGGCAGCGGCACCCCGCCGACACGGTGCTGATCACGGAGCAGCAGGCGGACTACGGCTTCTACGTGCTGGTGCGCGGGCAGGCTCGGATCGCCAAGAACGGGACGCTGCTGCGCGTGGTCGATCCAGGCACGTGCCTCGGCGAGATTTCTTTTCTGTCGCGCAGCAAGATCAAGAGCGCAATCACGATCTCCGCCGTGACCGACATCACCGTGGCGAGGGTCGATCCGATCGAGCTGTCGCGCTGCTCCGACAAGTGCGTGCGCCGCTTCAGCGATGCCTTCCTGGCGGCGATCGCCGAGCGGCTGATCGCCTCCGACACACGGCTCTCGGAGCTGCTGGTGGAGCGCAGCATCACGCTGTTCTGAATACAGACCGCGCCCGACGGAGGTACAACGCGTGACTCGACAGCAGACCCCGGCCGCGGAAAGCGCAGCGAGTGTGAGCTCGCACGATCTGGGGCGCCTCGTCGGCCGCGCTGGTGCAGCGCTCAATCTTCAGTGCCGCGCGGCGCACCAGGAGCTCGCGCAGACGCAGGTGCTCCTGGCCGACGCCACGCGCAAGCTGCTCGATAGCTTCCATGCCGCCAATCACGCGCTCGCCGGTCTCGGCGTGCAGGTGGAAGACGCCGCTACGCGCGTCGGGCAGAACCTGCTGGCCGCGTCTCAGCACCTGCAGTTCTCCGATCTCGTCGGGCAGCTGCTCGCCACCACCGAGCAGCGCGTGGACCGCCTGCTGCTCGTGTCCCAGCGGCTGCAGGAGCTGATCCAGGCGATGGACACGCCGCGTACCGATGCCCAGGCGAGCGGGGACGCGCACGTCGCCGGGGAGAAGCGCGCGTTTCTCGAGGCAGTCGCGGCGCTCGAGTCCTGCGGCGACAGCCGCGTCAAGCAACGCGACACGCGTGCGGGCAACGTGGAACTGTTCTGACTTCAGGCGCGCATCCGTACCGTTCATCGAAGATGGCCAAGGAGCGCACATCCACCATGAGAAAACTGGTTCTCACCGTAGACGACTCGGCGGCTATCCGCGAAATGCTGTCTTACGTGCTGAAGTCCGCCGGCCACAAGGTGATCGAGGCCGAAGACGGCATGGATGGCTTGCAGAAGGCCTTGAGCCGGCAGGTCGATCTGGTGATCACCGACCAGAGCATGCCCAAAATGGACGGCATCACGCTGGTCAAGGCGCTGCGCGCGCTGCCTCAGTACAAGAAGGTGCCGATCCTGCTGCTCACCACCGAGAGCTCCGACAGCATGAAGGATGAGGGGCGCACGGCCGGCGCCACCGGCTGGCTGGTCAAACCGTTCGACCCCACCAAGCTGATCGAGGTGGTGGACAAGGTCACGGGCGGTCGCTAGAGCGCTCCGGTTCGTTTCATTTCACGACCATGCGTAAACCGCCATCGCGGCCCACGCCAGGTGCGGGTCCAGGCGCCGTGGACCTCACCCGCTTTCTGCCCATGTTCTTCCAGGAGACCGAGGAACATCTCGCGTCCATGGAAGGCCACCTCCTGCGCCTCGACCCGCGCTCGCCCGATGCGGAGGCGCTGCACTCCATTTTCCGCGCAGCACACTCCGTCAAGGGGAACAGCACGATCTTCGGTGCCAAGCCCCTCGCCGACGTCATGCACCAGATCGAGTCGATCCTCGACCAGATGCGAAAAGAGGAGCTGCGTCCGACCAGCGACGTTATCTCGCTCCTGCTGGAGACGTGTGACGCCGTGCGCGAGGAACTGCGGCGCCTGAAGGATTCAGGCGACACCGACCAGACGGCGCTGCAGCCGCTCCATGAACGCCTCGAGCGGCTCACGCGGGCTGACACTGACCATAAAAGCCGACCCGACCCGTCGATCGAACCGGCGGCCGGCCGCAGCGAGCGTTTCCGCGTCGAAGTGCACCTGCCCCCCGGGCAGGGCATCGCTACCCTGCCGCTCGCGGAGCTATATGCCGAGCTCGGCGCGCTGGGGCGAATCGAGGACGTGCAGGCGAGCGACGGGGCGGCCGGCACGCTACTGCTCTTGTTCCTGTTGACGTCCGAGCGGCATGACACTGTCCGCGCGAAGTTGGTCTCGCTGCTGGGAACCAACACCGTGCGCGTCGAGCACCACGAAACCGCGCTCCAGCCCGCGCCAGACGGAGATGCCATCCGCCCCGCGCACACCGGCGACACGGCATTCGGGTTGTTCAGCGACGAGCGCTCCGCGCTTGGGTCGCTCGGCTCGTCGTCCAGCTCGATCATGCGCACGACCGTGTTCGACAGCACGACCGCCGGCCGGCGCGCCGTCGACCACGATTCGAGCCCGTCCATGCTCGGCCGCCGGGCAACCGATCGCATGTTCTTCGACCGCTCCTCGATCCGCGTGGACGTGGACAAGGTCGATCGCCTGCTCAACCTGGCCGGCGAGCTCGTTATCGCCCAGTCCATCCTGGCCGAGGCCGCACAGCGGATCGGCGCTGCCAACGATGCGGGGCTCCGCGACAGCGTCGCCTACGTCGCGAGGCAGACACGCGAGCTGCAGGAGGCGGTGATGGGCATCCGGCTGCTGCCGCTCGACTATCTTTTCTCGCGCCTGCCGCGGCTCGTGCGCGACCTCGCCCAGAAGCTGGCCAAGGACGTCGAGCTCGTCACCCAGGGCGGCGACACCGAGCTCGACAAGGAGATGATCGAGAAACTGGCCGACCCGCTGATGCATCTGGTGCGAAACAGCCTCGACCACGGCATCGAATCTCCCCAGGCGCGCGATGCGGCGGGCAAGCGAAGCCGCGGAACGGTCCAGATCCGGGCGTCGCACCAAGGCGGCGGCATCCTGGTCGAAGTGCAGGACGACGGCGCCGGCTTCGACCGCGACCGCATCCTGCGCACGGCCGAGCGGCGCCGCCTGGCGGTGCACCCCGATATGACCGACGAGCAGGTGTGGCAGCTCGCGTTCGCGCCCGGTTTCTCCACAGCGGATGCGGTGAGCGACGTGTCCGGTCGCGGCGTGGGCATGGACGTGGTCAATCGCAATATCCGGGCACTCGGCGGCAGCGTAGAGGTACGCTCGAAGCGCGGCCAGGGCACGACGATCGCGCTCCGGCTGCCGCTCACGCTCGCCATCCTGGACGGCATGAGCGTCGAGATCGGCGGCGAGAGCTTCATCCTGCCGCTGTCGTTCATCGCCGAGGCGCTGGTGCCGCAGGCGGGTCAGGTGAAATCGATAACCGGCGGACCGCGCGTGGTCCAGGTGCGTGACAGCTACGTGCCGCTCCTCGATCTTCAGGCGCTGCTGCACATTCCAGAGGCGTCGGGCGAGAACGGGATCGCAATCGTCGTCGAAGCCGACGGCCGGCAGGCGGCGCTCGGCGTCGATCGGCTGCTCGGCCAACAGCAGGTCGTGATCAAGAGCCTGGAAGCCAACTACCGGCATGTGCCGGGCATCGCTGGCGCGACGGTCCTGGGCAGTGGGCGCGTCGCACTGATCCTGGACGTGAGCGCGCTGCTGCGGGCAGGACTCGCGCCGATCAAAGGCATGGAAGAGCTCGCGCCCGAAGCCGTCGAGCGCTGAGCGCCCAGAGGATACGCATATGCACAACTCAACACTCAGCTCTCGCGCGGGAGCGACTGCCGTCACACCGACGCGCGAATACCTCGCTTTCCGTCTGGGCGACGAGGTCTATGCCATCGACATCCTCAAGGTACAGGAGATCCGGGTTTTCGAGGCCGTGACCAAACTCCCCGGCGCACCCGACTACATCAAGGGCGTCATCAACCTGCGCGGGCTGATTGCGCCTGTGCTCGACCTGCGCGTCAAGTTCGGCTTCAAGGAGGCGGCCTACGGGCCGTTCACCGTCGTGGTCGTGCTGTACGTGCACGACCGTCTGGTGGCCGTCGTGGCGGACGCTGTGATCGACGTGGTGGCGCTGACCGAGGACGAGATCAAGCCGCCTCCCGAGTTCGCCACTTCGGTCAACGTCGAGTACGTCATGGGCCTGGGTGCGAGCGGCGACCACATGCTGATCCTGCTGGACATCGAGAAGCTGGTCTCGAGCCAGGAGCTCGGCCTGTTCGACGCCGAGGCCACGGCGTAGCGAACGCGGATGTGGAACGGCATCAATGCGGAGGCGACCGAGCCCTCCGTCTACTTCGACGCACGACTCAACGCCGAGGTCGCGAAGATCTTCCCTGGCCAGTACTTCGTCACCGAGCGTGACATCGTGCTGGCCACTGTGCTCGGTTCGTGCGTAGCGGCATGCATCCGCGACACGACGGCAGGCGTCGGCGGCATGAACCATTTCCTGCTGCCGCAGACGGCGAGCGACCTCGGTCCCGCCAACCGCTCGGCCCGCTACGGGACTTATGCGATGGAAGTCCTCATCAACCGCTTGATCCGGCACGGCGCACGCAAGCAGACCATGGAAGCCAAGGTGTTCGGCGGGGGCAGCGTCATGCGGGACCTGCGGAGCTCGGCCGTGGGAGAAGCCAACGCCAGCTTCATCGTCGACTACCTGTCCAAGGAAGGCATTCCTTTGGCCGCCCAGGACCTGCTCGACGAGTGCGCGCGGAAGATCTACTTCTTTCCGGCCAGCGGCCGGGTGCTGGTCAAGAAGCTGCGCCAGCTGCACAACGACACCGTGCTGGCGCGGGAGATCGACTACAGCCGGCAGCTGGCAACGACCGAGTTGAGCGGCACCGTGGAGCTGTTCAAGTGACGATCCGCGTGCTCGTCGTGGACGACTCACGCCTGGTGCGTGAGATCCTGATCGACATCATCAACAGCCATCCGGACATGCGCGTGGTGGGGACGGCCGAGGATCCATATCAGGCGCGCGACCTGATCGACGAGCTCAAGCCTGATGTGCTGACCCTCGATGTCGAGATGCCGCGCATGAGCGGGCTGCAGTTCCTGGAAAAGCTGATGCGCGCCCACCCCATGCCGGTGGTCATGATCTCGGCGCACACGGAGCAGGGCTCGGAGGTGACGCTGCGTGCGCTCGAGCTGGGTGCGGTCGATTTCGTCCCCAAGCCCCGGCTGAGCGCCTCGATCGGCGACGACTACCGCGGCGCGGTGGCGGAGAAGGTGCGCGCAGCGTTCGCTTCGCGGGTGCGTCAGTTGCCCGCCGTGAAGTACCCGACTCTGGTCCAGCGTCCCCGCCTCAAGGCGGCTACTGCACTCCGCGGCGATGCGCGCGGCAGCGTAATTGTGGTGGGGGCTTCGACCGGCGGGCCGGAGGCTCTGCGCGCCTTTCTCTCGCAGCTTCCGGCGGACACGCCGGCCGTGCTGGTCACGCAGCACATGCCCGAGCACTTCACGCGCTTGTTCGCGCAGCGCCTGGATGGGCTGTGCCACATGCGGGTTCAAGAGGCTGTGAGCGATCTGCCGGTCCGCCCAGGGAACGTGTACATCGCGCCGGGCGGACGGCACCTGCGCGTGCGGCGCAAAGGAGACCAAGGATGGCTGGCGCTGCAGCTCACGTCCGACCAGCCGGTGAACATGCACCGGCCTTCGGTCGACGTGCTGTTCGATTCCGCGGCGGAGGCACTGGGCGCGCGCGCCATCGGCGTGCTGCTCACCGGCATGGGCAAGGACGGTGCGGCCGGCCTGCTGCGGATGAAGCAGGCGGGCGCCCGCACGCTGGCCCAGGACGAGGCGAGCAGCGTGGTGTTCGGCATGCCGCGCGAGGCCATCGCGCTGGGCGCTGTAGACGAAGTAGTTGCGATCAGCGCGATGGCGGAGCGCGTGCTGATCCATTCGCGCATCGCGGCGGCGAGCGATACAAGGCCGCCCATTGCTTCTGGTGAATCGACTTTGTAAATCGAGGTGCGATATGTTCAAGGGCTTCTCCAAACTCTCGATCGGCATGCGGTACGCGCTCACCTCGAGCGCGCTGGTGCTGGTGTCGTTCGGCGCGCTGCTGGTGCTGATGAGCGTGACCATGACGCGCTACCTGGACCAGCAGACCATGGCCGACCTCGGCACAGCCAACCGTCAGATGCAGGACCTGGTGCAGGTGTTCGACGGCGCCCTGGAGAAGGACGTCATACGCGTGGCCCGGCAGTTCGCCAGCTATTTCCCCGAGCGCATCGAGCTCGAGCGCGGCAAGACCGTCAGGATCGGCGATCTCAATACGCCTCTCCTGCGCACGGGTTCGCAACCCATCAATCTCAACTTCGACCGGGTCGACGCCTTCACCGCCCATACCGGCGTGACTGCGACGGTGTTCGCGCGCAGCAATCGCGATTTCGTCCGCATCTCCACCTCGCTCAAGAAAGAGGATGGTTCACGCGCGATCGGCACGCAGCTCGATCACGAACACCCGGGCTACAAGACGCTGATGGAAGGGCGCGCGTACCGCGGACCAGCCGTGTTGTTCGGCCGCAACTACGCGACCAGCTATGAACCGATCCGCGACAGCGAAGGACAGGTGATCGGCGTGCTGTATGTCGGCATCGACATCACGCAGGACCTCGAAGTGCTCAAGCAGAAGATCCGCTCCGCCAGGCTGCTGCAGACGGGATACTTCTATGTGTTGGACGCGCGGCCCGGCGGAGGTCTGGGGACAGCGCTCGTACACCCGCAGGCGGAGGGCTCGAATCTGCTGGGCAGCAAAGATGCCGCAGGTCGCGAGGTCGTGCGCGAGATGCTCGAGAAGAAGCAGGGCGTGCTTCACTACCAGCGGCCGTCGACTGCGGGAGCGCAGGAAGTCATCGCCGTGTACTCGCATTTCCCCGGCTGGAACTGGCTGATCGTGGGTGAGACCCCGGCCAAGGAAGTGTTCGAGGTCAGCAATAT
>DATJZQ010000109.1:0-5951 GCA_035499005.1 Burkholderiales bacterium | reverse complement strand
CTGTTCAGCACCGGGCCCAACGCCGGCACCCCACTCGACGCGAGCCTGCAGCCGGGAACCGGCAGCACGGACGTCATCGTCGGCGCCTACTACTCCCAGGCAGTCAGCAAGGACTGGGATCTCTACGCTAACGCGAGCTATCAAGCTGCCGTCGCCGAAAAGCTCGACCAGCCGGGCAATAACTTCCGTCCCGGCAACCTGGTGACCGCGAGCTTTGGAGCGCGCTATGCGGCGAACCCCGTCTGGGTCCCGCAGATTCAGGTCAACCTGTCGCGTAAGATGTCCGACCAAGGCGCGCTCGCCGATACGGAGGACAGCGCTGGCACAGTGGCCTACATCAGCCCCGGCATCGCTGTCTCCGTCTTGCACAACCTGCAGCTGTACGGGTTCGTGCAGCTTCCGGTCTACAGCCGGCTCCAGGGCTACCAGCTGTTTCCGCACTGGACCGGCACGATCGGCGCCAGCTACACATTCTGACGCACGTCGCGTTGAATCAGGGCGTGCGCAGCAACGGCGTAATCGTCCTCTCCAGCAGCGGCACATCCAGGCCTGGATCGCCGTACCAGTCGTCCTTGCGCAGCACGCCGTGTTTGTCGACGACGAACGTGAGAGGCAGTCGCCAGATACGGCCGTAGCCCCTGAGGTCTGCATCGCGCGCCAGGGCCGCCGGGAACGAATATTCCCTCATCACCTCGCGAACCTTGACCTCGTCCCTGGGATCGTCCCAGCTGACGGCCAGAACGACCAAACCCTCATCGCGATGCTGGCGGAAATACGCCTCGAGCGCCGGCATCTCCGCACGGCAAGGGGCGCACCAGGTTGCCCAAATGTTCAACACGACGACTTTGCCGGCTTGGTCGCTCAGCTTGAAGGCGGATCCATCCAGGAGCTTTGCGCTCATCGAAGGCGCAGGCTTCCCCTCTGTTGCGGAAGAAGCAAACTGTGCGCAACAGAAGGCCGCCAGGATGCCGACGCCGATCAGGAGCGATCGAGTCACCGTCGTGCGTGCGCGCGCGCCCGGAAAGAACAGCATCGACTTCCTACCTGACGACCATGTAGGGAGGGCCCCTGATGCACCAGACCCACTTGAAGCATTCGTCGGCCTGTTCGCGCTCGGCGCGCGAGCGGGTGCTCAGCATGTAGTCCAAGACCGGCTCGGGAACGCCCTGGCTCCTGAGCATCGCCACGCTCGACCCCGGCAACAGGTAAACGGTTCGCGTCTCCTTCATCTTGCCGATGATGGCCGAGGCAGGCGCTCCATCTCGGCTCATCTCGACGACTTGTCCCACGCTGAGCGGCGTATTTACGGGTGGCCGAGTGGCACAACTACAGGCGAGGACTGCTACGCCGAGTGCTAAGAGAGCCAACGCAGGCTTTGTCATCGATCGCGTAGCACCGCATAAATATACGTCGCTTATGTTAGCAACCCGAGCCTGCGCGGCATACCGATCCGCACATGAGGACCTGCGACAATTGGTCGCATTCTTACACAAGCCTTACATGGTTGTTGCCCGCGATCACGACGGCAAGAAAAAGACTGTGCGAACACCACTCATTGCAGGGATCTTCTGGCTGGGCTCGCTGTCTTCCGCGCCCGCGCATGCCGGCTGCGGCAGCGCCTTCTGCACGGTCAACGCCGATTGGGGCACACAGGGGCTTTGGACCGAGCCGGGTGGCCGGGTCGATCTGCGCTTCGAGTTCATCGATCTGAAGCAGCCCAAGCAAGGCGCGACCAAGGTCGATCTTGGCCAAGTGCCGGAGGAAACCGAAGAAATACAGACTATCAACCGCAACTGGGTGGCCGCCTTCGACTACAACTTCGACGGCCATTGGGGGGTGAATCTGACCGTCCCGCTGGTGAACCGCTATCACCACCACGTGGCGGATGCCGAGGACGATCCCACCCCCGAGCAACGGTCCTTCACCGAACTGGGCGACATCCGAGTGCAAGGCCGTTACCGATTCACCCTCAGCGCGGACGGACCGGTGAGCGCTGGTGTCGCGCTGGGGCTGAAGTTCCCGACCGGCAGCTTCACCGTCACCAACTCGGAAGGGGTCGCGGCGGAACGCTGCTGCAGCCCGGCACGGGAATTACCGACCTGCTGATCACGGGGTTCCTCACCCGTCCTCTCGGACCGCAGGACTCGATCTTTGTGCAGCTCAGCTTTGAGGCCGCGCTCGACAGCCGGGACCAGTACCGTCCGGGCAACCGCACTTATCTCAACATCGGCTACAACCGCTGGCTGACGTCGCGCATAGGGCTTCAGTTGCAGCTCAATTTCGCGTTCAAGCGTCCGGAGGAGGGCAACAACGCGGAGCCCGAAGTGAGTGGCGGCAAGTATGTGTTCTTCTCTCCAGGCATCAGCTTCGATCTCTCCCACGCCTGGCAGGTGTACGCCTACCTGCAGCTGCCGATCTACCAGTATGTCAACGGCGTGCAGCTGACCGCGGACTGGGCTGCTCTCGCCGGCGTGGCCTGGCGCTTCTAGAAACCCGCAAACCCGTGGCCGCGGGCTGCGCCCGGCCGTGCCCGCCCGCTCGCCCGACAGAGTAAACTTGCGCGCGGCGGCGCCACCCGGCGTCGGTGGCAATTCGACCGATTTCATCCGGCCCGGGCGAAGTCCCGGGAAGTCATCATGACCGCGAAAAGCCTGCTGGACCTGATCGGCAACACCCCGATGGTCGAGATCACCCGGCTGGATCGTGGCCCCTGCCGCCTGTTCGTGAAGCTCGAGAACCAGAACCCCGCAGGCTCGATCAAGGACCGCATTGGCCTGTCCATGATCGAAGCAGCCGAGCGCGACGGCCGCCTGAAGCCCGGCGGCACAATCATCGAGGCCACCGCCGGCAACACCGGCCTGGGCCTTGCGCTGGTCGCCGCCAGCAAAGGCTATAAGCTGGTCCTGGTGGTGCCCGACAAGATGGCGCGCGAAAAGATCTTCCATCTGCGCGCGCTCGGCGCCGAGGTCATGCTCACGCGCTCGGACGTCGGCAAGGGCCACGCCGAGTATTACCAGGATATGGCCGAGCGCATCGCGCGTGAGATCGGGGCGGTCTACGTGAACCAGTTCGCGAACCCCGCCAATCCCGAAGCGCACGAAAGAACCACCGGCCCGGAAATCTGGGAGCAGATGGAGCATCGCGTCGATGCTGTCGTGTGCGGCGTGGGCTCGGGGGGCACGCTGTCGGGCTTGTCGCGCTTCTTCGCACGCGTGTCGCCGCAGACCGAAATGGTCCTGGCCGATCCGGTCGGCTCAGTGTTGTGCGACTACGTCAAGACCGGCAAGTACGGCGAGGCCGGAAGCTGGGTCGTGGAGGGCATCGGCGAGGACTTCATTCCGCCGATTGCCGACTTGTCGCGCGTCTCCGCAGCCTACTCCATCAGCGACGCGGAGAGCCTCACGGTGGCGCGCGAGCTGCTGAAGCGGGAAGGCATCCTGGGCGGCTCTTCATCCGGCACGCTGGTCGCGGGTGCACTGCGCTATTGTCGACAGCAGAGTCAGCCGAAGCGCGTGGTCACCTTCATCTGCGACACGGGCAACAAGTATCTGTCGAAGATGTTCAACGACTACTGGATGGCGGACCAGGGATTCCTGCAGCGCGACAGCTACGGCGACCTGCGCGACATCATCGGGCGCCGCGCCGATGAGCGTGCCGTCGTCACGATCGGACCAGAAGACAAGCTGATGACCGCCTATGCGCGCATGAAGCTGTACGACATCTCACAGCTGCCCGTGGTGGAGGCTGACAGGGTCATCGGTCTGATCGATGAATGGGACCTGCTATCTGCCGTACAGGACGACCCGGGGAAATTCCGCCAGCCGGTGCGCAGCGCCATGACGCGCCGCCTCGAGACGGTGGGGCTCGGCACGCCGCTCGCAGAGCTGATGGGCATCTTCAATCGAGGCTTCGTTGCGATCGTGGTCGATGAAGGCAAGTTCTGGGGCCTCGTCACACGCATCGACGTGCTCAACTACCTGCGGCACAAAGCGCCATGAGCGAGAAGTCACCCGCATCGAAGTCTTCCGGCGAAACTTCCAAGGGTGCGCCCGGTTTCGCCACGCGCGCCATTCACGCAGGCCAGGCGCCGGACCCGGCTACTGGCGCGGTCATGCAGCCGATCTATGCCACTTCGACCTTCAAGCAATCCTCGCCCGGCGTGCATACCGGCTACGAGTACGCGCGCACGCAGAACCCCACGCGTATGGCCTTCGAGCGCTGTATCGCCGATCTGGAGAGCGGCGCGCATGGCTTCGCCTTCGCCTCCGGGTTGGGTGCCATGGCGACGGTGCTGGAGCTGCTCGATGCGGGCAGCCATATCGTCGCGGTGGACGACATGTACGGCGGCAGCTGGCGGCTGTTCGAGCGCGTCCGCAAACGCTCGGCGGGCTTGCGCGTGGCGTACGTCGATCCCAATCACCCGGAAACGCTCGAGCGGGCGATCCATGCCGACACCCGCCTGATCTGGGTAGAGTCGCCCAGCAATCCGGCGCTCAAGATCACCGATCTCGCAGCCGTCGCGCGCCTCGCCAGGCCGAGGGGCATTCTCACCGTCTGCGATAACACGTTCGCTTCGCCCGCGCTGCAAAGGCCGCTCGAGCTGGGCTTCGACATCGTGGTGCACTCGGTGACAAAGTACATCAACGGTCATTCCGACGCGGTGGGCGGCATCGTCGTGATCGGCGACAATCGGGAGCTGAAGGAGAAGCTGGAGTTCATGCAGAACGCGATCGGATCGATCATGGATCCGTTCACGGCGTTTCTCGCGCTGCGCGGCGTCAAGACGCTGCCGCTGCGCATGCATCAGCACTGCTACAACGCCCTCACCATCGCCCACTGGCTGGACGCGCACCCCAAGACCGAGCGGGTGCTCTATCCCGGGCTGCCCAAGCACCCGCAGCACGCGCTTGCCGCCACCCAGATGCGGGGCTTCGGCGGCATGATCGCAGCCTACCTGAAGACGGATTTGGCGGGCACCAGGCGCTTCCTCGAGCGCTGCGAGCTGTTCACGCTGGCGGAGAGCTTGGGCGGCGTCGAGAGCTTGATCGGCCATCCTGCGCTCATGAGCCACGCATCGCTGCCGGCGCAACGGCGCGCCGAGCTCAAGCTCACCGACAATCTGGTGCGCCTGTCAGTAGGGATCGAAGACGTCGAGGACCTGATCGCCGATCTCGACCGTGCGCTCGCCGCCGTCTGACGCGAGGCGATGATGTCAGCGCTGCTGCGCCCGCGCTGGATCTATGCGGCGATCTTCCTGTCGTGCGCAGGGCTGATGGCTTTCGGCCTCTACCTTCAGCACGTCGAGCGCCTGGAGCCATGCCCGCTGTGCATCTTGCAGCGCTATGCCTTCGTGGTCACCGGATCGATCGCGCTGGTCGCAGCGATCCACGGAGCGGGCAGGATCGGGACGTGGATCTACAGTGCGCTCGTGTCGTTGTCGGCGATCGCCGGCGCAGCTCTCGCCGCGCGTCAGACCTGGCTCCAGCACAACCCGCCCAACGCGCTCGACTGCGGACCGGATCTCGCCTACATGCTGGAATCGATGCCGTTCGCGCAGGTGCTCCCCAAAGTGTTCAAGGGGGAAGGGGACTGCGCCAAAGTCGTGTGGCAGTTCCTTGGGCTTTCCATCCCTGAATGGGCGCTCGTGTGGTTTGTTCTGTTCGTCATTGTGGCCGCTCTCTGCCCTGCGCTGTCCCGTCGCCCGAGGCGAGCGAACCGAGTCACTTGATCACACGATCCGCCTGCAGGAAAAACGTCTGCGGGAATTTGATCCCGATGGCGGCGGCAGTTTTGGTGTTCAGCACAAAGTCGAACTTCGCCGGGCGCTGAATGGGCAGATTGTCCGGCCTTTCCCCTTTCAGGATCCGATCGACATAGACGATCGAGCGGCGTACCAGATCGTCCACGTTGGGTCCGTACGTGTAGAGAAACCCGACATCGGCGAGAGAGGG
>DATJZQ010000108.1:0-30069 GCA_035499005.1 Burkholderiales bacterium | reverse complement strand
GCTAGCCAACGCCATGAGGCCGCACACGAAACCGCGATGGGTCACCGGATAACCTCATCCGCCCGCACGAGGATCGATTCCGGAATCGTGAGTCCGAGGGCCTTGGCCGTCTTGAGATTGACGATGAGCGACCACTGAGTCGGCTGCTCGATCGGCAGGTCGGCCGGCTTCGCGCCCTTCAAGATCTTGTCGACGTAATCCGCCGCGCGGCGAAACTGAACCGTCAGATCCGGCGCGTACGCCATGAGCCCGCCGGCCTCCACGTAGTCGCGCAGGTAATAGATCGTCGGCACGCGGTACTTGGCGGCGAGGGCAGTGACTCGATCCCTATGTGCGGAGATGACCGGCCAGGGCAGGATCAGAACCGCTTGAGCCTTTCCCTTCGCCTGCTCGAAGGCGCGATCCAGTCCTGCTGGCTCGCGTACGTCTATCAGCCGGAGTTTCAGGCCTCGTTTGGGCGCAGTCGCGACGAGTTCCTTCGCCAGCTCCCGGGCTATCGGAGTATCCGGGTTCTCGATCACGGCGACGATGGAAAGCCGGGGAACGGTCTCCTGCAGCAACTCCAGCCATTTGCCCCCAATGCCTTCGCCCCACCCAACCGATGTCCCGGTCAGATTGCCACCAGGACGCGCAAGGCTGGGGGCGAGCCCAGTGCGGAGCGGCTCGCCCATCGCCACGCCGACGATCGGAATCGTGTTCGTCGCGTTCTTCGCAGCGATGGCGGTCTGTGTCCCGAAGGTGACCAGCACGTCGACCTTGCGGTCGATCAACTCGCCCATGAGCTGGGGCAGCCGGTCCATCTGGTCGTCCGCCCAGCGCGGCTCGATTACGAGGTTCTGCCCTTCGACGTAGCCCAGCTCGCGCAGGCGTTCCCAGAATGCGCTTGGGCCGCGCGTTGCGGTCGAGGGGGATTGGGGATGAACAAAGCCGACACGCACGACTTTGTGGGCCGACTCGACGCCAAACGTTAGCGACCAACCAATGACAGCTGCCGTCGCAGTCAGGACGAGGATGATCGAACGCCTGTTGCGCAGGCGACGCGCGACCATGACGGCCTCCAAGATGGAGTCACTGCGAGGGATCCGGCGCGGAACTATGGCTCCCCAGGCTTACAGTGTACTTTCTCTCGGGTGTTTCGCGCCGCCGAGCAGGTGGGGTGACCTGCTCAGTTCGACTTACTGGGCGGTGGGCGCTGCTACGGCACTAGGCGTACGACGCCGGGATTCCGAACACTGAGCCGATTCGAAGCCGGCGGAAGCAGGAACAGCAGCGAGCCACCATCCGCAGCAGGAGCGGACACGCCCGACCGGTGCGGCTGCAAGGCAAGTCCGGCATTGCTCGCTTCGAAGGCGGCCGCCGCGGAACCAGCCAGCAGCGAGGCGATCAGCAGGCTCTTCAGGATCTTGATCGTTTCCATTTTCCGGCCCTCCACTAAGCGGTTTCTACGGTTTTGATGTTACGGGGGAGGGCCCCGTTTCTCGGTGACCTATTGCCGCCCCCGATGTGAGAAATTCACACGGGATTTCCGATGCCGCTGCTCGCCGGTCCAGCGTGCTTCCTGGCGGTCGTTGCCGCATAATTGCGTCCTTTTTTGGAAACCCCGGCCGCGGCGGTACGCGCGGCCAATCCCAGCTCAATGGCTCAGTACGTCTACACGATGAACCGGGTGGGCAAGGTCGTGCCCCCCAAGCGCGTGATCCTCAAGGACATCTCGCTGTCCTTCTTCCCCGGTGCCAAGATCGGCGTGCTGGGGCTGAACGGATCCGGGAAGTCCAGCCTGCTCAAGATCATGGCCGGCGAGGACAAGGACATCGAGGGCGAAGCCATCCCGATGCCGAACATGAGGATTGGCTTCCTGCCGCAGGAGCCCGGGCTCGATCCCGAGCAGAGCGTCCGGCAGGCGGTCGAGGAGGGGCTGGGCGAGGTGATGGAAGCGCAGAAAAGGCTCGAAGAGATCTATGCCGCCTACGGCGAGCCCGACGCCGACTTCGACAAGCTCGCTACCGAGCAGGCCAAGTACGAAGCCATCCTGGCCGCAAGCGGCAGCGACGTCGAGCATCAGCTCGAGATCGCCGCGGACGCTTTGCGTCTGCCGCCTTGGGACGCGAAGATCGCCAAGCTGTCGGGAGGCGAGAAGCGCCGGGTCGCCCTGTGCCGCCTGCTGCTGTCCAAGCCGGACATGCTGCTGCTCGATGAGCCGACCAACCATCTGGATGCGGAAAGCGTCGACTGGCTCGAGCAGTTCCTGCAGAAATTCCCCGGCACCGTGGTGGCCGTCACGCACGACCGCTACTTCCTCGACAACGCGGCCCAATGGATCCTCGAGCTCGATCGCGGCCATGGCATCCCGTGGAAGGGCAACTACAGCTCGTGGCTGGAGCAGAAGGAGCAGCGTCTGCAGATCGAGGCCAAGCAGGAGTCGGCCCGCATCAAGGCCATGCAGAAGGAGCTCGAATGGGTGCGCTCCAACCCCAAAGCACGCCAGGCCAAGAGCAAAGCGCGCATCGCGCGCTTCGACGAGCTGAGCTCCTACGAGCAGCAGCAGCGCAACGAGACGCAGGAGATCTTCATCCCCGTCGCCGAGCGCCTGGGCGACAGCGTCATCGAGTTCAAGGACGTTTCGAAGGGCTATGGCGAGCGGTTGCTTATCGACAATCTGAGCATCAAGATCCCGCCCGGCGCGATCGTCGGCATCATTGGCCCGAACGGCGTCGGCAAGTCCACGCTGTTCCGCATGATCACCGGGCAGGAAAAACCCGACAGCGGCGACATCGTGCTCGGGCCCACCGTGAAGCTCGCGTACGTGGACCAGTCGCGCGATGCTCTGGAGAACGACAAGACCGTCTGGGAAGCTGTCTCCGGCGGAGCCGACATCCTCACTATCGGCAAATTCGAGATGCCCTCGCGCGCGTACCTCGGACGCTTCAACTTCAAGGGTCCCGACCAGCAGAAGCTGGTCGGCAATCTCTCGGGCGGTGAGCGCGGACGGCTGCATCTCGCTGAAACGCTGATGGCCGGCGCCAATGTGCTGCTGCTCGACGAGCCATCCAACGATCTCGACGTGGAAACGCTGCGCGCTCTGGAGGACGCGCTGCAGGCGTTCGCCGGCTGCGTGCTGGTCATCTCGCACGACCGCTGGTTTCTCGACCGCATCGCTACTCACATGCTGGCCTTCGAGGGCGACTCGCAGGTCGTGTTCTTCGACGGCAATTATCAGGAGTACGAGGCCGACAAGAAGAAGCGGCTGGGCGAGGAAGCGGCCAAGCCAAAACGCATAAGATTCAAGCCGCTCAAAGCGTGACACCTCGCGCTAGCGCGAGATGTGCGCTGCGCTCAACGTAAGCAGCGCGTAAGAGCGCTACACTCAGTAACAAAAATCCCGTCCTGCGCAATGCGCCTGTTACAGGCTGCTGATCTAATGCAGCCGAATGAGATCGCGGCCGCGCTTTCCGCGGCAGCGTTTTTGAACGAGGCGGGGCCTCCGTCGCATGAACGAGCTGAACAATCCCGGGCGGGTGGAGGTCGGAGATGCTGCTGGTGTGCGAGCTGCGGGAGCAGCCCGCCACTCGCCTGATCCAATCCTCACGGTGCGGCTGCAGATCGCGCGCCTCGGCGCCGACTTGAACGTGGCTGTGCCACAGCGCGAGCAGTGGTGCGCCTATGTCGACGCGGTGTTGAGGCAGATGGAGCAACTGATCGCTGCGCGCGACCAGGCAAATGCGATGACATGGAACGATGTGGCCGGGCGCGAATCAAAGCAGCGGTTGATCCGGCAGGTCATCGCGACGCCGATCCTGCTCAGTGAAGCAGCGAAGAAGCTTTACGCCGCGCTTACACCGGAGCAGCAGCTCGCGGGCGGCGAGAAGCTGCTGCATTTCCACCGGCAGCTGTTGACCTGAGGCTCGCGCGAAAGGCCGGTGCAGGCGACCGAACTCGTCGCGGCAACGCAAGGAGGACTCATCATGAGCATTTTCGGTCGCGGGCACGTCGTACTTCGTGCAGCGTTCTGTCTCTCCCTGATGCTCGCGGCTGGATTCGCGCTCGCGGTCGACGAGGCGAGCCGGACAACCGACGCAGCTTCGCCATCGTCTCGAAACGGCGGACTCGCTGGCTCGGATCAACCGGTGCTCGAAGCGCCGCCCCTTCGGCCTGCGCACGGACCGAGCGCTCGCGAGGCCGCCCCCAGCGAGCGGTCGTCAAACACCAAATCGCCGTCCATCGTCGACGCAGTGACCCTGCGCAATCTGTATGAGTCGGCGGACCAGGGCAATTCGTCGGCCATGGCTTCGCTCGGCACACTGTTCCATCTGGGCATGGGCGTTCCGCAGGACGATGTGGAGGCGCTCGACTGGTACCGACGCGCGGCGGACCTGGGACAGGCGGATGCCATGAACAATGTCGGTACCCTCTATCTCACGGGGCGCGGCACGCCGCAGGATTATGCGGAGGCGATGAAGTGGTATCAACGTGCGGCCGATGCCGGGTCGCTGCTGGCCATGGGCAACATCGCCGAGCTCTACGCGCACGGCCTCGGCGTGGAACGCAGCTATATCGAGGCATCCAGATGGTTCCAGCTTGCCAGCACGCAAGGCAGCGTGAGCGCAATGAACAGCCTCGGTTTGATGTACGACACGGGGATCGGCGTGGCACAGGATCATCATGTCGCCGCCGCGCTGATCAAACGCTCTGCGGCGCTCGGCTACGGTCCGGCGATGGCGAATCTGGGATCGATGTACGAAAGGGGGGACGGCGTCGGGGCTGACCCGGTGGAAGCCTATGCCTGGCTCGACGCCGCGCTCATGGCCGGACTCCCCGCCCAAGCGCGAGACGTCATCGTCTACAGGATGGGCGCCATGAGCACTCGCTTGAGGCGCGAGGATCTGGCGCTCGCGATGAAACGCGCCGCGGAGATCGTCGACGCAGCCCGGGCCGCGCGACAACCGCTGCCAGCAATCGGCGCAGAGGGAGCAACGACCCAGCTATTCCGCTGATCCGCCTGACGCCGCCTCTCTCACGGTCGCATGGTCACGATGATCAGGCCCACCGTGAGCAACGCGATGCCCACCAGCTCGCGCCGGTTGAACTGCTCCCGGAACACGCGCCGCGATATCGCATAGCTGAACAGAAGCTCGAGCAAGCTGAGCGTGCGCACGTGCGCGACCGGCTCGAGGGCCATCGCGGTGAACCAGCCCGCCGATGCGGCGGCACCCATGAATCCGGCGAACAGCGACGCACGCCAGGCCCGCAAGACGCGCATGACGACGTCGGGCTTGCGGAGCAGAAGCCAGCCGCCCAGCAGGGCAGTCTGCAGGATCTGCGCGACAACCAGCGTGTAGGCCGCCGCCATGAGGAACGGCGCGTGGTCGAGCGAAAGCGCCGCGCCGCGATAGCCTACCGCGGAGAGCGCGAAGCCTGTGCCAGAGGCGAGACCGAGCAGCGCCGGCCGCGCGGTCCATCCGGCGATCAGCGCGCGCAGCGGATGTCCACGATCGGCGGGCGCTAGCAGCAGCACGCCCAGCGTCGCGCAGGCTATCGCCAGGGCGGTGACCGGTGTCACGCGGTCGCCGAGAAACAAGAACCCGAACACGGCGACCTGAACGATCTCGCTCTTCGAATAGGCGACGCCGAGCGTGAAGTTGCGTTCCGCCATTACCCGCAGCAGCAGCGCCGTAGCTCCGATCTGACTGACTGCGCCGAGGCTCACCCATAGCGCGAAATGCGCGTTGGGTGATGGCAGCTCCAAGCGGGCAACCTCGTGCACGCCGATGAGGTATGCGGCCGCGAACGGCAGTCCGTAGAGAAAGCGGACCAGCGTCGCGCCCAGGGTGCCGAGCTGACCCGTGAGCTGCCGCTGAGCGGCGTTACGCAGCGTCTGCGCCAACGACGCGCAGACCGTGATCGGGATCCATAGAGAGCCGCCTGCGATCACCTAGGTTCTTACCACCCGCCCACTGCGCGGGCGGGCGTCCTGAGGCAAGTGCTAACCACCCCGCCCACTGCGTGGGCACTCCTCCTCCGGTAGGAGGGGAAAAAGACTTTTTCTCCCCTCCTTTTTAAGGAGGGGTGGCGCGCGAAGCGTGACGGGGTGGTTCGCACTACCCGAGCAGCTTCCGCAGCACCAGCCGCCGGTTGCGGATATACGGCCTCACCTCAGTCGGCCAGCGTCCCTTGTCCACCGCCTGCGCCCAAGCGGCGCTGACCAGCACCTCGGGGCTCTCGAGCTCGTAGACGGCGCTGTACCGGGGCTCGCCCTCCGCGGCAATCGTCTGTTCCTTGCCCGCGATGAACATTCTCAGCGGCTCCGATTTGTAGCGCTTCGCCGACAGGACGCCGGGCACCTTCAGAAGAAACGGAACATGCTCGGTGTCGTAGACTTCGTTGAACACATCCTCCTTGGCTGGGTCGACGTCCATGCTGGCGATGAAGATGTAGCGCGCTTGGGCTGCCATGGCTGTTCCTCCAAAGTCGATCGCGGCGGACATCGTACCGCACTCGCGTCGGGTTGCTGAGTGCTGGCGGCCGCGCGAGAATGGCTACGGCGCCACATGAGCTGGGAAGATCGGATGAAGGGAGCGCTCTTTCTCGCGGGAGTATTCGTCTGCGCGGCGGCGCTCGCTGCCGGGCAGGGCAGGTTCGTGGGCAAGGTAGTGGTCGAATGGCTCGACGATCCCTTCGTCCCGAAAATGCAGCTGCGAGAGGATTTCGGCTTCGAAGACGCGGCCGGCAAGCTCTGGCTGGCGCGGCAGGGTCAGGTGCTGGACGGTGCCGCCCTTCCGCCGATGTTCCGCACGATCATCGGCATGCCGTTCGATGGCGATTACCGGCGCTCGTCCGTGGTCTACGACTATTACTGCCATGCCATGACGGAGCCGTGGCGGGCAGTGCACCGGATGTTCTATCACGCCGCCGTGACCGAGGGCGTGGACGAAGCGCATGCCAAGCTGATGTACGCGGCCGTCTATGCCGCAGGCATGCGCTGGGAGACGCCGGGATCGAGCTGCTTCAAGTCATGCCACGCGGCGGCGCCGGCGCTGGCGTGGAAGCCGGCGGTGGACGAGAAGGACGTCGCACCGGTGATCGAGTGGGTCAGGCAGGCCAATCCCGCGCTGGAGGAGATCGACGCCCGGCTGGATACTGCCCTGAAACGGCCGGGGCCGCACGTATTTGCGCAGACGCGCTAGTAATTTTTCTCCCCTCCTCCCCGAGGAGGGGTGCCCACGCAGTGGGCGGGGTGGTGGGAGGCGGCGTCAGGCCGCGTCGGCGTACGCGCGTAGCGACGGCGCTTGCACGACCCGGTCGCGGCCGAGGCGCTTCGCCTGATACAAGGAACGGTCGGCCGCCAGCAGCAGATCTTCGGGCAGGATTCGATCGTCGGGCACAGCGGTGGCGACCCCGACGCTCACGGTGATCATCTTGCCGCCCGAGCGGGTAGCGCCATCGATCGTCAACGCACTGATAGCGCGCCGCAGCAGCTCGGCGCGCTCGCGCGCATGGCGGCGCTCGACGCCGGTCGCCAGCACGACAAATTCCTCGCCGCCGTATCGCGCCACCAGGTCCGAGCCGCGGGCAAAACACCGCTGCACCGCGTCGGCCACGGCGCAGATGCAGCGGTCCCCACATAAATGTCCAAAGCTGTCGTTGAAGCGCTTGAAGTGGTCGATGTCGATCATGAACAGCGACACGGGAAGCTGCTCGCGCCGCGCGCGATTCCACTCTCGCTCGACCTGCTCGCTGAAGTAGCGGCGGTTGTACAGCCCGGTCAGCGCATCCTTCAGGGCGAGGCCCTGCAGCATGCGCTTGGTCTTTTCGAGGCGCTGGTGCTTTTCGATGAGATGCTGCTCCGCGAGCACGCGATTGGTCACGTCCGAGAGGTTCCCGACGAAGTGCTTGATCTGACCCGCGCGTTCAACGATCGGCGCGACGCTCAGCTCGTTCCAGAACGGCGAGCCGTCCTTGCGATAGTTGCGCACTGTCACGACGCAGCTCTCTCCGCTCTTGAGCGCGAGCCGCAGCTCGTCGAGCCCGTCTTGATGTGTGTCGTCGCGCTGGAGAAAACGGCAGTTCTTGCCCAGAACTTCCTCGGCGCGATAGCCCGTCAGCCGCTCGAAGGCGGGATTCACGTAGACCAGAGGCATGTCCGGCAGGCGCGCGTCGGCGATGACGAGGCCGTCGTTGGACGCGGCCACGGCCTGCCGAAGGAGCTCCGGATTGATGTCTGTCTTCATCGGTTCTGTCAAGGAACGAATCTAAGTCCCTGACGCAATGAGTTTCGGAAAAATTCCGCCCGTCTTTAGCCCTTTTTTGACCTTCCGCCGAGGAAGCAGTTCTCGTGCCCAAGGACAACCCCCGTTCCTTGTGATTTTTCAGGATGTTAGGGAGTCTCCGCCGAGCGGAGGGAGCGGTTACTTGATTTGCTCCGAAGCGGCGAGCGCGGCGCGCATGGCCGCGACGTTGAATCCGGGTTTGCGCGCCGCATCCAGGATCACCTTTTCACGCCGCGCCATGAGATCGATAGCGGCGGGCAGCTTGCCCGCTTCGTCGGCGGTGAAGACGACCGCTCCGTGCCGGTCTGCGTGAACAATGTCGCCGTCCGACACTGCCATTCCGAAGATGTCTACCGGCGTGCCGACTTCCACCACCTGGCCGCTTGCATGACTCGGGCTCAGCGTTGCAGCGAGGCACTGGAATTGTGGATGCATGGCGTCGAGATCGCGCATCGAACCGTTGGTCACGGCGCCGACGCAGCCCAATCCCCAATGCACAGTGGTGTTGACCTCTCCCCAGAACGCGCCCAGCCCCGACTGGCTGTCGATATCCTGCACCACGGCGATAGACGGTTGTTCCGGTTTTGCCAGGTTCTCGTAATAGCTGAGCAGCTTTTGTCGGCGCACGGCCGAATCGAACGGCACCGAGCAGCGGAACTGTGCCGTTCTCGCGTAGCCCACGATCGGCGGCAGCGCCGGGAACGCGGCGAGCAGCCGCTGCCGCGTGAAGCCGGTGACGAAGCGCTTGCCGCGCACGATCTCCAGCGCGTTGCAGATGGTCGGGGTATCGAACTTGCGCAACTGCTCGAACAAGGCGCGGGCATCCATTTGCGGTCTCCTCAGGGTGAGTAGGGATCGATTTAGTAAGACTTGGGCAGGCCGAGCACTTTCTCGGCGATGAAACACAGGATGAGTTGCGGGCTGACGGGCGCCAAGCGCGGGATCATGGCTTCGCGCAGAAAGCGCTCGATGTGGAACTCCTTGGCGTACCCCATGCCGCCGTGCGTGAGCATCGCTTGCTCGCAAGCGCGGAAGCACGCTTCTGCCCCGAGATACTTGGCCGCGTTCGCTTCGGCGCCGCACGGTTCGCCGCGGTCGTATAGCGCCGCCGCTTTGAACACCATGAGATCCGCCGCCTCGAGCTCCATCCAGCAGCGCGCGAGCGGATGCTGGATCGCCTGGTTCTGTCCGATGGGCCGGTCGAACACGACACGCTCCTTCGCATAGTCGACGGCGCGACGCAAGGCGGCGCGGCCCAGGCCGACCGCTTCCGCCGCGATCAGAATGCGCTCAGGGTTGAGCCCGTGGAGCAGATACTCGAAGCCTTTGCCTTCCTCGCCGATGCGGTCGTGAGCAGGGACGGGCAGCTCCTCGATGAACAGCAGGTTCGAGTCTACGGCCCGACGGCCCATCTTCTCGATCTCGCGCACCTCCACGTGGTGCCGATCGAGATCGGTGTAGAACAGCGATAGACCGTCGATTGAGCGGCCGTCGGCTTTCGCGGCCGAGGTGCGCGCGAGGATGAGCATCTTCGCCGCGACCTGCGCGGTCGAGATCCAAATTTTCTGCCCGCGCAGGAGGTAGCGGTCGCCGTCGCGTTGTGCGGCGGTCTTGGTCTTTGCGGTGTTCAGTCCGGCGTCGGGCTCGGTGACGGCAAAGCACGCTTTTTGTTCGCCGCGGATGAGCGGCGGAAGCCATCGCTTCTTCTGGTCGGCGTTGCCATACATCACGACCGGGTTGAGCCCGAAGATGTTCATGTGGACGCTGGAGGCGCCTGAGAAGCCGGCGCCAGACTCGCTGATCGCCTGCATCATCAACGCTGCCTCGGTGATGCCGAGGCCGGCGCCTCCGTACTCCGGCGGCATCGCGATGCCCAGCCAGCCGGCGTCAGCGACGGCGCGATGGAACTCGTGAGGAAAAATGCCGCTGCTATCGTGCTCGAGCCAGTACGCGGCGTCGAAGCGCTGGCACAGCCGGGCTATCGCCTCGCGGATACGAAGCTGCTCGGCCGAGAAGGCGAAATCCATCCGATCAGTTGGCGAGCAGCGTCACGCCGCGCCGCGCGAGCTCCGCGATCTCGTCATCCGAATAGCCGGCTTCTCGAAGCACCTCGGCCGAGTGCTGCCCCAGGCGCGGTGCCGGCCCCGGCATCCCGGGCGGCGATGCGGACCAGTCAGTGGGCGTGCGCGGCGCGAGCAGCTTGCCCTCGGTCGGATGATTCTCCGTAGCGAAGAAGCCACTGGCCATCAGATGCGGATCGTGCACGACGTCCTCGATCGAGTTCATGCGCGCCACTGGAATGTCGGCCCGCTCGAGCAACGCCGTCCATTCGGCCGTCGTGCGCGTCTTCATGAGCTCAGCCAGCGCGTCGTAGATCTCGGGAATGTACTTGGCGCGGGCGGCCTGGCTGGAGTAGCGGTGGTCGGTCATCAACTCGGGCCGGCCGATCGCTTCGGAAAAACTCTTCCACTGCTTGTCGTTGTAGACGAGCACGCAGATGAAGCCGTCGCGCGTCGCGTAGGGCCGGCGCGCCAGCAGGCGCGCGTAACCTGAATCGGCGATGGGTGGGTCGTAGGTCAGCCCGGCGGAATGATCGCCGAGAACGAAGTGCGCGACGCTCTCGAACATCGGTACTTCCACGGCCTGCCCCTGGCCGCTGCGCTCCCTCTGGAACAGCGCGGCCGTCACCGCGTAAACGGCATGCAGGCCGGTCAGCCGGTCAGCCAGGTTGATGGGAGCATAGCGCGGCGCCTCAGCCCCGTTGCGTGATGCGAGCCACGGGACGCCGCAACCGCCCTGAATCAGGTCGTCGTAGGCCGCCTTCGCGGCGTACGGGCCGCGCTGCGAGTAGCCGTACGTCCCCACGTAGAGTATGCGCGGATTGGCCGCGCGCACGTCCTCGTAGGCCAGCCCCAGACGCGCCATGGCCTGCGGGCGCACGTTGTAGACCAGCACGTCGGTGCGGGGCAGCAAGCGCTGTACGGCTTGACGCCCCTCGGGGCGCTTGAGATCGAGCACGATGCCGCGCTTGCCGCGATTGAGGTTGAGGAACAGGTAGCCCATGCCGGGGCTGCGCATGGGCCCCGCGTGGCGCATGTTGTCGCCCTCGTGCGGCTCGATCTTGATCACGTCCGCTCCGAGCTCGGCGAGAATCTGAGTCGCGAACGGACCCATGACAACGGTAGTGAGGTCGAGCACCTTGACCCCGGACAGCGGACCTGGCATGAGAAATCGTGATTGGTCGGGTTGGAATTCGAGATTGCGTTCGGAGTTTACACGGGACCCGCGAGATAATCCGAACCGCGCGCGAGCGACAACCAGCCCACCTACCGGGAGAAACGCCATGGCCTATGCAGACTACAAGATGCTCAAACTGAATCGCCTGGAGCCCGGCATCCTCGAGATCGCGATGGGCCGGGAAGGGAAGCTCAGTGTGGCCGACGCCGAGACGCACCGCGAGCTGGCAGAGATCTGGCGCGACATCGATGCCGATCCCGATACTTCGGTAGCGATCATTCGCGGGCTGGGCAAGGGCTACTCAGGCGGCGGGAGCCTCGACCTGGTCCAGACTATGACGCAGGATTTCGATGCAAGGGCGCGCGTTTGGCGCGAGGCCCGCGATCTCGTCTACAACCTCATCAACTGCTCCAAGATCGTCGTCTCCGCGATCCACGGTCCGGCTGTGGGCGCGGGGCTGGTGACAGGATTACTGGCGGACATCTCCATTGCCGCACGCAATGCCCGGATCATCGACGGGCACACCCGATTGGGCGTTGCGGCGGGCGACCACGCCGCTATCGTTTGGCCGCTGCTGTGCGGCATGGCGAAGGCCAAGTACTATCTGCTGTTGTGCGACGAGGTGAGTGGGGAGGAAGCCGAGCGCATCGGTCTCGTCTCGCTCTGCGTCGATGAGAGCGAGCTCGCGGACAAGGCGCTCGAGGTCGCGCGGCGCCTCGCATGCGGCTCGCAATCGGCACTGCGCTGGACCAAGTACAGCCTCAATAACTGGCTGCGGATGGCGGGTCCGACCTTCGACGCTTCACTCGCGCTCGAGATGCTGGGTTTCACGGGCCCCGATGTGCGCGAAGGGCTATCGTCGCTGCGCGAGAAGCGCGCCCCGAACTTCGATCGATCGTGCCCCTTTTGACTACCCCTCAACCCTACCCTCGCCCGCAAGGGGAGAGGGTATCGCTGGAGCATTCAGAACTCCCTCTCCCTCGACCGGAGAGGGAACTAGAGTCCCCCTCTCCCTCGACGGGAGAGGGTTGGGGTGAGGGTGAATTTTGGAGCGCTACGCCGCGAACTCGCGCATTACCTGGCCTGGCCGGCCGTTGCCGCTGATCGGGCCCCGCTCGTCCACCACGCGCACGCCGTTGACCCATACGCCGTGCAGGCCGAGCGCGGGAGTATCGACACGGCTCGCACCACCGGGGAGATCCCAGACCCGCCGCTTCTCCCCGCGGCCCACGCTGGCCGGATCGAACAGGATCAGATCGGCCCAGGCCCCGGGCTTCAGGCGTCCGCGGTCCTTGATCCGGTAAGCGTCTGCCGCTCGACTGGTCACGGCCTGCACCGCCTGCTCGAGCGTCATGTCGCCGCGCTCGCGAACCCAGTGACCGAACAGGTGCAGGCCGAACCCGGCGTCGCACAGAAAAGCCAGATGCGCGCCCGCGTCGGACAGCGTGATCGCGGAATGAGGATGCCGCAGCAGTTCGCGAACCGCACCCTCGTCCGTATTGAATAGCTTGCAGTCGACCATCGCATCGAGCTCTCCGTCGAGGCCGAAGTCTAGGAACCAGTCGAACGCGTCCTTGCTTTGCTCGCGCGCGAGCGCAGCGACATTGCCGCCAACGAGATCGCGATGGCGCGGCTCCTGCACCTCCATGATCGTCATGTGCTCGAGGCTGTGATACGAGAAACGGTTCGGCACCGTCCGGCTGCGCGCCTCCGCCTTCACCGCCCGGCGGAATGCCGGATCGGCTAATACGCGCTGAAACGCATCCGAGCCTTCGGCCTCGATCGCAGGGCGCCACGCGAGCAGAGCCTCGAGCGGGTACGGATGGCGCAGCGTGAACTCCATCCCCAGCGGAAAGCAGCCGACCTGGCTCCACAGCTCGCGCCCGCGCGAGCGCGCGGCGCTGATCTGCTCCAGCTCGTTGAACACACGCGACGGGTCGTTCGGATCGACGAACATGGCGGCGATCATCACAGGCCGGCCATTGCGCGCCGAGACCTGCTCGAGCCACGGGACAGTAGTTGTCATGCCTTTCGTGAGCATGAACACCCCCTTGCCGACTTCTCCGAGCGCGCCGGTCAATTCCATCAGCTCGTGCTCGTCGGCCAGGCGTGACGGCATCGGAATGCCGTTCTCGCCGTTGTGCTGCTCGAGCGTCGAGGTGGCGAAGCCGACCGCGCCGGCGCGCAACGCGTCCGTCACGATCCGCTTCATCTCCGCTACCTCGCCCTTTGTGGCCGCACGCTTGGCCGCATCGCCGCGCAGCACGTAGGTCCGTACGGACGAGTGGCCGACGAAGGAGGCCACGTTGGGCACGACGCCCTTGCGCTCGAGCAGCTCGAGATATTGCGGATAGCTCTCGAAACTCCAGTCGACGCCCGCGCGCAGCGCCTCGAGCGGCATCCCCTCGACGTGGGTCAGGTTGCGCAGCGTGAGGTCGCGGTCCGGCTCCCGGCACGGCGCGATGGTGAATCCGCAATTGCCGATCACCACGCTGGTCACGCCCAGCGCCACGGACGGCGTGGCGAACGGATCCCAGAGCAGCTGCGCATCGAAGTGTGTGTGCAGGTCGATGATGCCGGGCGCGAGCGTCAGACCGTCAGCGTCGACGCGGTTGCGCGCGGCGTCGGCGTCTTTGCCCACCGCAGATATGCGGCCGTTCGTCACGGCGATGTCGCCCGGCCGGGCCGGCGTCCCCAATCCATCAATCAGCTTTGCGCCTTCGATCACCAGGTCATGCACAGCTCTGTCTCCCTCATTCAACGCCACGTCGTGGGCGTAAGAATACTATGCGAGCTGCGCAGGCGCGCACAGACTGCCGATCGTAGCCTGAGCCAGCGTGCTAGCATCGATCGGGAAAGGAGATCGACATGAACATCGGTATCGCAGGGACTGGCCGCATGGGCAGCGCGATCGCTCAGCGTCTGCTCGAGTGCGGGCACGCGGTGGCCGTCTGGAACCGGACCCCGGAAAAGACAAAGGCGGCGCAGGCAGCCGGCGCGCGCGTCGCGGGCAGCGCTGCGGAGTTGGCGACCGGTTCGGAGGCGGTCATCACGATCCTCACCAACGCCGGAGCAATCGACTCGGTCTATCGCGGCGCACAGGGTCTGCTGGCGGGTCAGGTGAAGGGCAAGCTCTTCATCGAGATGAGCACGGTGCGGCCGGAGACCGAGCGCTCGCTTGCTGCCGGAATCGCCGCGAAGGGTGCGCACATGGTCGAATGCCCCGTAGGCGGCACGGTCGGGCCAGCGCGGGAGGGCAAGCTGCTCGGCCTCGCGGGCGCGGACGATGCCGCATTCGAGCGTGCCAGGCCGCTGCTCGACCAGATGTGCCGCAGGGTGGAGCGCTGCGGGCCGGTCGGCGCGGGTGCGTCCATGAAGCTCGCCGTCAACCTGCCGCTGATCGTGTTCTGGGAGGCTTTCGGCGAGGCGATGGCGCTCGCGCGCCCGCTCGGCTTCGACGCCGCTCGCCTGGTCGAGCTGTTCACCGAGACGGCGGGCGGGGCGAACGTGCTGAAGAACCGCGCTGCGCTCGTCGCGAAAGCGCTCGCCGGCGAAGATACGGGTCCTGCCACCTTCGACCTCGACTCGATGCGGAAGGACCTGCGCACGATGCTGGAAGAGGCGCGCTCGCGCGGATTCGAGCTGCCGGCCGCCACCGGTGTGCTCGCCGCGTTCGATCAGGCCGCCGCGGCGGGGCAGGGCGGGATCGACGGCGTGCGCATTCCCGCCTACGTCGTGAAGCGCAGCGGCGTCAGCTGAGGGTGAAGCGATGAATGATGCTACTCCCAACGTCGCACAGCGATTGGAATCGTATCGCCGCTTGTTCAATTTGCGCGGCAAGACAGCGCTCGTTCTGGGAGCCGCGTCGGGCATTGGAAAGGCCTCGGCGGAGGCGCTTGCCGCTCTCGGCGCAGTGGTGATCTGCGCCGACCAAAACCGGGAAGGAGTCGAGGCGACCGCTGCCGAGCTGCGGGCTGAAGCTTATGTTGTCGATGCAGGCAGCGCGAACGGCATTCGATCGCTTGCGACGAAAATTGCAGGCGCTTACCCGCAATTGCACATTGCCGTCACGACCCCGGCCATCCACGTCCGCAAGCTGATGCTCGACTACACCGACGAAGAGTACGACCGCGTCGCCGATCTCAACCTGAGAGGCACCTTCTACTTTCTGCGTTCGTTCGGTCGGATGATGGCCGACCAGGGCGGCGGCAGTCTCATCGCCAGCTCGTCCGTCCGCGCCACGACTCTGGAGCCCGGCCTGGCGATCTACGGTGCGACCAAGGCCGGCATCATTCAGATGGTGCGCGGGCTCGCATCCGAAGTCGGCCGATACGGCGTTCGCGTGAACGCCATCGTGCCAAGCATCGTCGAGACGCCGCTGATCGAACCGCTCAAGGCTCGCCGGAAGATTTTCGAAGCGCTTGCGGCGCACACCGTCTTCAATCGATGGAGCCAGCCGAGCGAAGTCGCCGCAGCCGTCGCCTTCCTGGCGTCGGATGCGGCGAGCTACGTGACGGGAACCGCTTTGCTGGTGGACGGCGGGTGGACTGCGATCGACGGCCCGCCCACGGGGCTGACGGCCACGCACCGAGAATAGGTTTCGCCTCCCGCCAGGAGACGAGCGCAGGTCGGCTCGCGCCTCTACATGCAACCGCGCACGAAGCTCGCCTGCTCCTGCGCTGCGTTGAGCAGCAGCCCTGTGTCGTTGCCCGCCAATACGAAGCGCATCCCGCGCCCGATGTAACGCTTGGCGAGATCCTTGAGGTAAACGCCGCCCAGTCCCGGCCACTTGCCGTGCTTCTGGCAAGCGCGCACCACGGTGTCGACAGCGGACACGACGCGCTCGTTGTCGAGCTGCCCCGGAATGCCCATCTCCAGACACAGGTCGTTCGTTCCCATGAGCAGCACATCGATGCCGGGGACGGCTGCGATCTGCTCAGCGTTCTCCACGGCCTTCGGCGTCTCGATCATGGCCACCACCAAAGTCGCATCGTTCAACGCCGTGATGACATCCTTGACGGGCGCGGCCGCGAAGCCGAACTGAGGATAACCGCCCGCGATCGAGCGGTGCCCCAGAGGCTGGAACTTGAAGGCATCGACCATTGCACGCGCCACGTCCGGCGTGTCGACGTGCGGAATGACTAGCCCCAGCCCGCCGGCATCCAGGCAGCGAGTGCCGAGCGCGAGCTCGCCGTGCGGTACACGGATCAAAGGAGCGATGCCCGCGTCGAGTGCCGCGACGCAGATCGCGTAGGTGGTTTCGACCGAGGTCGCGCCGTGCTCCATGTCGATGAATAGAAAATCGAAGCCGGCCGTTTTCATGATGCGGGCGATCTCGACGCCGCGCACGGTGCGTACCCCGATGCCGATAGCCAGCGCTCCCTGCGACAAACGCTCCTTGGCCACATTGGTCACGCGCTGCATGCTGCCCTCCCTAAAGTAGAAATGTTCCTGATGCCGCGTGTTCGTCAAGCCACGCAGCTTGGAATGGCGAATGATAGCGCCTTACTTTAAGGTCCTCATTCTTGCCTCGAACGGCGTCACCTCGTGCAAGGAGCGCCGCAGCTGTCGCGCTTCGCGCTTCATCTCTTCCGCCGATTCTCGCAGCTCTTCGACCGCTCTCTTGTAGTACCACCACGTGAGAAACCAGGTGATCGGCATGCTCAGTACTGCGCCGATCAAAGCGCCCAGCACCACCATCCGAAGCGGATCCGCACTCAGAAAGTCGGAGATGTAGGGGAGCCACGACGCCATCGGCGCACCTCCTGTTTCGCGGGGGAGCGTCAATGTAGGCCGTTTCGAGCAACCCCGTATGTCGGAGATCCAGGGGTTGTGCTGTAGGTCAACGTCCTACAAGTGAACCCCTGTCGCAGCAAGGCTACGCTGACGCGGACAACGTCGTCTCGCACTATCGACCGCTGGAGACATCAGCCGCGCAGCGGCTTCGGCCCGCTCACGAACGCGCTGCCGCGCTCGTAGAAGCGCAGCAGGCGGTGAGCTTCTTTGGTGAGGCCGATGCGCACGCTGCGGCCGATCCGGCCAGTCGGCAGCAGCGCGTCGCCCAGCCAGAGCCTCCAGTCCCTGCACAGATCCACTCCGTCCAGACGCAGATCGACCTGCATTGCCTGCGCCAGGCGCCCGGGCCCGCGCGCGAGATCCCGCACTTTCTCCGTTCCGCGCTCGCGCGCCATGCCATCGATGCCGGCCAGCGGCTCGAGCGCGCGCAGCAGCACTCCGGCGCCTACACCATGCGTTTCGGCCGCGACATTCAGGCAATAGTAGGAGCCGTAGATGAAGTACACGTAAGCGCGGCCGCGCTCCAGAAACAGCGACCGGTTGCGCCGTGTGAGTCCGACGAACGCGTGTCCCGCCGCATCTCCGACGACGTAGGCCTCGGTCTCAACGATGCGCCCAGCCCGTCTGCCTGCGGCGACGTCGCGGACGAGCGTCTTGCCGATGAGATAGCGCGCGAGCTCGACGGTGTCGGCCGGCAGCTCCGAGCGGCGCAGTCGGCGGATGCGAGGGGAAGGCATTCGCGGTGAGCGTATCAGTGACGCACCGGCTGGGCCGGTGCGAGGGCTGAGGCTATTGCAGCATGGGCCCCAGTGACGGCAACGGCGTGGCGGTGCATGTTTTCCCCCGGACCAGCCCGAAAACTTCGACTTTGTCCGCCTGAGTCGCGAGGTAGACCTTGCCGTTCGCCACGGTCGGCGGAACGAAATCCGATCCCGCTTCGAGCCTGTCCTCTTCGCACAGATCACTGTCCCAGATCTTTGCCAGGCTATCCGCCGCGCCGCGCTCCGGCAGCGCTTTGAACGCCATGAGCTTGCCGGGCCCGTTGAGGACGCGCGTCGTCGATGCCCAGACGATCGCACTGGCCGGATCCGCGCCGTTGCCGGACAGCGCAAGGATGCCGCCGGGATGATGGTCGATGAGATCCTCGCTTTGCGCCGAGCTCGCGCAGTTGTGCGACGTCGTCGGGGCCGGGTTGTCGGTGTTGCAGCCGATGAACTGGTCGCCGATCGAGTAGCTGCGCAGGTGATCGTTCTCCCGCCACACGTAGGCCAGCGTGCCACCCTGCTCCTGCGGCCGCGCCCAGATCACCGGACCGCCGTACAGGTGCCGATAGTATTCGTTGGGCGGCGGCGGCGCGGGCGACACACGGAAACTCTGCACGGGATTCGGCTGCGACGGCGATATGCATGTGTTTGTCAGCGACGGGATGCACGAAGCTGACGCCGTTATGTCCAGCGTATACAACACGCCTTGCTTCCCTCCGCCGATCAGGCGCGTCGTGCCGGGGATGAGCACCGGCCCCGAGCTGCCGAGATCGAGATCGTTCATCTCCAGTCCTTCCGAGCCCGATTCGCTCCAGTTCGCCGGCCGGAACCAACCGGTCAGCGCAAGACCACGGGCCGGGTCGAGCCCGATCAACGCTTCGTTGACGTCGAATGAGCGGCCGTCCGCGCTCTGGTTGGCAGTGCAGGTGTCGGGTCCTCTGCACACCTTGGGAGAGCCGACGCCCTTGCACGCACAGCCGCCTGCGCTCGAGCATGCGGCACAGGCGCTGTCGTTCCTCGGGATCGTGCAGCCCTGCTTGATGATGTGCGCCTTGTTGCCGGTGAAGAAATACACCGTACCCTTGTCGTCGACCACCGGTCCACGCCCGGCCTGCCAGATGCCCCCGCCTGGACCGAGGAACGTGCAGTCCGTGTTCAAGTAGTCGATCCCGGAAATCGCCGCGATGCGGCTGACGCAGGTCGTGCAGAACGCGGAAGGCGCGGCCCGCAGGTCGGCTGCGTCGTACGAGAACACCCAACCCTCGAAGTAGTCGCCGCCGAAAGCCACGATGAGCTTGCCCCGCGCGAGCGCGAGCGCTGCGCGTTGCACCGCGATGCGCGTGCTCGTCGGCTCGAAGTGAACCAGCGTCGACGCGATTCGCGCGGCGCCCGCGATGACCACCGGCCCCGAGGCCTTTTCGCTTGCGTCTGCCAGGTCGAGCGCGTGCAGCACGAAGCTGGGCTGCGAGCCCTGCATGAGTCCTGCGACCACATATATGGTGTGGCTGCCGCGGTCGATGACCGGCGTGCTGTAGATGCCGGTCGGTGAGGCTGCGCTTCCGTCCGGCAAGCTTATGAGTGACTTGTGCCACAGGGGTGCGCCGCCGCGATCGGCGTCGAAGGCGTATACGGAATTGTTCAGAGTCGTCACATAGACGACGTTGCGCACGCTGCCGTTTGGCAGGCTCACGCCGCTCGCGATCAGCGGCTGGCTCTGGACTGTGCCGTCCACCGCATAGCTGTACAGGCGGCCGAACGTCTCGGGCCCCACATTCGACACGGTGAGGGTCGACTCGCTCAAGTTTGCGCCGGTCCGAAGGTTGTCGTAGCTGTTCACGAGCACGTCGGTGGCCGCGTGCCCGGTTCCGGCGGCGCAGAGCAATGACCATATGACTCGCCTGGCGAGGCGGCCGCGCCTGCTTCGACCGGGCGCGAGCATCACAGCATTCATCTGCTGCGGCAAGCAGATCACTGGGTATCTCCTGTTGGCGCGCTGGTGCGCTTGAAGGGATTCGGTGAGATCCCGCGCTGGACGCCAGCGGCGGATTCTACTGGGCCAGAGGAGACAGGGGGAATTGCGGCGTCGGTGATGGCGACGCGAAAGCAGCCGCTGCGCCTCGAGGCGCGGGAGGAGACTTGAGTTACGGCAGTCTGAGCTCGCGTCCCTTGCGCCGGCGTTCGCGCTTGAACGAGACCACCAGCTTCCACGAGCCCAGTCTGAGGCTCCACGCTCGCCAGCCGAGCGAGCCTTCGTTCGGCCCTTCGAGCGCCAGCAGCGACTTGGGCGCCCTGCGCGTGACCGTCTCCGGCCCTGCGTAGATTTCCAAGCGTCCTAGCGTGAAGAGCATTTCAAGCGGCCCGCCGATGAATGACCATGAGTCGAAATATTGGTGCTGCTCATCGAAAAAGTGCGCCGGCGTCGCGCCTCGCACACGATCCAGCAGATAACGGCAAAAGTCCGACGCTGTGAAGGCCTCTCGCGTCTTCGCGAGGCTCAAGTGAGATCGTGCTTGACATTGCGCGCTGCACCACTACAATTGGTGTACGTGGCAACCGACATATACAAGATGTAGTGGTTCATGTCGGGTTCGGGCGACACGCGCTTCGCGCGAGAATTCTCCGGCGAGCCTTGCCCATGGCAGCCGGGTACCGGCTCGTCGCTTAAGACGAGGCACAAGAGCGATAGGTAGGTCTCCTCCCTGTGCACAGTTCGGGCGGACCATAGAGTCCGCCCTTTTTCTTGCCCGGTCCCGCGGCAACAGTTGCCACGTAGGCTCACCTCAGCGGCAGTGGAGCAGTCGCTTGAACCGGCTGGGTCCGCGCCGCGACCCAGCTGCGGTACACCGCAACGCGTGTATAAACGCCCGGCTTCTTCTCCCGCGCGCAGCCCTGGCCGAAGCTGACGATGCCGATCTGCACGTACGTTCCCGCCCCCCCGCGCTGCAATGACAGCGGGCCCCCGCTGTCTCCCTGGCACGAGTCCTTGCCCTTCTCCCCAGCGCAGATCATGTTCACGGTGATCGCGCCGTTGTAGCTGTCTGGCGCGTTGCAGGCATCGCGCGCAACGATCGGGACGCTCACCCCAAGCAGTTCGCGCGACAGCCGGCCGTTCTCCTCGGTCGCGCCCCAGCCGGTCACCCAGGCGCTGGTGCCGGCGGAGACTGACTCGGCCTCGTCTTCAGGCGTGATCAGCGCGATCGGATTTGAATTCGGGATCGGTGTTCGGAGCTTGAGCAGCGCGATGTCGTTGTCGTTGGTGCGCGCCTGATAGCGCTCGTGCGGAATGACCGCGGTCACCGTTACGTAGGTGCCGATCACCGCGAGGTCCTGCGTGTTCGCTATGACCTCGATCTCCGCTGGCGCGGAGATCTGGCCGCTCACCCGATCCACGACGCAATGCGCCGCGGTCAAAACCCAGTCGGGCGCCACCAGAGAACCGCCGCAGAACAATCCCCGTGCTGCGGGTGTGCCTGCCACGATCAGGCCTACCTGCCAGGGCGCTGCCGCGGGAGATCCGCCGACGATACGCGGCACCACCGGCAGGTTCTCCCGCAGATCCCGGATGACGTTGGCGCGCGGTGCGCTGGCCATTTCATCCCGGCGCTCGGCGCTCGCCGCAACCATCGACTGCGCCAAGAGCGGCGCAGGCCACGCCGCCAGCGCCCACAACAGCATCAATACCCGCGTTCGTCCAGCGCGCATTCGAGGCCTCCTGGTCTGAGGGTTGGGCAGCGCGCGGCGATTGCCGCGCGAGCGCCCCACCGCCTTTCAGACCTCGAGCAGCCGAAGTTGCTCCCGGCGAGCGCTGCAATGGCGCATAGCGGCGACAGCCAGAGGCCCGATCGACGATCCGCTGGTCAGTGTTCCGGTGCCGGCGTCGCCGGTGTCGCCAGCCTGGTCCCCTCGACCCAGCCGGACGACTGGCGCACGATGAGCTGTGGCTGCGCCAGATAGCGCAGCGGCGCGCTCTCCGGATCCCGCAGGCGCGTCAGAAGGAGATTTGCGGCCGATGCGCCGAGGCGCTCAGGATTCACGCTCACCGTGGTGAGCGGCGGGTTCGAGTGCGCGCCGTCGGCTATGCCATCGAAGCCGACGATCGAAAAGTCGATTCCCGCCCGCAGTCCTTGCTCGCCCAGCTCGCTTAGAGCGCCGAACGCCACAATGTCGTTGTAGCAGATGGCGGCGGTAGGGCGGTTGCGCAGCGCAAGGGCGGCGCGGACGCCGGCGCGCCCGCCCTCGCGCGTGGGTGGAATGTCGATCAGCCACTCGTCCTCGACCGCAAGCCCGTGCTCGCCCATGGCGCGCGCAAAGCCGCGGCGGCGCAGCTCGTAGACCGGTCCGCCCCCCACGCGTCCAAGGAACGCGATGCGGCGATGACCGCGCTCGGCGAGGTGTTTCGTCGCCGCATAAGTCCCGGCTTCGTTGTCGGAGCCCGCGAAGTCGAAGCCCTCGTCCCCTACTGGGCGCACCACGATCAGCACCGGGATACGCCACCACAGAATCCGCTGCAGCAGCTCCTCCGGGGTACCGAACGCAGGGCACAGGATCAGGCCAGCAGCCTGGTGCTCTCTCATGGAGGCGAGCACTCGCTCCTGAGTCGCCAGATCCTCCCCCGTGTGTGCCATGAGCGTCACGTACCCGTGCTCGGCGAGGCTGCGCTCCAGGCCGACCAGCAGCTCGGCGAAGAACGGGTTGGTGAGGTCGTTGATGACGGTCCCGATCGTGTTCGATGCCTGCCGCCTGAGGTCGGCCGCCCCCCGGTTGTAAACGTAGCCCAGCGCATCGGCCGCCTCGCGCACCCGGGACGCGGTGTCCGCCTTGATCGACGGGCTGCCCTGCAGAACCAGGGAGACTGTCGATTTGGATACGTCCGCCGCCCGGGCTATGTCTGTGATCGTTGGCCGGGTTCCGCGGTGCCTTGCGGGAGATCGTGCTGGCATGGCCGCGCTATTTGACAGAGATCAGGAATTTAAGCATATTAGACGAACTTGGAACGTTCCAATGAATTTTGGAACGTTCGAACGCTGCTCATTGGATCACGAGAGAGCGGGGTCCAGCAAGTACACGGGAGGGAGGAGCAACATGCCGCAACTGCGCTGGGGCCTGATCGGTGCCAGCACCATCGCCCGGGAGTGGGTCCTCGACGCTATCCGCACCCAGCCTGGGAATGAGGTTTCCGCCGTGCTCAGCACCGACGCGGGGCGGGGCGCCGATTTTGCCCGCGCTCACGGCATCGCTTCCAGCTATACCGAGCTTGCCCGCTTGCTGAGCGACCCGTCTATCGATGCCGTGTATGTCAGTACGACCAACGAGCTGCACAAGCCGCAAGTGTTGGCGGCCGCAGCGGCACACAAGCACATCCTCTGTGAAAAGCCGCTCGCGCTTACCTTGGCCGATGCCCGCGAGATGGTCGCGGCCTGCGCCCAGGCCAGCGTCGTTCTCGCTACCAACCATCACCTCCGCAACGCCGCGACGCACGGCAAGATCCGGGAGCTCATCCGTTCCGGTGCGATCGGCAAGCCGCTCTTCGCCCGCGTCTTCCACGCCGTCTTCCTGCCGTCTCACCTGCAGGGGTGGCGCCTGCACAAACCCGAGGCCGGCGGCGGCGTGATCCTCGACATCACCTGCCACGATGCCGATACCCTGCGCTTTCTGCTGGACGCCGAGCCCGTCGAAGCGGTGGCGCTTGCGCAACATGGTGCGCTTGCCTCACGCGGACTGGAGGATGGCGTCATGGCGGTCTTGCGCTTCGATAATGGACTGCTAGCCCAACTGCACGATGCCTTCACGGTGAAGCACGCAGCCACGGGCCTCGAGGTGCATGGCAGCGAAGGTTCGATCGTCGCGCGCGATGTCATGACCCAGCGCCCGGTCGGCCAGATCGTGCTGCGCACCGGGAGCGGCGAGGCCATCGTCGCGGTGGAGCACGAGAACCTGTATGTTCGGGCGCTACGCGCGTTCAACGCCGCGGTTGCAGGCCAGGGACAGCCGTCGGCAACTGGTGAAGACGGCGTCAAGTCGCTCGCGGTGGCGCTGGCGGTGCAGGAAGCTGCTCGCAGTGGGCGCAGCGTCGAAGTTCGATATCGATAAGGACTGAGCGGCGCGCGATGAGCAAAGTCGTTTCCGCCAGTCAGGCCGCGGCGCTGATACGCGACGGCGACGTGCTCACGGTCAGCTCCTCGAGCGGCCTCGGATGTCCCGATGCCGCGCTGGCTGCAATCGGAGCGCGCTTCGCGCGTGAGGGCCACCCGCGCGATCTCACTGCCCTGCATCCGATAGCCGCCGGCGATATGTACGGCATCCGCGGCATGGACCACCTGGCGCAGCCCGGGCTGCTGAAGACGGTGCTCGCGGGCTCCTACCCGAGCGGCCCGTCCTCGCTGCCGATGCCGGACATCTGGCGGCTCATCATCGAGGATCGGGTCGCGGCCTACAACGTGCCGAGCGGCATCCTGTTCGACATGCATCGCGACGCCGCCGCCAAGCGCCCCGGCGTGCTGACGAAGGTCGGGCTCGGCACGTTCGTCGATCCGCAGCTGCAGGGTTGCGCGATGAATACGCGCGCCGCGGCCGAGCCGGTGGTAAGCAGAGTCCGCTTCGCGGATGACGACTGGCTGTTTTTCCCGACGTTGTATCCGCGCGTGGCGATCATCCGTGCCACCACGGCCGATGAGCGCGGCAACTTGTCCTACGAGCACGAAGGCGCTTTCCTTGGCGCGCTGGACCAGGCGCTGGCAGCACGCAATAGCGGGGGCATCGTCATCGCACAGGTGAAACGCGTCGTTCGAGCGGGCTCGATCCCTCCACAGCGCGTGCACGTGCCCGGCGTGCTGGTCGATCACGTGTTGGTGGACGCGGAGCAGAAGCAGACTACGCAGACCGAGTACGATCCGGCCATCAGCGGCGAGATCGCTCGACCCGAGGACAGCTTCGAGCTGCAGCCGTGGAGCCCCGAGAAGGTCATCGCCCGCCGTGCCGCGCTCGAGCTGTGGAACGGCGCGACCGCGAACCTGGGCTTCGGCATTTCCTCCAACGTTCCGCGCATCCTGCTCGAAGAGAAGCTGCACGGGCAAGTCACCTGGGTGATCGAGCAAGGCGCCGTGGGCGGTGTACCCTTGCTGGGATTCGCCTTCGGCTGCGCCGCCAACGCGGATGCCATCGTGCCGTCTCCCAATCAATTTGCCTATTTTCAGGGGGGAGGGTTCGACATCGCACTGCTCTCTTTCCTGCAGATCGACAGCCAGGGCAACGTGAACGTGTCGAAGCTCGGCGCGCGCCCCTACCTCACTGCGGGTTGCGGCGGCTTCGTGGACATCACCACACACGCGCGGCGCCTCGTATTTTCCGGGTTCTTCACGGCGGGTGCGAAGCTGGAAGCGGGTGGCGGAAAGCTCAAGATCGTGAGCGAAGGCAAGAGCCGCAAGTTGGTGAGCGCCGTGGAGCACGTCACCTTCAGCGGTCAGATGGCGCGAAGGCGCGGGCAGCGCGTCATCTACGTCACAGAGCGCTGCGTCCTGAGCCTCGACGCGGAGGGAATTACGGTGCGCGAGATTGCTCCGGGCGTCGATGTGCAGCGCGACGTCGTCGCGCAGAGCGATGTTCCACTGCGGGTGGCACGCGACCTCAAGGTCATGGACCCGGCGCTGTTCCGCGATGCGCCGCTCGCGCTCAAGCTGCCGGAGAAGCCGCGTGACTGAACACGTACTGCTCGCCATCGACGATGCGGTCGCGACCGTTACGTTGAACCGGCCCGAGAAGCTCAACGCACTGACCATGGATATGATCGACGCGCTCTCGGCTGTCGCGATGCAGCTCGACGCGGATCGCGCGGTGCGCTGCGTGATCCTGACTGGAGCTGGCGAGCGCGCTTTCTGTGTCGGGGCGGACATCAACGCCTGGTCGGCGCTCGAGGCGCTGGACATGTGGCGCATGTGGACGAAGCGCGGCCATCAGGTGTTCGACCAGTGGGCGCAGCTGCGCCAGCCCGTCATCGCCGCAGTCAACGGCCACGCGCTGGGCGGCGGCCTCGAGCTCGCCGCGGCGGCGGATCTGCGCGTAGCAAGCGCGGCCGCGCAGTTCGGCCTGCCGGAAGCGTCGATCGCCACCGTTCCGGGCTGGTCGGGGACACAGCGGCTCACCGGCATAGTCGGCCCCTCGCGCGTGAAGTACCTCGCGCTCACCGGGCGGCGGTTGTCTGCGGACGAGGCGTGGCGAGCCGGCCTGGTTCACGAAGTCGCGGGCGACGAAGGCTTGATGCCGGCGGCATTGCGCCTCGCCCGGGACATCTGCTCCATGGCGCCGGTTTCCGTGCAGCTCGTGAAGCAGCTCATCAACGCTTCGAGCGGCGCAGGGATGGCTTCGGCGCTCGAAGGGATGGCGGGGGCGCTCGCCGGTAGCACGCAGGACGCGCGCGAAGGACTCGCCAGCTTCCGCGAGCGGCGCCCGCCGCGCTACCAGGGCAGCTGACGAGAGTAGAGTCGAGAATATCGCCCGTCTCCTCCCCCGCTCGCGGGGATGGGCGGGCTCGAGATGTTGCCCCAATCTGCCTCCCCCGCTTGCGGGGGAGGGTCAGGGTGGGGGTTGTGTTAAACGTGAGAGGAGGAGTGCGATGCGCAGCAAGACCATAGCCGCTGTCGCGGCGGCAGCGTTGGGCGCGACAAGCATGACGGCAGGTGCACAGCAGGTCGTGGAAGTGGTCCACTGGTGGACGTCAGGCGGCGAGGCGGCTGCCCTGAACGTGCTCAAGGAAGACATGCAGAAGCGCGGCTACGGCTGGAAAGACAGCCCGGTCGCCGGCGGCGGTGGCGATCAGGCGCGTACCGTCCTGCGTGCTCGCGTCGCGGCGGGCAATCCGCCGGAAGCCATGCAGATGCTCGGCTTCATCATCACCGACTATGCCGAGGAAGGCCTGCTCGGTGACCTGACGCCGGTGGCCACGAAGGAAGGCTGGGCGAACGTAGTGCCCGCGCCTCTGCAGAAATTCGACCAGTACAAGGGCCACTGGGTGGCTGCTCCCGTCAACATCCACCGCACCAACTGGATCTGGGCCAACAAGAAGATCTTCGACGAGCTGAAGATCGCTCCACCGAAGACCTTCGATGACCTTATGGCCGCCGCCGAGAAGATCCGCAAAGCGGGCTACGTCCCGCTCGCGCACGGCGGTCAGCCGTGGCAGGACGCCACCATTTTCGACAGCGCCGTGATGTCCGCGGGCGGCCCCGATTTCTACCGCAAGGCGCTCATCGAGCTCGACCCCGCCGCGCTCGGCAGCAAGACCATGGAGAAAGCGTTCGAGCAGATGATGAAGCTGCGCGGTCTCGTTGATCCGAACTTCCCCGGCCGCGACTGGAATCTGGCTACCGCCATGGTGATCAACGGCAAGGCCGGCATGCAGATCATGGGCGACTGGGCCAAGGGCGAGTTCATCAAGGCGGGCAAGAAGCCGAACGTGGACTTCCTGTGCTTCCAGTACCCGGGCACCGAAGGCGACTTCTCGTTCAACTCCGACGCCTTCGCGATGTTCAAGGTCGGCAAGTCGCAGGAGGCTGCACAACTGGCGCTCGCGAGCGCGATCATGGACAAGAACTTCCAGGAGCAGTTCAACCTGAAGAAAGGCTCGATCCCCGCGCGCATGGACATCGCCGACACCAACTTCGACGCCTGCGGCAAGAAGTCGATGGCGGACTTGAAGGTCGCGCTGAAGAACAACGCCATGGTCGGCAGCTTCGCGCACGGCCACGCTGTGCCGGAATCGATCAAGGGCGCGATGATCGACGTGGTGACGAAGTTCTTCAACTCGGGCAAGAATCCGTCCGAGGCGACCAAGCAGCTGGTCGCGGCGGTGGCGGCGTCGAAGTAGCGCGTTAATTTCTCCCCTCCTCAGGGAGGAGGGGAGAGGAAAAATTAGTAAGACGTAGGCGGGAGGAGCGATGGACACGAGCACCGGCACGGCGCCAGTGACCTGGAGCGCCGCGAGCCGCTGGCTGCAGCGCAGCCTGCCGAAGCTCGTGCTCTCTCCAACTCTCATCGTTTCGCTCGTCTTCGTGTACGGCTTCATCCTGTGGACCGCGTACGTGTCGCTCACGCCATCGAAGGGATACGTGATCCACGAGCTGGCCGGGTTCTTCCAATACGTACGGGTCTGGAATCATCCGCGCTGGCAGGTTGCCATACACAACCTGGCGGTGTTCGGCGTGCTGTACATCGCGCTGTGCATGGCGCTCGGACTGCTGATCGCGATACTGCTCGATCAGCGCATCCGACAGGAAGGGACGCTGCGCGCCATTTATCTGTATCCCCTCGCGCTGTCGTTCATCGTCACCGGCACCGCCTGGAAGTGGATGCTCAACCCCGGCTTGGGCATCGAAAAGCTGGTGCAGGGCTGGGGTTTCCCCAATTTCAAGTTCGACTGGATCGTGAGCGAGGAGATGGCGATCTACTGCGTCGTCATCGCGGGCGTCTGGCAGGCGACCGGTTTCGTGATGGCCATGTTCCTGGCCGGATTGCGCGGCATCGATCATGATCTGCTCAAGGCTGCCTCGCTCGACGGTGCGTCGTTGCCCAGGATCTACTGGCGCATCGTGATTCCGCAGCTGCGCCCGGTATTCATGGGTGCGCTCATCATCCTCGCGCATCTGGCGATCAAGAGTTACGAGCTGGTGGTGGCGCTCACCGGCGGCGGTCCGGGTTACGCGACGGAGCTGCCCTCGACCTTCATGTACGCGCACACGTTCACCCGCAACCAACTCGGGATGGGCGCGGCCAGCGCCGTGATGATGCTGCTCACCATCGTGGCGATCATGGTGCCGTATCTGTATTCCGAGATGCGCGGCGCGCGCCGGCATTCGCACTGACGTAAAGACGATGGCTCAGGAATGGGATTCGCCGCAGATGGTGAAGGGCAGCCGCGACCGCGGCGCCCGCTTCGTGATCTACGGCCTGCTGTTGTTCTTCGCTGCCATCTACGTGCTCCCGCTGATCGTGATGCTGCTCACCTCGCTCAAGCCGCTGCCGGAGATCTACTCGGGCAGCATCATCGCGCTGCCGCACGAGTGGACGGTCAAGCCGTGGATCGACGCGTGGGGTGAGACCTGCGTGGGTTTGAGCTGCCACGGCATCAAAGGCTACTTCTGGAATTCGACCAAGATGACGGTGGCCGCCGTGATCATCTCTACCGCCATCGGCATGCTCAACGGTTATGTCCTGACCAAGTGGCGCTTCAAAGGTGCCGACCTGCTGTTCGGCTTGATCCTGTTTGGCTGCTTCATCCCGTTCCAGATCGTGCTGATCCCAATGGCGACCTTGCTCGGAAAGCTCGGCATCGCATCTTCGACGCCGGGCCTGGTGCTGGTCCACGTCGTCTATGGCCTCGCGTTCACTACGCTGTACTTCCGTAACTATTACGTGGCGTTCCCGGACGAGCTGATCCGCGCGGCGATGATCGACGGGGCCAAATTCTTCGACATCTTCTTCCGTATCCTGGTCCCCAACTCCGCGCCGATCGTCGTGGTGACGGTGATCTGGCAGTTCACCAACATCTGGAACGATTTCCTGTTCGGCGCCTCGTTCTCGACCGGCGAGAGCGCACCCATGACGGTGGCGCTGAACAACGTCGTGAACACCTCGACCGGAGAGCGCGAGTACAACGTGCACATGGCGGCGGCTGTCATCGCGGCCCTGCCGACGCTGCTCGTGTACATCGTCGGCGGGCGCTATTTCGTGCGCGGGCTGATGACAGGCTCGGTGAAGGGCTGAGGAAGACAGCATGGCATCGCTCGAGCTCATCAACATCCGCAAGCGCTACGGCGAGCTCGATATCTTGAAGGGCATCGACATCGCAGTGGACGCGGGCGAGTTTCTCGTCCTGGTCGGCCCATCGGGCTGCGGCAAGTCGACCCTCCTGAGGATGATCGCGGGCCTCGAGGAGATCACGGAAGGTGAGATCGCCATCGGCGGCCGGGTGGTGAACCGGCTGCCGCCCAGGGAGCGGGACATCGCGATGGTGTTCC
>DATJZQ010000107.1:0-3776 GCA_035499005.1 Burkholderiales bacterium | reverse complement strand
ATCATGCTGGGAAAGGGCACGCACCGGACGATCGTGCGAGCACCGGTATAGGAAATCGAGAGCAGAAAAACAGCGTAGGAATATGAGATCCATAGAATCGGGCCCGCACCTTCGCGCGCGACGTCCGGTTTATATGGAATTCCTAAAGGTCGCATCGATATACGCAACCTACTCAAATGCTCAATCTCCCGCGCTGGCAAACGATCGGCATCATCGTCGTCACAGTCCTTGCCGCGATCTTTGCGCTGCCCAACCTGCTGCCCGCCGGTGTGCTCGACCAGCTTCCGGCCTGGTACGCGCAGAGCCGCATCAATCTCGGCCTCGATCTGCGCGGCGGCGCGCACTTCCTGCTGGAAGCCGACCTTCGCGGCCTGACGAACGAACGGCTGACCAATCTTTCCGACGCCGTGCGCGCCGAATTGCGCAAGGATCAGATCGCCTTCAAGGACATCACCGTCGAGGGAGATCGAACGCTGGCCGTTGCCTTGCGCGACGACGGCCAGAGAAACAAGGCGCTCGACGCGATCCGCGCCGTCGACCGCTCGCTCGTCCTGTCGGGCAGCGGAGCAGTGATCCAGCTCTCCTACGCTGATCAGGAGCTTACCCGCCGCAAGAAAGACGTCATCGATCAGTCGATCGAGATCCTGCGCCGCCGAGTCGACGAGACCGGCACGCTCGAGCCCACCATCGTGCGCCAGGGCGACGACCGCATCCTGCTGCAGGTGCCGGGCATCAAGGATACCACCGACCTAAAGCGCAAGATCAACCAGACCGCCAAGCTCACCTTCCATCTGGTAAACGAGGAAGTGGCTCCCAGCGGCCAAAGCTTCCCGGCCATGCTGCCTCCTTCGACCATGCTGGTGCCGACGCGCGAGGGCATGCAGGCCCTGCGCGCCGCGACCCCGAAGGCATGGGCCGAGATCCAGGCGGCCAATCCCAAGCTCTCGCTCGACCAGATCTGCCGGCGCTTCCAGCCGCAGTGCCTGCCGGTATTCAAGCGCGTGGTTGTGGGCGGCGAGGATCTCGACGATGCCAAGGCCACGTTCGAGCAGCAGACCAACCGGCCGATCATCAGCTTCACTTTCAACGCCGCCGGCGGGCGCGCCTTCTGTGCCGCCACCCGCGCCAACATCGGCAAGCGCCTGGCGATCATGCTCGACAACGAGGTCATCAGCGCGCCTGTGGTACAAAGCGCGATCTGCGGCGGCAGCGGCATCATCACCGGCTCGTTCACCACCCAGCAGACCCAGGAGCAGGCGCTGATGTTGCGCTCGGGTGCGCTGCCTGCCACGCTCAGCATCATCGAGGAGCGCACCGTGGGCGCCGACCTCGGCGCCGACGCGGTTCGTTCCGGCATGATCGCGGCGGTCGTCGGCACGCTCCTCGTCTCGGTCTTCATCTTCGCCGCCTACGGACCGACCTTCGGCGGCTTCGCCAACCTCGCCATGCTGGTCAACCTCCTGCTGGTGCTCGCCGGCATGTCGCTGCTGGGCGCATCGCTCACCCTGCCGGGCATCGCCGGCCTGGTGCTGACCGTCGGCATGTCGGTCGACTCCAACGTGCTGATCTACGAGCGCGTGCGCGAGGAGCGGGCCAACGGACGATCGCCGTTCAGCGCGCTCGCCACCGGCTATGAACGCGCTTTGTCTGCCGTCATCGACGCCAACCTGACCGCCCTGATCGCTGGCGTGCTCTTGTTCGGCTTCGGTTCGGGTCCAATCCGCGGCTTCGCCACGTCGCTTTCGCTCGGCCTGCTCACCCACCTCTTCACCGCGACCATCTTCACCCGCATGCTGCTCTCGGTGTGGCTGCGCTGGCGCAGGCCCAAGGAACTGCCGCTGTCGGGCGGCAACATGCTGTGGAAGCCGCTGCGCATCGTGCCCGCGCACACCCATTTCGACTTCCTGGGCAAGCGCAAGCTCGCATTGGTACTGTCCACCGGAATCAACATCCTCTCGCTGCTGGCGGTGGCCTTCATCGGCCTGAATTTCGGCATCGATTTCAAGGGCGGCATCGCCATTCAGGTGCGCGCCAAGGAGGGTGTTGCGCACCTCGATACGCTCCGCAGCACCCTGGGGGGCCTGGGCGTAGGCGAAGTCTCGTTGCAGGAGTTCGGCGACCCTGCCACCGCCTTGATCCGCGTGCAGCGCCAGGAAGGCAACGCACAATGCGTTGCCAACGCGGACCGGGTACTCAAGCAGCGCGCAGGCAATGGTTGGACCGTGAAGCCCGGTGCAGCCGACACCGGCGATGTCGAGTTCACGGCGCCCGGTGCGCTCGGTGCCACCGGGTGGAGTGACGCTGTGAGCCGCCTCGGCCTCACCATCCTCGAACGCCAGCTGCCGCGTGGTACCGCGCAGAGCGCGAAGATCGACATGACGCCCGACCAGCGCGCCGAATGGTGCCAGCAGGTGGCCATCAAGCTGATCGAGGACGCGATTGGCGACAAATACGAGCTGCGCAGCACCGAATCGGTCGGACCGAAGATCGGTGAGGAGCTGATGCACGGCGGCATCCTGGCCGCGCTCGCCACCATGGCCGCCATCGTGCTCTATGTCTGGTTTCGCTACGAATGGCAGTTCGGCGTAGGCGCTCTGATCGCGATGCTGCACGACGTCATATCGACGCTGGGAATCTTCGTGATCTTCCAACTGGATTTCAACCTGACGGCGCTTGCCGCGGCGCTCACCATTGCCGGCTACTCGATCAACGACAAGGTGGTGATCTTCGACCGGGTGCGCGAGAACATGCGCCGCTACAAGAAGGTGGGACTGGTCGAGCTGCTGAATCTCAGCATCAACGAGGCGCTGGCCCGCACCCTGATGACGGCGAGCACCGTCTTTGTGGCCGTGCTGGCGCTGGTGCTGTTCGCCGGCCCGGCGCTCTACAGCTTTTCCATCGCCATGCTGTGGGGTGTCGTCGTGGGCACCTATTCCTCGATCTGGATTGCCTGCGCGGGCCTGGTTTACATGAAGCTAAGACCGGAGCAGTTGCGGCACGAGAAAGTCGAAAAGGCCGAGAAGGCCAATGCATAAGCGTCCCGACAAATCGAGAGGAGCAACATGAGCGATCTCGTCGACGTTGTAATCCCCGCCAGCGCACTGCCTGCGGCCGAAGCGCTCGGGCTCAGAGTGTTTCGAAGCCCGTCTACCGGCACTTGCGTCCGCCGCATTCCGCGTAGGGAAGCCGAAGTCGCTGTGGAGCGCCTGCGTGCCCAAGGCTTCCTCGCCTGGATCACGGCTCCTTCGCCTGATGATGGTCGTCCGCCCTCTCCCAACTTCAGGCGCGCGGCCTGAGAGCAATATCAGGAAGCAACGCGCTCGTTCTTGGTTTGCAGGTTGTCCTTCGCTTTGCGCGAGCGCGCTGCCTTGACTCTGTTGAGCAGCAGAACGAAGGACGCCGTCCGGCGATCGTTTCCGAGCTTGCGCAGCGCACGCACTTCCTCGGCAAGGAAGGCACTAAGGAAAGGTGCGGCCTTGCGCGGCAGGACCATCAGAGCTCCTCGACCATGATTGATTCGGTAGCGGCGCTCTGTTTGGCTTGGGGTCCCGCATAAGTCTTGTAGGCCACCGCAATGCAAAGGGCCCCGAGCAGCATTGCGCAGATCGCCACCCAGGACGACCCTCCCGTCTTGCGCGACACTTTCGTATGACGAGGTGCGCTCTTCATCGTGCCTGACTTCATCGCCTCTCCGATCGCGAACGTATCGGGACGGGCATATAGAATCGAGACGAAGGGGGGCAGCTCGATGTAGCCGCTATATAGGAGTTTCTCGA
>DATJZQ010000106.1:0-6654 GCA_035499005.1 Burkholderiales bacterium | reverse complement strand
TATCTCGAGAAAGAGCGCGGCGGGCGCGGCGTGCTGCTGGGCGGCGTTCCCGGAGTCCCGCCGGCGCAAGTATGCGTGATCGGCGGCGGAATCGTGGGCACCAATGCCGCCAAAATTGCCCTTGGCATGGGCGCACTGGTGACGCTCATCGATCTCAATCTCGACCGCCTGCGCGAGTTGGACGACATCTTCAACGGCCGCGTCTACACAGTTTCGTCGAACTCCTACAACATCGCCAAAGCCGTGAAGCATGCGGATCTGGTAATTGGTGGCGTGCTCATCCCCGGCGCTGCCGCTCCCAAGCTCGTAACCAAAGCGATGGTGAAGGACATGAAGCCGGGCGCGGTGATCGTGGACGTAGCCATCGACCAGGGCGGTTGCATCGAGACCGCGCATCCAACAACGCACAGCAACCCTTCTTTCGTGGTGGACGGCGTAGTGCACTACTGCGTCACCAACATGCCTGCCGCCGTGCCGCACACTTCAACGCTGGCGCTCACCAACGCAACGTTTCCCTACGTCATGAAGTTGGCGCAACACGGTCTGGCAGCGGTCAAGAGCGATCCGGGATTCAGCGACGGCGTCAATACTTATCACGGACACGTCACGTGCGCGGGAGTTGCGCAGTCGCAGAACAGACCGCTGAAGAGCGTTGCCGAGCTGCTGTGAATCTCCGACGCCACCCTTGTCACGATCAACAGCGTCTACAATAACGACTGGGGCGAGCCATGGTCGATATTCACTGCCACATCCTGCCGCAGGTCGATGACGGCGCGAAGAGCTGGGAGGTTGCCACCGAGATGTGCCGCATAGCGGCGGCGGATGGCATCACGCACATCGTCGCCACGCCGCACGCCAACGAGCACTACGTCTACCATCGCGAGGAGCACGCTGCGCGGCTGCAGGAGCTGCAGAAGGCAATCGGAGAGTCGCCGCTGTTGAGCCTGGGGTGCGACTTTCATTTTTCCTTCGACAACGTGCAGGACGCTCTCAAGGCGCCCGAGCGCTACGCCATCAGCGGCACGCCTTACCTGCTGATCGAGTTCAGCGATTTCGGTGTTTCGCGCTACATCAATGACACGGTCTACCGGGTGCGCGCGCAGGGCGTCATTCCCATCGTGACCCATCCCGAGCGCAACCGCCTGCTGCAGCAGCATCCGGAAAATGTGCTGGCGTTCGCTGAACAGGGATGCCTGGTGCAGGTCACCGCTTCTTCCTTCACCGGCAACTGGGGGAGCGGCGCGCGCAAGTCCGCGGAGTGGCTGCTGAAGCACGACGCCGTACACGTAATCGCCACCGACGCGCACGACACCGAGCACCGTCCGCCGGTGCTCTCCGCCGGCCGTGACGCAATTGCCAAGATCGCCGGTCAAGACGTTGCGCGGGCATTGGTCCAGGACAATCCTGCGGCCATCTTCGCTGGCGAAGCAATCCCGTATCAGCCTGCTCCGGCACATCGATAACAATAACGTTTGTCCTCCTGAGCGAAGCGCGAGCTCCGCTGTGGGGAGGCAGCGCGCGTCGAGGGACCTGCTTTTCTGAGGCTGGGCAGAGTGTCAGAGGTCACGCGTTAGCCCTCGATTCTGCATCTAACTCCTTCAATATGCGTGCAAGCCCAGCTCCTGTGGTGCTGGAAGTAAGTGGCCTGTCCGAGTGCCTCGATCGGCTGGCGGCCAACCCGCACGCCAACCGTCCCCTGGGTACATACCGCCTGCAATTCCACCGCGACTTTCGCTTCGAAGACGCGCGGCATCTCGTCCCCTACCTGCACCAGTTGGGGATCACGCACTGCTATTCCTCGCCCATTCTGCGCGCGCGACCAGGCAGCCGGCACGGGTATGACATCGAAGACCACAACCAGATCAACCCGGAGATCGGGACACTGGAGGAATTCCACGCATTCGTCGCCGAGCTGAAGTCGCACGACATGGGTCTCGTGCTCGACATCGTGCCCAACCACATGGGCGTGGGCCACGGCAGCAACCCCTGGTGGCAGGACGTGTTGCAGAACGGCCGCAGCTCGAAGTATGCCGGGTTCTTCGATATCGACTGGGAGCCGTTCAAGACCGAGTTGCGCGACAAGGTCCTGCTGCCGCTGCTGGGAGAGCCCTACGGCGAGGCGCTTGAGCAGGGGCTCATTCGCCTGGAATACCGCGAGGGCCGGTTCTTTGTCACCTATTACGACAAGCGGCTGCCGGTCGATCCGCAAACCATTCCGCTGATCTTCAAGTCCCTGGGCGATCTGCGGTCGCGCTTCAACGGCGACGCGGCGCAGTCGCATGAACTGGAAGAAGTGCTGCGCAGCTTGCGCATGCTGCCGCCGCACAACACCGTCGATCCGGCGCTGGTGCGGCAGAGGCAGGAGCAGGTCGCAGAGGTCACGCGGCAACTGTCCGAGTTGATCGAGCGCTCGCCGCTGGTGCGGCAGATCGTCGACGAAGCGTTACGAGCGATGAACGGCAAGCCGGGCGACGATCGCAGCTTCGATCCACTGCACCAATTGCTCGAAGCACAGGCCTACCGGCTGGCGCTGTGGCGCGTCTCCGCGGAAGAGATCAACTATCGCCGGTTCTTCGATATTAATGATCTTGTCGGGCTGCGGATGGAGAACCCGGAGGTGTTCGCGGCTACGCACAAACTCATCCGCCAGTTGCTGGCGAATGGCAGCGTGGAAGGCCTGCGCATCGACCATCCCGACGGCCTTTTCAATCCGCGCCAGTACCTCACGCGCCTGCAGATGCTCTATGCGGCCAGCCAGTGCTGCGGTCCCGAACCGCACCCGCCGCTGGCGGAGAACGGCATTGAGGTTCGCGTCCAGGAAACCTTCGGCCGGCACGACTGGCTCGGCCGCGCGCCGCTCTACGTGGTGGGCGAGAAGATTCTCGAGCCGGGCGAGGAGCTGCCGCAGGAGTGGCCGCTCGACGGCACCTCCGGCTACGACTTCCTCAACCAGGTGAACGGCATCTTCATCGATCAGCGCAACGCTCGCGCTCTGACGAATGTTTATCGCCGCTTTACCGGCGGAGCGCTCGACGCCGACCAGCTGATTTACGAAAGCAAAAAGCAGATCATGCAGACCGCGCTGGCCAGCGAGGTCACGGTGCTGACGCACATGCTGGACGAGATTTCGTCCACCGACCGCAAGGCGCGTGACTTCACTCGCAAGGCGCTCTCCGACGCCATTCGCGAGACCATCGCCTGCTTCCCCGTGTACCGCACCTACATCGATGAGCGCGGCGAGATCACCGACCGTGACCGCGCCTACATCGGCGAAGCGATCGCGCGCGCCAAGCGGCGCAACACCGCTTCCGCGTGGGCGGTCTTCGACTTCTTGCGCGACATTCTTCTGCTGGGCAACGGCGGCGCCGACCGCTGGACGGAAGGCTACCGCAAGCGCCTTCACGTCACGCTGAAGTTCCAGCAGCTCAGCGGGCCGGTGATGGCCAAGGGACTCGAAGATACGGTCTGCTACGTCTACAACCGGCTGATCTCGCTGAACGAGGTCGGCGGCTCGCCCAAGCAGTTTGGAATCTCAGTGGATGACTTCCACCGCGCCAACCTGCGCCGGGCCGAGCGCTGGCCGTTCTCCCTGCTCGCCACCTCGAGCCACGATACCAAGCGCAGCGAGGACGTGCGCGCGCGCATCGACGTGCTCTCCGAGATGCCCAAGCAGTGGTCGTCGGAGGTACTGCACTGGCGCCGCCTCAACCGCGCCCGCAAGCGCCCGCTCGCAGACGGCCGCACCGTGCCCGATTTGAACGAAGAGTATCTGCTCTACCAGACTTTGGTCGGCAGTTTCCCGTTCGACTTCAGCGCCGAGCGCGAGGACTACACGCGGCGCATCCGCGATTACATGTTCAAGGCTGTGCACGAAGCCAAGGTGAACCTGAGCTGGATCAATCCCAACCAGGAGTACTCAGACGCGCTGCAGGGATTTGTTGAGCGAGTGCTCAGCCTCCCTCTTCACGGCCGGCACAATCAGTTCCTCGAGCGCCTGGAGAAGTTCGCCAGCGCGATCGCTTTCTTCGGCGCCATGAATTCGCTGGCGCAAGTGCTGCTCAAGATCACCTCTCCCGGCGTGCCCGATCTTTATCAGGGTACTGAGCTGTGGGACTTCAGCCTGGTCGATCCCGACAATCGCCGTGCGGTGAACTTCGAACTGCGATGCAAGCTGCTCGCGGAACTGGAAGCCTCGGCCCGCTCCGCGCCGCTTCCTGATCTCTGCGAAGAGCTGGCGCGCACCTACCAGGACGGCCGCATCAAGCTGTGGGCTACGTCGCGCGCGCTGAACTTCCGCCGCGAGCACGCTTCCCTGTTTCGCACCGGAAGCTACATGCCGCTGTTTGCGTCGGGAGAAAAGCAGGAGCACGTCTGCGCATTCGCGCGCAGCGAAGGCCACGAAGCGGCGCTGGTCGCCGTGCCCCGCCTGCCCTACGAGCTGAGCGGCGGCGAGCAGCGGTCGCCTACCGGAGAAATCTGGGGAAACACGGAATTGTCGGCGCCGCAAGGCGCGAGCATCCTGCGCGACGTCTTCACCGGGAAGGAATTCCAGGCGAGCGCGCGCGGGACCGTGCTATGCCGCGAACTCTTCGCTCATTTTCCCCTGGCCCTGCTGGCGTGCCGCTGAGACGCGGTGATTGCGGTCCGAGACTTCGGCAATGGTAGCCAGCCGCGAAGCCAGCTCCGGCCGCAGCGCGCCGTGCTCAAAACGCCACGTCCAATTCCCGTCGGGACGACTGGGAACGTTCATGCGCGCCTCGCTGCCCAGCCCCAGCACATCCTGTAGCGGCACCACGCAGAGGTCCGCGACGGAAGCCTGCGCCCCGCGAATGAACGCCCAGTTCATTCCCTCGGGATCGTGCCCGAGGTACGCAGAGGCGTGGCAGCGTTCCTGCTCGGTCGCGCTCGACTGCCACCAGCCCAGCAATGTGTCGTTGTCGTGCGTGCCGGTGTAGACCACGGTGTTGCGCTCAAACTGATGCGGCAAGTAAATGTGCGCCCCGGCGTTGCCGAAACCAAACTGCATCACGCGCATTCCCGGCAGCTCCAGACGCTGGCGGAGCGCGCGAACTTCATCCGTGATCAGGCCCAGGTCTTCGGCAATCAGCGGCAGATCGCCCAGCTCCTTGCGCAGAACCTGGAACAGATCGTCGCGCGGCCCATCCACCCATCGGCCGTGCACGGCGGTGGGTTCGCTGGCCGGAATCTCCCAATAATTATGGAAGCCGAGAAAATGGTCGAGGCGCACGATGTCGCAGGTGCCGAGCGCAGCCCGCATGCGATCGACCCACCAGTCGTAGCCGCGGCCTTTGAGCATGTCCCAGCGATAGAGCGGATTTCCCCAGCGCTGGCCGGTCGCGCTGAAGGCATCCGGAGGAACGCCGGCGACCACGTAGGGATCGAGCTGGTCGTCGAGGTGGAAGATGTCGGGATGGGTCCACACATCGGCGCTGCCATAGCTCACGAAAATGGCGACGTCGCCGATCACCTTGATGCCGAGTTCAGCGCAGCGGCGGTGCAGCGCGCGCCACTGCTCGAAGAACGCAAACTGAATCGCGCGCGCCACGTCCAATTCCCGCGATAGCCCGCGCCGCGCCTTCTGCAATGCCTCAGGCTCGCGGCGCGCCAGCTCACGTGGCCAGCGACTCCAGCTCTCGGTGCGATAAAGCTGGCGCAGCACGTCAAACAGCACGAAATCGTCCAGCCAGGCGGCGTTCTCCTGACAGAAGCGGCGGAAGCGCTCTTGTTCGCGAGGACGGGAATGCTCAAGAAAATGGCAGGCGGCATCGCGCAGCAGCGGCAACTTGACCGTCCGCACCTCTTCAAAGTCGACAGCCGAACCGCCATTCGGCAGCTCCTCAAGCCGCTCGCGCTCGATCCACCCACGGTCGGCCAGCCGCTCCAGGCTGATCAGCAGCGGGTTTCCGGCGAAGGCAGAGGTGGCGGAGTAGGGAGAATTACATTTTCCCGGAGGTCCGAGCGGCAGGACTTGCCACAGCCCCTGACGCCCGGCAGCAAGAAAGTCTACAAACTCGTAAGCTGCCGGACCAAGATCGCCGATGCCGCCGCCCGAAGGCAGCGACGTGGGATGCAGAAGAATGCCGGAGGCGCGTTCGAAAGACATCGCTAACAGCCGTTACCCCGAGGCGCCGGCGGTCAAGCACGGCGGAAAAATCGATCGTTGTGGCGGCAGATTATGCGTACGGAGCCGCAGGTATGCTCTACCCGGCCCCCCCACCGAGCCTGGGCTTCATGAGCTGCTCGCGCTCCTCTTTGTTGTAGCGGATTTTTCCGCTCTTTTCCATCTCCGCCCGCAGATGGTCGGCAAAGTTTTCTATCACTTCGTCCCGTTTTCGCTGCAGCAGCGTCTCGCGGATGCGGTCCTTGTCCGCTGCGATCTGCTCCGGTGTGGCCTCCTGCCGCTCGAGTACCGTGAACACAATGCCATTGCGGCCGGTATTGACGGGACCGCTGATTTCGCCGACCTTCATATCAAACGCCGATGCGGCCTGGCCCGACATCGCGCCGATGTCCGGCACCTGGCCGCTACGCGTCACCAGTTCGCTGGTCTTCACCGCTGCTCCCAGCTCCTGGGCAGCCTTCTTCAGATCGTGTGAGGCACGGGCGCGATCGGAAAGTTCCTGCGTCTTCTTC
>DATJZQ010000105.1:0-16561 GCA_035499005.1 Burkholderiales bacterium | reverse complement strand
TTGTGGAACTGGCCGTCCTTCATGATCGCGAGCAGCTTGTCGGCGTCCTGCAGGATCTTCACGTTGGCGAGCGGGTTGCCGTCCACCAGCAGAACGTCGGCGAGGAAGCCGGGTTTGATCTGGCCGAGCTCGTTGCCCATTTTCATGATCTGGCCGCCCAGCTTGGTGGCGGCAAGGATCGCATCCATCGGCGAGAAGCCGAGCAGATTCACGAAGTGCTCGATGTCGCGCGCGTTGGTGCCGTTCAGATTCCAGGCAAAGCCATAGTCCCCACCCGGCAGCACGCGCACGCCGCGCTTCTTGAGCTCCTTCATGTTTTTGATGGCGACCTCCAGCTCTCGCCGCAGGCCCATGCTCTCGGCCACCTGGGTCGTGATCCCCCACTTGGCGGCTTCGTTCAGTGTGGTGTAGGTGATGCCCAGGGTGGGCGCCACGAACACTCGATCCTTCGCGGCTTCCAGTGCTGCGCAGGCCTCATCGTCCACCAGCGTCGCGTGATAGATCACTTCCACGCCGTGCTTGATGCTCAACTTCACCGATTCTGCGCTGCGCGCGTGCGCCGCCACGCGCTTGTCGTGCATGCGGCCCACCTCGCACACGGCTTCGATCTCGGCTTCCGTCATGACGGTTTGATGGGCACGGCAGTGCGGGATGAACTCGTCGCCAGACGGGTTGATCTTCAGCGTGTCGACGCCCTCGCGCACCATCTCGCGCGCGGTCTTGCGGAACTCGTCGGCACCGTCACAGATGATTGCGAACGTTTCGCGGTGCATGTGACGCAGGCGAACGTCGCCCAGCCCGGCGGTGGTCGCGAGCTCCGGGCTTGCCGCAAGCGTGCGCGGGCCGGGAATTTCGCCGGCGTTGATCGCGTTGCGGATCACGATATCCAGGCGCGCCTTGGCCGATGCCGCGCTGTTGCAAGCGGTGAAGCCCTGATCCAGCAGCTTCTTGGCGTTGCGCGCCGTACGCAGCGTATGTTCCTCCGGCGGCACGAAACCCAGGCTCTCCAGATCCGAGGTGTCGAGGAACGTGAGATGCGAGTGGGCCTCGATCAGGCCCGGCATCAGTGTGGCGCCCCCACCGTCGACCACCTGCGCTCCGTCGGACGCGATAGCAGTGCCCTGCGGCGCGACCGCCTTGATGCGGTTGCCTTCAACGAGCACCTGACCGGCGAACGGCGGGGCGCCGGTGCAATCCAGCACGTTCACATTCTTGAAAAGAACCTTAGCCATGTCCTGCACCCTCCTTTACTCAGTACCGAGGCTGACTCCAGTCTGCGCGTCGAAGAACTGGAGCTTGCTCGGGTTGAACGTAAAAGGAACCGTGCTGTCGACCTCGATCGCCATCCGCGCCGGCACCGTCGCCTTCAGAAGATGTTCATCGACCTTCAGGGTGATGATCTTCTCCACCCCGTGATTTTCCACCCCGTACACCTGGCCTTCAAGCCCCCCGCCCGGCCCAACTGTCACGTCTTCGGAGCGGACCCCGAGCGTCACTCGCTCCAGGCCGGATCCCGCCCGAGCCGCGACGTTGCCGCGAACGGCTATCTCGAGCTTTCCGGGCGCCACCACCACCCGCCCGTCGCGCAGGGTGCCGGACAGAAGGTTCATGGCGGGCGAGCCGACGAAGGTCGCGACGAAGGTGTCGCGCGGACGGTTGTAGATCTCGTAGGGCGTCCCGATCTGCACGATCCGGCCATGGTTGAGCACCCCAACCTTGTCGCCCATGCTCATGGCCTCGACCTGGTCGTGCGTCACGTACAGGAACGTGGTTCCGAGCTTCATCTGCAGGTCCTTCAACTCGGCGCGCAGGATCTCGCGCAGCTTCGCGTCGAGGTTGGACAGTGGCTCGTCCATCAGGAACAGCCGGGGCTGCCGCACGATAGCCCGCCCGATAGATACGCGTTGCATCTCGCCGCCCGACAAGCGATCGGTCTTGCGCTCCAGTAGGTGCTCGATGCGCAGCGTCTTCGCCGCCCGCGCTACGCGATCGGCGACCTCGCCGGCGGCGATGCGGCGATGCTTCGACTTGAGTGGAAATTCCAGGTTCTGCCGCACCGTGTAGTGCGGATAGAGCGAGTAATACTGGAACACCAGCGCCACGTCGCGCTCGGCGGCGCTCCACCTGCCGACGTCCTGGCCGCCGATCGCGATCGAGCCCGAGTCAGGTGCGTCCAGCCCCGCGATGAGCCGCAGCGTGGTGGTCTTGCCGGCGCCGGTGGGCCCGAGCAGGACGAAGAACTCGCCATCGCCGATGTCGAGACTCAAATCGCTCAACGCCGTGTGGCGCCTGAATTTCTTCGTGATGTTCTTGAGCTCGACGCGGGCCATTTCGGAATCTAGAGCCTGATCTGCAGGGATTCGCCCGTGCGGCTGTTGAAGAAATGCGTCTGCTTCTCGTCGAGCCGGGCCCACACTACGTCGCCAGCCTTTTCCACGTAGCCGCTCGCGGTACGTGAGCGCAAGAGCTGCTTGCCGAACTTGAGATCGACGATGTCGTATGGTCCGAGCGGTTCGATGATGTGCGCCTCCGCCGGAATGTATCCATCGGTGGCCTGGCGCGCGACCAGCACGCCCTCCGGACGAACGCCGACGGCGAGCTCGTCCTCGGCATGCCGGCGCTCGACGACCTTGTGGTGCAGCTCCGATGGAAAGCGCAACACTGCGTCGCGGTCGCCGAGGACGACCTGCGTGTGTCCGTCGCCGGGGCGCACCGCGGCGCTCACGACGTTCATGATCGGGCTGCCGACGAACTGCGCGACGAAGAGGTTGGCTGGGTATTGGTAAACCTCGGAGGGCGAGCCCACCTGCTGCAAAACGCCTTCGTTCATGATCGCGATCTTGTCGGCCATGGCCATGGCCTCGACCTGATCGTGGGTCACGTATACGGTGGTGGCCTCGTTCTGCAGATGGATGTGCTTGAGCTCCGCGCGCATCTCTTCGCGCAGCTTCGCGTCGAGCGCGCCGATCGGCTCGTCCATCAGCAAGGCCTTGGGCCGGCGCACCAGCGCCCGGCCGATCGCGACGCGCTGCATGTCGCCGCCCGACAAAGCCGACGGTCGCTTGTCGAGGAGTGCCTCGATGCGCAGCGCCTTGGCGACCTCGCGAACGCGCTGGTCTACGACGTTGCTGCTTTCCTTGGTCGCGCGCAGCGGAAAGGCGATGTTGTCGTAAGCGGTCAAGTGCGGATAAAGCGCGAACAGCTGGAACACGAATGCGATGTCGCGGTCGGCCGCTTGCCGCGTCTGCACCGCCTGGCCGTCGATGAGGATCTCGCCGCTGTCGATGTCCTCCAGGCCGGCGATCGCACGCAGCGTCGTGGTCTTGCCGCAGCCCGAAGGGCCGAGGAGCACGAGGAACTCCCGGTGCCGGATCTCGAGGTTGAGCTTGCGGATGATGTAGTTGTCGCCGAAGTATTTCTCGACGTCTTTGAGGATGATGCCGGCCATCAAAACACCGTGATGAAAAGTGAATCTCTCCCCTCCTTTTCAAGGAGGGGTGGCACCGAAGGTGACGGGGTGGTTTGCCCGTCTCCCACCACCCCGCCCACTACGTGGGCACCCCTCCTCGGGCAGGAGGGGAGAAACACCTTTACCCCGCCCATTTTCAGCCGCGCCGTCATTCGTCCTCCGGCACCGGCTTGATCTTGGAAAAGATCGAGAAGCCGATCAGCCCGATCAGCGTGATCGTCACCCCGTACACGTGGAGCACGTGGACCCACGGCTGGCACAGGGCGATGATGCCCAGCACCATCAGCCACATGGAGCCGGGCTCGAGATACTTCGCGCTCAATTGTCTGAACGTCACTTTCTGATCGCCCCGAACGTCACCCCTCGCAGCAGGTGCTTGCGCAGCAGGAAGGTGAAGATCGCGACCGGCAGAAGGAACAGGAAGGTGCCAGCCGCGATAGCGGTCCAATCCGTGATACCCGAGCCGAGCTGCGACGGAATGAAAGGCGGCGCCGTCTGAGCGCGCCGGTTGGTCATCATCAGCGCGAACGCGTATTCGTTCCAGGCGGTGATGAAGCAGAACACTGCCGTGGCCGCGATCCCCGTGGCCGCCTGCGGCAGCACGATCTTGAAGAACGCCTCCATCCGGGTGTACCCGTCCACCAGTGCGGCTTCTTCGTACTCTTTCGGAATCTCGTCGATGAAGCCTTTCATCAGCCACACCGAAAACGACAGGTTGAACGCCGTGTACAGGATGATCAGGCCAACGTGCGTGTCCACAAGTCCCACGGCCCGGTACATGAGGAACATCGGGATCGCCACCACCACCGGCGGCAGCATGCGCGTGCTCAAGATGAAGAACAGCCAGTCCTGCTCGCCCGGCATGCGGAAGCGCGAAAAGCCGTAGGCAGTCAGCGTGCCCATGGCAACCGCGAGGAACGTGCTGACCACCGCGATGATCAGGCTGTTCAGGAAACGGCTCGGATAAGCCGACCACTCGATGCGGCCGTCGGAATCCTTGATGAAGCGCTCGCCCAGGTCGAAGATGCGCTGCTCCCACCACGGCGCCTTGGCGTACACCTCGGGATCGACCTGCCCGATCATCTGCACGCGCTTGGTGAACAGCTTCACGAAGGACGTGACCTCGGGCCGGAACACAACGGTGGGGGGGACGGTGGTTGCCAGGCTGCGCGGCTTGAATGCGGTCGAGGTGATCCAGTAGATGGGAACCAGGTAGATGAGCGTGACCAGCACGACCAGCGCCACCGCGGCGCGGTTCATCGTCTTCTGGCGGTTGGACTGGACTGCTGCCATGGCGCCTCAGCGCTCCTTTGCGCGGTTGAGGTATTTCACGTAGATGTTGGTGATCGCGAGCACCATGATCAGCACCATGTACGCGAGCGCGCACGACTGACCGGTCTGCCATTCCTGAAACGCGAGGCGGTAGAGCTTGATGGCGATCAGCTCGGTGGTCTCCTGGCTGCTCATGATGAACGCCAGGTCGAAGGTCTTGAACGCCTCCATGGTGCGAAAGATGATCGCGATCAGCAGCAGCGGCGTCACGAGCGGCAGCGTGATGCGCGTGAACGTGTACCAGCGGCCGGCACGGTCGATGGCGGCGGCCTCATACAGATGCTGTGGAATGGCGGAGAGGCCGGCCAGGCACAGCAGCATCACGAACGGCGACCACATCCAGATGTCGGTGATGGCAATCGCATAGAGCGCCACGTCCGGATTGGACAGCCAGTCGAAGTCCTCCAGCCCGAGGACGTAGTTGATGATCCCCCAGGACGGGCTGTACAGCAGCTCCCAGAACAGTCCCACCACGGCCATCGACATCATCATCGGCAGCAGCAGCAGCGTGGTGATGAAGCCCTTGAACGGGATCTTCCGGTTGAGCAGCATGGCCACGCCGAAGCCCACCAGGACTTGCCCGCCCACCGATACGAGCACGTACTTGGCGGTGACGCTGAAGTTGTTCCACACGTGCTCGTCCTGCAGCAGATCGCGGTAGTTCTGCAGCCCGACGAAGCTGGCCGGCGCGTTGATCGACGCGCGAAAATCAGTGAACGAGTATCCGAGCGAGTAGATCAGCGGAAAGATGTTGAAGACGATCAGGAACGCAATCGTCGGAATGATGAACAGATTGCGGATGCTGATGTCGCTTAGGCCCCGCCTGGCCGCTGGCGAGCCGGGGTCGAGTGTGCTGAGCAACTGCGCTCTCCTCCCGGAGCCTTTCTCGACCGGCTCCTTCGACTCCCACTCTTTCCCTCCCCCGCGTGCGGGGGAGGGCCAGGGTGGGGGTAACTAAACAATCAATACCGCTTGTACTTCTTGAACGTGGCGTCCCAATCGTCGGCCAGACCGTCCAGCGCTTCCTTGGCCGTGCCCTTATTGCCCGTGATGAACGGGTGGAGGCGCTTGTTCATCTGCTCCAGCAGCTCGGCGTACTCGGGCGTTGCCCAGAAGTCCTTCACCATCAGCATGCTCTGGTAGAAGGCTTCGTTGTACGGCGTGGCTTTGCGGAACTTGTCCGACGACAGCACCTTCTCGTTGCAGGTGTAGCCACCCAGATCGGCCCAGCGCTGCTGTACGTCGTCGCGGATGAACCACTCCAGGAACTTGAACGACTGGTCGCGCTTCTTCGAATAGCTCACCACCGAGATGCCCTGCCCGCCCAGCGCGGCGAAGCGCGGCTTGCCGCCCGGCCCGGCCGGATTGGCGAAGAAGCCCGTGCCCTTGGCGTTCTTGTTGGTTGCGGGGTTGGCCAGCGCGGGGAAGAAGGCGAAGAAGTTCATGCTCATCGCCGCCAGCCCTTCGGTGATGGCCTGGTTATTCTCGAGGAAGAACACCTTGCCCCAGCCGGGCGGCGTGAACTTGTACAGGTCCTTGTACCACTGCAGCGCTTCGACGTTCTGCTTGGAATTGATGATGCCGCGCACTTTGTACGTCGAATAGTCGCCCAGCTCGCCGCCGAAGCTGAAGATGGTCTGTTCTACGCCCATCGCCAGCGCGTCGTACGTGTTGTCCGTGTACAGCGCAACGCCGTAGCGCTTTTCGTTGGGCCGATGGAAGAACTCGGCGATGTCACGCAGCTGCTTGTAGTCCTTGGGTACGCCCAGGTCGTAGCCGTACTTCTTCTTGAACGCGGCTTTTTCCTTGGGGTCCTCGAACCAGTCCTTGCGGTAGGCCCAGCCGTTGGCGTCGCCCTCCAGCGGGATCGCCCAGTACTTGCCGCTCTTGGGCGGGTACTCGGCGTAGCCGGTGACGGTGGCGGCGGCCATCGACTTGGCGACGTTGTTCTTCTTGAAGAAATCCGTCAGATCGACATAATGGCCGCCGGTCGAGCCCGCGCCGAGCCATTGCGAGTCGCCCACAACCATGTCATAAGCGTCGCCTTTCGCATTGAACTCGGTGAACGCCTTGGTCTGGAAATTGGGCCAGGGCACGGTTTCCACCTTGACCTTCACGCCGGTCTGCTTCTCGTAGTCCTTCACCAGCTCCTGCAGGTAATTCGCCGGATCCCACTCCGCCCACAGGATCGTGAGCGTGTCGGCGGCAACGACGGCCTTCCCTGCGAACGCGAAGATCGCGGCCGCCAGAATGCCCAACCACATGCTTCTTCTCATTGCGTCCTCCTCACACTTAGTTGCTGTTATCGCCTCCGGCGCGGCCGCGGGTCCCCTGCGGAGCTCTTGGCCCAGTCCACCGACTGCCTCTCTGCTGCCGGTACCACCTCAAAAAATCGATTGCCTATGCGTCAGCGACGCCGCTGAGCGCTGGGTGTCGCGCGTTTGCCGGCGTGCGCATCGCTGCCGTTGAGCTTGCGGCGCCGCGCCGGCGGCGTCAGGTCGTCCGCCGCGCAGCGGATCAGGGCGCGGCAGGTCCACAGAGCCACTTCCTCCGCCGCCTCGCGATCGAGGTGCCAGATGTCCTTCAGCACCACGAACGCCTCGGTGCCGAACACCAGGCTCAACGCCTGCGTCAGGCGCTCGGCCCGCGCCTTGCCCAGCTTGCGGCGCAGCGGCGCGACAGCCGAGGTCAACAGGGCGATGCGGTGTCCGCGCACCATCGCTTCCTTCGGGTTGAGCTTGCCCGCATGCTGCTGCGCCCACTGATCCAGCGCCAGGCGCAGCGCGGCCCGCAGCGGCGCCTCGTAGTCGTCCATGCGCGGGTAGGAAAACGTGATCAACTCGCGCACGCGCTCGTCCGCGTCGTCCGAGGTCGACTGCCACTTCAGGATCGGGCCGAGGGCTTCGTCGACCGCGGCCTGGATGAGGACGCTCTGCGTCGGATAGTAGCGGTATGCGGTGGCGCGGGACACCTGCGCCTCCTGCGCCACGTCGCTGATCGAGGGCACCACGCCGTCCTGCATTAGACGCATTGCAGCATCCAGCATGATGCGGCGCATGCGTGCGCGCGGCCCGCGCTCCGCTGCTGCTGTCGATGTGCGCGTAAGCTCCATTCTTGACCTGAGACGAGAGGCTCACTACGATACCATCGTCTCAGAAAAACACAATCGTCGTTCCGACAGCGCCGTCTTTCGGACAACCGAGGAGCCGCCGCGTGACGCAGCCGATGCAAAGCTCGCAACGGGCCGCGTGTTGCGCACACCGGCGTTCGCCGCAGTGAAGCGCATCTACATTGTCGGCACCGCCGACACAAAGGGCCCGGAGCTGCTCTACATCAAGGGGCTGGTCGAAAGGGCCGGCGTCTCCGCCACGCTGGTCGATGTCGGCACCCGCTCTCCAGGCGTCCCCGTCGATATCAGCGCAGCGAGCGTGGCTGCCTTTCACCCGCGCGGCGCCGATCACGTGCTCGGAAGCAGCGACCGCGGGGCGGCGGTGGAGTCGATGGGAGAAGCCTTCGCGCGCTTCATCGTCGCCCGCGATGACATTGGCGGTGTGCTGGGCGTCGGCGGCAGCGGCGGCACGTCCATCGTCACCGCCGGCCTGCGCGGCCTCGCAGTGGGCGTGCCGAAGCTCGTGGTTTCCACTCTCGCGGCGGGCGACGTGAAGCCTTTTGTCGGCGCCAGCGACATCACCATGATGTACTCGGTGACCGACGTTTCGGGTCTCAACCGCATCAGCCGTGTGGTGCTGGGAAACGCGGCGCACGCGATCGCGGGTATGGCGAGCCGCTCGATCCCGCAGGTGGAAAGCAAGCCGGCAATCGGCCTCAGCATGTTCGGTGTGACCACGCCCTGCGTGACGCGCGTAGCGGAGCATCTGCGCGACCGCTACGACTGCCTGGTGTTTCACGCCACCGGCACCGGCGGGCAGTCGATGGAAAAGCTGCTCGACAGCGGGCTGCTGGTCGGGCTGATCGACGTGACGACGACCGAGGTGTGCGATTTGCTCGTTGGCGGTGTGCTCAGTGCAGGGCCCGATCGCCTCGGTGCGGTCGCGCGTACCGGCACACCATACGTTGGGTCGGTCGGTGCGCTCGACATGGTCAACTTCTGGGCCATGGATACCGTGCCCGCGCAATTCCGCGGCCGGAACCTGTACAAGCACAACCCTCAGGTGACGCTCCTGCGCACCACGCCGGAAGAGTGCCGGCAGATCGGCGAGTGGATCGGGCGCAAGCTCAACGCTTGCGGCGGCGCAGTGCGGTTTCTGATACCGGAACGCGGCGTGTCCGCGATCGACGCGCCGGGACAGCCGTTCTACGACCCGGCCGCAGACGCCGCTTTGTTCGAAGCGCTCGAGAACACCGTGCAGCAGACCGCGGCGCGGCGCCTGGTGCGCCTGCCGCTGCACATCAACGACCCGGAGTTTGCCGACGCCCTCGTGCAGAACTTTCTCGAAATCGCGGCGTAGCTGGCTGTTGACGTACAGATCCCCTCTCCCCTCGCGGGAGAGGGATAAGGTGAGGGGCGGGGAATTTTCGCTATTGAAGGAGGAGCACATGACCAAGGTATTCGTGAGTGCCGTCATCGACGCGCCGGTGGAAAAAGTCTGGGGCAAGATGCGCGACTTCAATGGGCTGCCGAACTGGCACCCGCGCTTCTCGCGTAGCCACATCGAAGACGGATTGCGCAGCGACACGGTGGGCTGCGTACGCAATTTCGATATCGCGGGCGGCGGCGGCACCATCCGCGAGCGGCTGCTGACCTTATCGGACGCGGACTACACCATGACCTATTGCATCCTCGACGCGCCGCTGCCGGTGGAGAACTACGTGGCGACGCTCAAGCTCTACCCGATCACCGTCGGCAACAAGACGCTCGGAACATGGAGCGCGGAATTCAAAGTCACCAAAGGCCGCGAGGAAGATGTGGTCGACGCAGTCGGGAACGGCACGTTCGGCAAAGCGTTCGAAGTGATGAACGAACTGCTGGGAAAAGGCAAGCGGTGATGCCGGTCACGAAAGGGCTTGCCGCCTGCCTGTTGCTGCTGATGAGCGGCGCTGCCTGGGCGGGATGGAAGAGCGTGGGAGAGGACAATGCGGCCACCGTCTATGCCGATCCGGCCACGATCGTCCGAAGCGGCAACACCGCTAAGCTCTGGTCTCTGCTCGACTACAAGGACTTCCAGCGCATGGTCGAGGTCGGCTATTTTTCGCAAAAGACTCTGGTCGAATACGACTGCGCCGAACGAAAAGCGCGCGGCCTGAGCCTCTCGCTTCACGCCGAGCACATGGGCGAGGGGAAGATGATCTACGAAGACGCCTCGCCGCGGGAATGGAGCCCAGTGCCTGCACAGAGCATTACCGAGTCACTCTGGAACGTTGCCTGCAAATAGTCGGCTCGATCCGCTGCTTCTGGTAAGATCGCGCGTTTTTTCAGCCACGGGAGGCCAGGGGTGATGAGCAGGCGAACTTTCGCGTATTTGCTTAGCGTAACCTTTCTCGCGGTGATGACCGCGTCTTGCGGAAAGCAGGCCGAAGAGGCGAAGCAAAAGGCTGTCGCGGATGTGAAAGCGGTCGAAGCCGCGGCCAAGGAGAAGGAAGCCCAGGACATCGCGGTCGAGGCGTATGTCTACGCCTATCCGCTGGTCACGATGGAGATGACCCGCCGGATCATGACGAACGTCGAGGCGCCCGCAGGGACTCACGCGCCGGTGGGTCAGTGGATCCGCGCGCGCTCGTACCCGGACGCGTCTTTCCGGGACGTCACGGCGCCCAATGCGGACACGCTATATACGACCGCATGGCTCGACGTATCCAAAGAGCCGTGGATCGTGAGCATCCCGGACATGAAGGGACGTTACTTTCTCTTCCCGATGCTCGACGGCTGGACCAACGTGTTCCAGGACCCGGGCAAGCGCACGACGGGCACCATGGCGCAGAAGTTCGCGATCACGGGCCCGGGCTGGTCGGGAACGCTTCCCGAAGGCGTCACCGAATACAAGTCGCCGACCGGGATGGTTTGGGTGCTAGGCCGCATCTACTGCACCGGGACACCGCAGGACTACAAAGCGGTGCACGCCGAGCAGGACAAGGTGTCGGCCGTGCCGCTGTCCGGCTACGGCAAGCCCTTCAAGCCCGAACCCGGAAAAGTGGATCCCGCCATCGACATGAAGACCGCCGTGCGGGAGCAGGTAAACGCCCTGGACGGCGCCGCCTACTTCAAGCTGTTCGCTGATCTGCTCAAGACGAACCCTCCCTCGCCCGACGACGCGCCGATGGTCGCGAAGCTGGCCAAGATCGGGATCGTTCCGGGACAGGATTTCGACGCGACCAAGCTCGAGCCCGCGGTCGCCAAAGGCATTGCCGCCGCGCCGAAGCCTGCTCAGGACAAGATCATGGAGTGGATGAAGGAGGGCATCCTCGCGGGCGATCTCAAGCTCGAACGCGGCTGGCTGTTCACCACGAAGACGGGCCTGTACGGAACCAACTACCGTCAGCGCGCGCTGATCACCGCCATTGGCCTCGGCGCCAATCGCCCCGAGGACGCGGTTTACCCCACCTCGGAAGGGCCCGACGTGCTGAAGAAGTACAGCGGCGAGCACAAGTACGTCATGCATTTCAACAAAGGGGAAATGCCGCCGGTCAATGGATTCTGGTCGCTCACGATGTACGACGCCCATTACTTTTTCGTCGAGAACCCGCTCAACCGGTACACGCTGAGCCAGCGCAACAAGTTCAAGACCAATGCAGACGGATCGATCGATCTGTACATCCAGCACGACTCGCCGGGCAAGGACAAGGAATCGAACTGGCTGCCGGCGCCGGCCGACGCGTTCGTTCTGATGATGCGGTTGTACTGGCCCAAGGAGCAGCCGCCATCCCTGCTCGACGGCACGTGGAAGATCCCGGAGGTGAAGGAGGCGTCCTAGCAGGCGTGTGCCGCCGCGGCAGCCAGCCGCAGACGTTTGATCTGGATCAAACCCCCACGCGCGATGGTTCGACAGCATACGGGCCGACATCGTGCTGTCAGCGGCCTTACACGCTTCACCCTCGCAGGACCAAAGTCCAGTCGCGACTGATCAAGGTTACCGCTACAGTCGGGGGCCATCCGTTCCTTTTCCTTCCAGGGAGGCAAGCAGCATGAGAATCGCTCGCGCGATCATTACGGTCACCCCCATAGTGGCCGGCGCCCTGCTGTCAGCGCTGCCGGCGGCGGCCCAGCAGATCACCGGCGTGCCGGGCTCGCCCAGCGCGACAACGACCATCAGCGGCAAGCAGCTCCCACCACCTGACCCAAAGTTCGGTGGTGTGATCAAGCAGGATGCCTTGCAGTCGAAGTACTGGTGGGCCCCGCGCGTCGTGCCGCCGAAGGGCGCGCCCAACGTGCTGCTGATCATTACCGACGACGCCGGCTTTGGCGTTCCCAGTACCTTCGGCGGCGTTATTCCGACGCCGACCATGGATCGCATTGCGCAGGAAGGCTTGCGCTACAACCGGGTTTTCTCGACCGCGCTGTGCTCGCCGACGCGCGCCGCGCTGATCACTGGGCGTAACCACCACTCCGTCGGGTTCGGCGTGATCTCCGAGCAGTCCACCGGTTTCCCGGGTTACAACAGCATCATCGGCAAGGACAAGGCCACCATTGGGCGGATATTGCTCGACAACGGCTACGCTACGTCCTGGTTCGGCAAGGATCACAACGTTCCGGCATTCGCGGCGAGCCAGGTAGGTCCGTTCGACCAGTGGCCGATCGGCATGGGCTTCGAGTATTTCTACGGTTTCGTCGGAGGCGACGCCAACCAGTGGCAGCCGAATCTGTTCCGCAACACGACTCAGATCTATCCGTTTCAGGGCAAGCCACCGGGGACCTGGAACCTGGTGACCGCAATGGCGGACGACGCTATCGACTGGATGACGCGCATGCATCAAACGGATCCGAGCAAGCCGCTGTTCATCAAGTACGCTCCAGGTGCAACCCATGCGCCACATCACCCGACCCAAGAATGGGTGGACAAGATCGCCGCGATGCACCTGTTCGACGACGGCTATGAGAAGGTGCGCGAGCGCATCTTCGAGAACCAGAAACGACTCGGCGTGATCCCGAAGAGCGCGAAGCTCGCGCCGTGGCCGAAAGACATGCTCAAGCCATGGGACCAGCTCAGCGCGGACGAGAAGAAGCTCTTCATCCGGCAGGTTGAGGTCTTCGCCGCATATGCGGCCTACAGCGACTACGAGATCGGGCGTGTGATCCAGCACTTCGAGGATCTCGGCAAGCTGGACAACACGCTCATCATCTATATCAATGGCGACAACGGCACCAGCGCGGAAGGCGGGCCAATCGGGACGCCCAATGAAGTGGCTTTCTTCAACGGCGTCAGCGTGCCGGTCGACGTCCAGATGAAGTTCTACGACGTGTGGGGCACCGATCAGACTTACAACCACATGTCGGCGGGCTGGTCGTGGGCTTTCGACACGCCGTTCGATTGGTTCAAACAGAACGCGTCGCGGCTGGGCGGCACCAACCAGAACATGGTGGTGTCATGGCCGGCGCGCATCAACGACAAGGGTGGCCTGCGCGACCAGTTCATCCACGTCATTGACGTCGTGCCGACGATCCTGGAGGCCAGCGGGATCCGTGCGCCCAAGGTTGTCGACGGCATCAGGCAGGCGCCGATCGAGGGTACGAGCTTCGGCTACACGTTCGACGCGAACAACGCCAAAGCGCCGTCGCGGCACAAGACACAGTACTTCGAGATGATGGGGCAGTGGGCCCTGTATCAGGACGGGTGGTTCCTGAGCACCAAGGTCAACCGCGCGCCTTGGCAGGCTTTTGGTCCCGCGAACCCGGACCCGCTGAACAACCAGACGTTTCAGCTCTATAACCTGAAGACGGACTTCAGCCAGGTCGATGACATTGCCGCGCAGCACCCGCAAAAGGTGAAGGAGATGCGCAAGCAGTTCGTTGCAGAGGCCAAGAAGTACCAGGTGTTCCCGCTGGATGCCTCGGTGGCGGCACGTATCGTCGCGCCGCGTCCAAACATCACCGCCGGGCGTACCGAGTTCGTCTACACACGGCCGATGGTTGGCTTACCGCAAGGTGACTCGCCTTTCCTATTGGACGCCTCGTACACCATCAGCGCGGACATCGAGGTTCCACAGGGTGGTGCTGAGGGCATGATTGTGACATCGGGCGGCCGCTTCGCCGGCTACGGTTTCTATCTGCTGCAGGGCAAGCCTGTATTTCTGTGGAACTTGATCGACCTCGAGCGAGTCAGGTGGGAGGGGCCGGAAGCGCTCACGCCAGGCCCGCACACGGTCGAGTTCGACTTCAAGTACGAGGGAATCGGCGTCGGTACGCTCGCGTTCAACAACTTCAGCGGCCTGGGCCGGCCGGGCACCGGAACACTGAAGGTGGACGGTAACGTCGTCGCAACGAACAGAATGGAGCGCACCCTGCCGATGATTCTGCAATGGGACGAAAGCTTCGACATCGGCTCGGATACGTTGACCGGCGTGAACGATCAGGATTACCAGCCGCCGTTCCCCCTGACCGCCAAGCTTAACAAGCTGACCATCAAAGTCGATCGCCCGCAGTTGTCGCCGCAGGACATCAAGACACTGGAGGCGGCGATGAAAGAAAAGGCAAAGGCCGACTAAATGTCGTGGCCGTGCGCGCGAGTGGTGAAGCGCGACCACCCGTGTTAGCGGATCGGCGAGGGCGGCGTTGCCGCCCTCACCAGAAATCCGGCGCGGCCGGTCGCGGCGACTCCAACTACAGACCGCAGCGTTGGCGTTACTATGCAACCGCGGTCGTACTCAAGGTTCCACAGGATGACGAAGCTGCGGTTTCTAGGGGTAGCCCTTGCGATGGCGCTCGCCGGCCTCGGCGGCTGCGCAACGAAGAAGGACGCCATCGCCCAGGCCGAGAAGGCCGCCAAAAGAAGGCCGGGTTTCACCGAGACCAAGTTCGTCGCCGAGGAAGGCCTGATTTACGGCCTGCCCCTCGTGATGAACTACGCGGTCGTGTACGACTACTTCATCGACCGCAACTCCGGCCAGTGGAAGGCGCCGTTCAACCAGATCTACAACGAGCGCCGGCTCTTCACCTACAAAGACACCTCGGTCGTCACGCCCAACAGCGATACGCCGTATTCGATGTTGGGGCTCGACCTGCGCGCGGAGCCGTACGTGCTCTCCGTTCCCGCGGTGGAGAAGCAACGTTACTACTCGGTGCAGCTCTGCGACTGGAACACCTTCAACTTCGGCTACATCGGCAGCCGCGCCACCGGCGACGGCGCCGGTGACTACCTGGTGGCGGGCCCGGGCTGGCAAGGCAGTCCGCCCGCCGGCGTGCGGCAGGTATTCCATTCTTCCACGCAGTTCACGACGGTCATCTACCGGACGCAGCTCTTCAATCCGCAGGACATGCAGAACGTCGAGAGAGTGCAGGCCGGGTACAAGGTGCAGCCGCTGTCGGCGTATCTGCACCGGTCGCCTCCGCCGCCTGCTCCACCGGTCAACTTCCCGAAGATCGACAGGCAACTGGCAAAGGAGAACTTCTTCGACTACCTCGAATTCGTCTTGCAGTTCGCGCCGCCCGGACCCGAAGAAAAGGACATTCGCACCAAGCTCGCCCGCATCGGGATCGGCGCAGGCAAGAAGTTCAACATCTCGGAGCTCTCCCCCGAACACAAGATCGAAGTCGACTTAGGCGTGAAAGACGGCGAGGACAAAGTCGCGGAGCAAGTTGCCGCGCTCGGCAGAAAGATCAACGGCTGGAATATTGGATCGGCCTTCGGCGATCGGGATTTCTACCACGGCAACTGGCTGATGCGCGCTGCCGCAGCGAAGGCCGGTATCTACGGCAACGATGCGGTCGAGGCGGTGTATCCGGCGACCAAGACTCTCGCGGACGGCTCGGAGCTCGACGGATCGAAGCACAAGTACGCGCTGACGTTTGCCAAGGATCACTATCCGCCGGTCAACGCATTCTGGTCGCTGACCCTGTACGACGGCAAGACGCAGCTCCTGATCGAGAACCCGATCGATCGCTACCTTGTCAACTCGCCGATGCTGCCCAGCATGAAGCAGGACGCAGACGGCTCGCTCACGATCTACATCCAGAAGGATTCGCCGGGCCAGGACAGGGAGTCGAACTGGCTGCCTGCGCCGAGCGGGCCGATGTATCTCGTGATGCGCCTCTACTGGCCGAAGAGCGAGCCGCCCTCGATCCTCCCCGCGGGAGACGGCTCCTGGCAGCCGCCCGCCATCCGGCTGGCAGATTGAACTGCGAGCGCGTACGCAAGCGTCGCTGTCACTCGCGTGCAACTGTCATCTGCAAGCATATCAGCGTAAGATGCCCCGCTTCGTGAGATTCCGAGCAGATCGGCTGCTTGGATTCCTGCGAACCAGAAACAGGAGATCACGCATGAAAGCAACCAGCACCTGGCTGCGAGCGTTGTGGTTGACGCTCATGGCGTTGTGCTCAGTCGCCCTCGCGACGACGGCACACGCGCAGAGCAAACCCAACATCGTCTTCATCATGGCCGACGACGTCGGCTGGTTCAACGTCGGCGCCTACCACCGCGGCATCATGGCTGGGCGCACGCCGAACCTCGACCAGTTGGCGCGCCAGGGCATGATGTTCACCGACTACTACGCGGAGGCAAGCTGCACTGCGGGCCGCGCGAACTTCATCACCGGCGAGATCCCGATCCGCACTGGCTTGACGACAGTCGGGCAGGCAGGCTCCACGCTCGG
>DATJZQ010000104.1:0-22927 GCA_035499005.1 Burkholderiales bacterium | reverse complement strand
TTCTCGTCGATGATCTCCACGTCCCAGTGTGACGGGCACAGCGCGGCTAAGGTAGCGAGACCGAGCGGTGGATTAATCGCGCGCTTGCCCGGGAGAATATGGTCGAGCGCCCACTTGGAGCTCCAGAAACTCTCGGGAAACCGGGGGTTGATCAGCAGCAGGCGCATGGCGACCTGTCCTTATCGTTGGTGTGAGGCATCCAGATACTGCACTGCGGAACAGCTGCTTGATCCCGCTGCAAGGTCGAAAAGGTCGACGCGGGAAACGCTCGCATCATACTCTACTTGTCAGCGCAAGACCGCGGTTGGCATCCAGTGCACCGACCGCATCGAGCGTGCCAGGTGCACGGCCTGGCGTTCTGAGTCAGACAGATGCGGGTCAGGCAGGTTCGTCGAACACCACCAGGGTCCGCGTCTCGATACTCTCGCGCGGCACGAAGTCACGCGGACATGCCGGATTTCGAAAACCAGTGTGCGGCATGAAACGCGCGCTTACCTCGGCTCGCGAGTCATAGCATTTGAGGAGCAGGAACTCATCGGGCTGCATATCCGACGCGTAGAACCAGCGGTGTGCGGGGTTATAGCGCACCGAGTAGATCTGGCCACGGTGACGCGGCACGGCCAGGTCGTCTTCGCCGAAATGATGGATGTCGGTGGCGACGAGATCCTCGCGAGCAACGCTGCGCGCATCGCACACCGCGAGCGGGTTATCCACAACGGGGCCAACGATCGGCCGCCACAAGTTGACAAACGCGACGCGGTGACCGGCTAGATCAGACCGTCCCTTGTCCTCCAGAATCTCCGCGCTGCGCTTCGGACCCGATTGCTCGGTGTAATCGTTGTGGACCTGATCGACGGGGACCCGTACGCCGAGCTCTCCGCGCGCGGCGCGTGCGGCGCTCCGTACGTTGTGGTCGAACGCGATCACCGCCAGCGCGCTGGTCAGCGCCTGCAGGAGGTGCTCAACCTCCGGGTAATAGCGTTCGCGCACAGCGGCTTCCTGGTAGAAATCGGTGAACGCCGATCGCCCGCGCTGCAGCTCGAACCCATGCTCGTCGAGTCGAAGCCGGTCCGCGATCGGACGGGCATCCCAGATCGACACCTGGTGCTGGACGGACGCGGGGCGCTGCGTCGCGAGTCCGCTGCCAGGCGGGAAGACGCGCACTTGCATCGGCCCGTCCGCCGCGGCCAGATAGCTGAGCTGCGCGGTCACGGCCGGCAAGTCGTGCGGGATCGCTGCTGAAGAGGGCATTTCAGCTCTGTGGGTTGTGCAAGACAACGCTACTGGTCGCTCCGTAGCTTGTCAATTCGCTGCGATGAACCAGCCGCCCACCGCGGACAGGACCACAACCATGACCGGTGAGACTTTCCACCAGGCCAACAGGACAAACGCAACCAGCGCCAGGCCGAAATCCGCACGCGAGTGGATGGCGCTGGTCCAGACCGGATCATACAGAGCAGCGAGCAGTAAACCGACCACTCCGGCATTGACACCGCTCAGTGCGGCCTGGATTCCACTGCGTCTTCGCAGCATTTCCCAGAGCGGCAAGGCACCAACCATGAGCAGAAACGAGGGCAGAAAGATCGCGACCAGACACAGCCCTGCCCCGATCCAGCCGTTCGGCGCCGTCGTCATCACCGTTCCCAGGTAGGCAGCGAACGTGAATAGTGGGCCAGGCACGGCCTGCGCCGCGCCGTAGCCCGCAAGAAACGAACTGTCGTCGATCCATCCGCGAGGAACGACCTCGGCGCGCAGCAGAGGCAGCACGACATGTCCGCCGCCGAACACCAGCGAGCCCGATCGGTAAAAGCTGTCGAACAGTGCGAGCGCATGGCTCTGAACGGATCGCGACAGAAGCGGCAGCCCGATCAGCAGACCGAAGAACACAACCCAAGCGAAGATCGCCGCCGTTCTCGTCACCCCGAAGTCATGCGGGGCCGGCGGCTCCGCGACCGCGGTGGAGGGCTTCGCCCACCAGCCGATTAGCCCGCAGGCTAAGATGGCGCCGATCTGGCCGGTCACATTAGGCCAGGCGAGCGCCGCCAAAGCCGACAGTACGGCGAGAGAAGCGCGCTTGGCGTCGGGGCACAGTGTCCGCCCCATGCCCCATACCGCCAGCGCAACGACTGCGACCGCAGCGATTTTCAGACCATGGATAGCGCCCGAGTCTCCAACGCGGCCAAAGCTCGAGATACCGTATCCAAAGGCGGTGAGCGCGACCGCCGAGGGCAACGTGAACCCCAACCAGGCGGCCAGCCCGCCGCGCAAGCCGCCTTTGGAGATGCCCAGCGCGATCCCCACCTGACTGCTTGCCGGCCCGGGTAAGAGCTGGCAGAGCGCGACCAGATCGGAATAGGTCTTGTCACCGAGCCATTTCCTGCGTTCGACGAACTCCTCGCGGAAGTATCCAAGATGGGCCACCGGCCCGCCAAAGGAGGTCAGCCCAAGCTTGAGAAAGGCCAGGAAAACTTGGTGGGCTCGAACGATCGCTGGTTTTGCGGCGAACGGCGGCGCGCCGCCCTCGTCCTCGATACCGTCCACCCGGCGTCAGCCCTGCGTCCATGAAGCGGTGAAGTCGGCCAGGTCGTAAATGCCGAGCTTCCGCTCCAACCCCGCCACCCGCTCGACGACACCTTTGAATCCTTCCTGGCCGAACAGCTCGCGCTCTTTGTCTTCGAACTCCTCTCCCAGCGCATCGAACTCGTGAGGCGAGACAACAGCCCGCAGAGCGGGGAACAACACCGTATCCTCGCGCGCCGCGTGCGGCCGATACATGCGTGCAAACAGGCGCAGGCTGGCCATGATCTTGGCTCGGTCACCAGGATCCTTGAGTGCCCTTTCATTCGCGCGCTGCAAGACGACATCGGTGAGCACGCGGCCGCCACGATGCTGGGCCACGAGCGTGTCGACCAGCTCGATCTGCTTCCCGGCTGCACGGAAGCGGGGAAACACGTACTCCTCCTCGAGCTTCTCGTGATAGTCCTCCACGAAGCCGCGCACGATTCCGGCCGAACCGGACAGGACCTCCGGCGGAAAATCCTGATCGTGCGCCATCCGCCGCCACAGAATCTCGTCGTAGATGAGCAGAATGCGGCGTAAAACGCCGTGCTCGCGCATCAGATCCTCGGGCGGGCTGACTTCATCTTCGCTTGCGTCTGCGCGTTCCGCCTGGCTGTGTTCGTCTGCTGCCGCCCCGAGCACCGCGGACGCGACCGCCCACGTTCCGCCCGCTGCTAGAAAATGCCGTCGCCTCCTGACGCTGGTCATCTGCTGACTCCTTAAATCTGTTCCTGGCCGAGTCTGGTCCCAGGCTTCGCTCCTGCCGGTGCCCGCATCCCGCTCAGAACTATCGACGTGCCGTCGTTCGCCTGGCGGACTTCACCACGGGTGGCTCGGCGCCATACAACGCCTCTCCGACCAGCTCGCGGATCTTCGCCTTGAAGCCCTCGAGCGCTCTGCGGCCGGCCGCCGTAATGCTGTAGTACTTACGGACTTTGCCGGCGGTCACGACTGGCTCACAGCGCAAAAATCCCGCTTCTTCGAGCCCGCGCAAGATGGGATACAGGGTGCCGGGACTGAGCCTATAGCCGTGGCGCGCCAGCTCCTGGATCATCGCCACGCCGTAGATCGGCTGCTCCGAGGCGTGATGGAGCAGGTGCACGCGCACGAAAGCCATGAACACGTCGCGAACGATATCTGCCATCGTTATCGTGGGTCGATATCGGCAAGACTAGACGATCCCTGGGCGTGAGTCAAAAACCGCATCTCTGGTCTTGTTTGTGTTGCGTGATGCCGCAGCGTCGATGCTCTCGGACTCATGTCAGGAAAGTGACAGGTTGGGGAGCCTAATATCCGTGAGAGCAGCGGGGGATTGGTGCTTCCGCCTTTCCATCAGGCGATAGCTCAGCAGGATTTGTTCATGCGCGTTTTGATCGTCGAGGATGATCCGCTAGTAGCCGACGGGGTCAAGCTCGGACTGGAGCAGGCGGGTTTTGTCGCCGACGCGGTGGGGTCGGCCGAGTCGGCGGACAGTTGCCTGCGCCGTGAGTCCTTCGATCTGGCGATCGTGGACTTGGGGTTGCCGAAAATAGATGGCCTCGAGCTCGTCCGGCGTGTGCGTCGGCACGGCCTGGTCCTGCCCGTGCTGATCCTCACCGCGCGCGACAGCCTGGATGAGCGCGTCGACAGCTTCGAGTTCGGCGCGGACGATTTCATGGTCAAGCCTTTCGAGTTGCGCGAGCTGGTCGCCCGCGCTCGCGCCCTCATCCGCCGCTCCAACCTGGTGGCGAGCTCGGAGGTGAGCTATGGCCCGCTGTGGATGCACCTGGAGCGGCGCAGTGCAAGGCTTGGCGACAGCCCGCTCGAGCTTACGCCGCGCGAGTGGTCCATCCTGGAATACATGCTGCTCAACGCTCCGCGCGTCGTGAGCAAGGATCGCCTGGTGCAGAGCCTGGGCGGCTGGAGCGTAGACCTTACGCCGAATGCCGTCGAGGTCCATGTCTCGCGCTTGCGCGCCAAGCTCGAGCACGGTGGCATTTGCATACGCACGGTGCGCGGCATAGGGTACCGGCTCGATGCGCTTGACTCCTGATCGCACCGTGCCGAGTATTCGGCGGCGGATGCTGTGGTTGCTGATGCCCGGGCTGGCGATTGTTTTGGCGGTCAACGTCTGGACCGATATGGAGACCTCCACCGAGCCGACGCGCGAGGCCTACGACCAGGCCTTGGCCGATACCGCCGTCGCCATCGCCGCTCACGTCCAGTACCGCGATGGTGTCTTCTCCCTGGGTCTACCGCCGCAAGCCGCGATGGCCCTGCACAGCAGCAGGTTCGACCAGATCTACTATCTCGTACGCGATCCGCGCGGTCAGATCGTCTCGGGCAGTGGAGACTTACCCCCCGCTCCGCAGGGTATCGAGCAAAGTCCCGCATACTACGGCGCCGAGTATCTGGGCAAGCGGGTCCGCGTCGTCGTGTACCGCAGCGCCACGCCCGGCGGCGAGGTCGTGGTCCAGGTCGCCCAAACGACGCGCCGGCGCGATCAGCTGGCGGCGCGCTTCGTGACCATGGACGCGCTGCAGGATCTGCTGCTGGTGGCCGCCACGCTGCTGCTGGTGTACTTTGGTGTCCGATTCGGCTTGGCGCCGTTAACGCGCTTGCGCGAGGATCTCGAGAAGCGCACCGCCGAGGATCTGCGTCCGGTAGACGAAGCGCAGATCCCGAGCGAAGTCAAACCGCTGGTCCAGGCGCTCAACCGGTTATTGCGACTCCTGCGCGCCTCGTCGGAGGCGCAGCAGCGGTTTCTCGCCAACGCGGCGCACCAGCTGCGCACGCCGCTCGCGGGCCTGCAGACGCAGCTCGAGCTGGCGGACAACGAGCGCGATCCGGAACAGCTGAAGCAGCGGCTGCGCTCCCTTCAAGACAGCGCTTCGCGCCTGGTGCGCATGACCAATCAGGTGCTGGCGCTGGCCCGCGCCGAGCCGAGCGCGAGCTTGCTGCAGGGCATGCGTACCGTCGACCTGCGCGATGTCGTGGAGGCGAGCGCGTCTACGTACCTGGATCGGGCACTGGCCAAGAACATCGACATCGGTTTCGAGGCGAAGCCCGCGCTGATCCACGGCTCCGACTGGCTGGCGAAGGAATTGACCGCAAACCTGGTGGAGAATGCGCTCGCCTATACGCCATACGGCGGGCAGGTCACGGTGCGCTGTGGCACTCGCGGCGCAGAAGCCTACCTCGAAGTCGAGGACAGCGGCCCGGGGATTCCCGAGGCCGAGCGCGAGCGTGTATTCGAGCGCTTCTACCGTCTGCCTGACTCCCCGGGGGAGGGTTCGGGGCTGGGTCTGGCGATCGTGCGAGAGATCGCTCAGGTGCACCGGGCACAGATCCGGCTGGATAACCCGCGGGCCGGCGGCACACGCATCGAGGTGAGCTTCGCCAGTACGCAGTAGCCGGCGCGGCGCCGCTCAGACGAGGTCAGGCGAGAGCACGGCGCGGAGCGTCACCTCGTGATGTCTGCCGCGCGCGCGGTTTGCGAACCACCAGATGGCGCCTTTTTTCATGCTGACGTCGGTTGCATCTCCGGACAGAAGCACGGCCGCCGTCTGACCCAAAGTCGGCTGGTGTCCGACGACGAGCACTGTTCCATCGTGATCGGGCCAGCCAGCCGCGCTCAATACTGATTCATAGGATGCGCCCGGGCCAATTTCCGCTACGGTCTGATAGTCGTGTGTGAGCGCACGCGCCGTCTGCTGCGCGCGTGCCGCGGGGCTCACTAGAACCTTGATGCCTTTGGGCAGATGCAGCTTGAGCCATTTCGCCATGTCGGCCGCCTGGCGGTGTCCTTTGTCAGTCAGTTCCCGCCCGAGATCCGGGGCGCCGTCCTGCGCATCCGCATGCCGCCAGAGGATGAGATCCATCAGTGCCAGAATGCCTTGCAGTCGCGAAATCGCTGCCATGCGTGCGTGAGCTGCTCCCGACGGACGGGGGCTCCACCCGCCGCCCAGCCGCGCACCAGACCCGCTGCCTCCAGCCACTGCTCGGAACCGTCGCGTCCGCGCAGCGGCTCCATCAGACGCTCGACAGTGGCGGCGTCGTTCAGCTCCCCGAGCAGTTGCTGCAGGTCGGCGAGCGCCTTCAGATAGTCACGCAACCCGTCGCCGTTGTACAGCGTCGAGAAGAATTCCGCCGGATAACGCAGCTTCTTGACCTGGATGCGCAACGCATGCAGGCCCGCGGCGTCGACTTCAGCGAGGTGCCGACCATGCTTGAGCGCTTTCCTGTGCCGCCGCTGCAGCACGCTCGCGGAGAACTCAGGCAGCGGCAAGGCGCGTTGTGCCGCCGATGCGCTGTCGTCGAGCTGCAGCCATGGCTCGCGCAAAAAGATCCCGGTCAGCTTCAGCAGCAGCTCGGTGTGACGGGGAGAGGCGATCGCCTGACGTGCGGCATCGTCGGCCGCAGCGCGCAGCTCCGCGGTGTGCTCGGTAAGGCGATGCAGTCCCGCCTCGCCTGGGAAGTATGCGGACAACGCCGGCAACGTCTCGATCGAGAACACATCCCAATCGCGCGCTGGGCCAAGGGAACCGCCGAGCTGCCGCAGCCCGGCGATCACCTCCTCGAACAGCACGCGCGGGAAGGCGCCGCCGAACACGCTCAAGGCGGCGCGCAGACGCCGCAGAGCAACGCGGGCCTGGTGTAGATATTCGGGGTCCTCGGTCTCGAGCAGGCCGCGCTCATTCGCCTGCAGATGGGCGATGCACGCGAACACGATGGTGCGGAATGCCTCGCTCACCGGCATGTCGGGGCGCAGACCCGGCAGAGTGGCTTTGACCGGTCCCGCAGTCAGCCCCGCGGCGAGCGCGTAGCCGCGCTGAGCCTTGCTGGCGGCTTCCAGGCGTAACGGCACTCGCTCCAGCAGTCCGAGCGCAAGCTCCAGCAGCTGGTCTGGAGCGCCGCTCTTAAGCTCGAGCTCGAGTTCGCTGAGCGGGAGCTGCGACCCTCCCGCCGAGATCGTGCCGCGGTCGAGACAAACCTCGATCTCGGTGCCAGCCACGGGTTGGAGGTGCCGCGTGGTGCGCCTGAAATCGGTCACGAATACGGGGCGCAGACGGTAGGGTAGCTTGGGATCTGCCAGCACCTCGGCGGCGCCGGATTCAGCCAGCACCGGGTAGTTGAGGATCTGAGCGGGCACCGGCGTCTCGATTTCCTCGCGCTCGTGCAAACCCGCTTCCACCCGACCGGCTGTCTTCAGGGTTTGCATCCAACGCGCACCTACCCGGCGAAGCCGCAGTGCGACCCTTTGGTCGCGAAGCTCGAAATCGGGCGTGTCGTAGTAGATGCTGAAGACGTGCGACGTGGTGACGTCTCTGCGAGAGGCCGATTTGAGCAGCGGAATCCGCGCCAGCTTGGGAATGTCGTGCGGCGAGATCGCGAGCTTGAGTTCGATTTCGGCGGCCACAAGCGAGGCACGTAGGGAAAGGCGACGCTGGGATGAGGGGGCTGCCCTACACCGTCACTATGTCATCCCTTGTGCTTGCGCTTCGGCTTCTTGACCTTGTCAGCCGCCTCTTCCAGGGCGCGCGGCGTGGCGAGCTCGTTCAACAACTCGATCTGCGCACAGCGCGGGGCATTGCGCCCGGGCCTGAGGCGCTCATAGTGCCCGTCGGGATGCATCTCCCAGGCCTGTGTATTGTCGGCCAGGTACTTCCTGAGGCCCTCTTCCACCACCCGCTTGCTGAGCTTGGTATCGAGCGACGGAAAAGCGACCTCGATGCGGCGGAAGAAGTTGCGGTCCATCCAGTCGGCGCTGGCGAGATAGACGGCACCGGTGCTCTCGAAGTAATAGACGCGATGGTGTTCCAGGAAGCGGCCGATGATCGAGCGCACGCGGATGTTCTCGGACAGGCCCGGCACCCCGGGGCGCAGCGCGCAAATCCCACGGATGATCAGGTCTACCTTGACGCCGGCCTTCGACGCCTCGTAGAGCTCGCTGATGATTTCCGGTTCCAGCAAAGCGTTCATCTTGGCCACGATGCCGGCTTTCTTGCCGGCCTTCGCCTGCTCGGTCTCACGCCGGATCGCTGCCACCACCTGCGCGTGCAGCGTGAACGGCGACTGCCACAGATGGCGCAGCTTGCCGGCCTTGCCCAGGCTGGTGAGCTGCATGAACACGTTGTTCACGTCCGCACCGATTTCCTCATTGCACGTAAAGATGCCGAAATCGGTGTACAGCATCGCGGTGCGAGAGTGATAGTTGCCGGTGCCGAGATGGCAGTAGCGCCGCAGCTGTCCCCCCTCGCGGCGCACGACCAGGGCGAGCTTGGCGTGAGTTTTGTGCCCGACGATACCGTAGACGACGTGCGCGCCGACCTCTTCGAGCTGAGATGCCCAGTTGATGTTGGCCTCTTCGTCGAACCGGGCAAGCAGCTCAACGACGACCGTGATCTCTTTACCGCGCCGCGCCGCCTCGACCAGGATCTGCATCAGCTCCGAATTGACGCCGGTGCGGTAGACCGTTTGCTTGATCGCCACGACATCCGGATCCTTCGCCGCCTGCTCGATGAAGTTGATCACCAGCTTGAACGACTGATACGGGTGGTGCAGCAGGATGTCGCCCTTGCGGATGGCGGAGAACATGTCGGGACGCTTGACCAGCGCCTCCGGAACACCGGGGGTAAATGGCCGGTACTTGAGCTCCGGCGCGTCGACTTCGTCCGGGATCTGCATCAGGCGCACGAGATTGACCGGCCCACTGACCTGATACAAGTCGTCGGCGCCCAAACCGAATTGCTGCAGCAGGAATTCCACCATTTCCGGCGGGCATTCGGACGCGGTCTCCAGACGGACTGCATCGCCAAACCGGCGCTCCGAGAGCTCACCCTGCAGGGCCGTGCGCAGGTTCTTGATTTCCTCTTCGTCCACGTACAGGTCGCTGTTGCGGGTGACGCGGAACTGGTAGCAGCCCAGCACCTGCATCCCGGCGAACAGCTCTCCCACATGCGCGTGGATGACGGAAGACAGGAACACGAAGCCGTGCTCGCATCCGGCGATGTCACGCGGCAGTTTGATCAGGCGGGGCAGGACTCTGGGCGCCTGCACCAGCGCGATGCCGGACTTGCGCCCGAAGGCGTCCTTGCCCGACAGCTGAACCGCGAAGTTGAGGCTCTTGTTGAGAATGCGAGGGAAGGGGTGCGCAGGGTCCAGGCCTATGGGTGTCAACACCGGCATCAGTTCTCGGAAAAAATAGTCCTTGATCCAGTCGCGCTGCGCGCCGTTCCACTGGCCGCGGCGCAGAAAGCGCACGCCCTCCTTTGCCAGGAGCGGGACCAGGCTCTGATTGAACAGCTCGTATTGCTGCGCGACGAGTTGGTGGGCCTGACGCGACACCTCCCGGAACACGGCCGAGGGGGCGATGCCGTCCGGCCCCGGCGTGTCCGCGCCTTCATCGATCTGAGCTTTGAGGCCCGCGACCCGGATCTCGAAGAACTCGTCCATGTTGCTGCTGACGATGCACAGGAAGCGCAAGCGCTCGAGCAGCGGAACCTCGGCATCGGCCGCCTGAGCGAGCACGCGGCGGTTGAACTCGAGTTGACCGATCTCGCGGTTGAGCAGATGGGGCGATGCAGCTACCGCCGGAACATCCTTGAGCTTGCGCGCTTTGGTGCGTGTCGGGGCGATGGCAGCGTCAATCGCCACCGGTGTTTCGGTGTCGAACTCGCGGGGCATGGTGGTCTCGTGTAGTTATCGTTTTTCGGGGGGCACGTAGCCGGCCGCCTGGTCCGCGCCGCCGCCGAAGAAATGCTTCAGCATCTGCTCCTCCAGATACTTGCGCGCCCTCGACTCGGCCAAGTTGAGCCGATTCTCGTTGATCAGCATTTTTTGATGCTCGAGCCAGGCCTGCCAAGCCTGTTTCGAGACGTTATCGTAGAGGCGTCTTCCGATTTCGCCCGGATACGGTGGGAAGTCGAGGCCCTCCGCATCCCGCCCGAGTTTTACGCAGTGCACCATGCGGGCCATGGCGATCGTCCTGAAGCAGCCTGGGGAGAATGAGTGCGGTCGTGCGAAAGAATGAAATTATAGTACTTGGCGGGTTCAGGGGAGTGAGCAAGTGATGGAACGGCGAAGGCCGAGCGCGGGCTGCCCGTCGCTCATTCGCCCTTCATGCCTTCGCCGTTCGCCATAGCATGCTCCGGCCTCAAGGCCGGGTGATGTGCCGTGGGCTCCTCCAGGTGATAACCCTGCGCCAGATCCACCCCGAAGCTGAGCAGAACCTCGAGCGTTCCGAGGTCTTCGACGCACTCGGCAACGGTCAGCTTCTTCAATCCCTTCGCCACATCGACGATGGCTTTCACGAACACCTGGTTGTCGCGGTCGCTCGGCAGATTGCGTATGAACTGGCCGTCGATCTTGAGCATGTCGACATCGAGGTGCTTGAGATAGGCGAACGAGGAGAAGCCGGAACCGAAATCATCGAGGCACACGCGCACCCCGTTTTCGCGCATCGACTCGATGAAACGCTGCGCGTCGTGCAGGTCGGACACGGCCGAGGTTTCAGTGATCTCGACGATCAGGCGACTGGGATCCACTTCGCGCCGGCGCAGCGCTTCGGTGATAAAGCGCGGCAGCGTAGGTTCGTTGAGCGAGCGGCCGGATACGTTGAGCGCGATCGCCCCGATGTGCGGGAAGCGCGACAGGGCGGTGACGCTTGCATCGATCACCCAACGATCGATGTCGAGGATCTTGCCGGTTTTCTCGGCTGCGGGGATGAAGCTGCTGGGCATGACGATACGTCCCGGATCGTCGCGATCGATCATGCGCACCAGTGCCTCGACATGGCTCAACCGGCCGGAGCCGCAATAGAACACGCCCTGGTGATGCAGCCGCAGCAGGTCTTGCTCGAGAGCCGCCTCGATCCGCTCGTTCCAGTTGAGCCGAGCCAGCATCTGGCGCGAGCTGTGCGCGTCCTCGCGATACATGCGCCAGGTGTTCTTGCCGGCCTCCTTCGCTTGGTACATGGCGGCGTCCGCGTGCGCGACCAGATCCTCGGCGGTGGTGGCGTGGTCCGGGTAGACCGCTACGCCGAGGCTGCAGGTGAGGCGCAGGCTGTTGCCTTCGAAGCTGAAGGGGATGCGCGCAATCGCCCGCACGATGCGTTCGGCGAACGACTCGGCCTCCTGGTCCGAGATATCGGGCGCCAGGATGGCAAACTCGTCGCCCCCCAAACGCGCGAAAATCTCATTGCGTCGAACCTGTGCCGACACTTCGCCCGCCGATCGGATCAGCAGTGCGTCCCCGGCGCGATGCCCGAAGCTGTCGTTGACGTGCTTGAACTCGTCGATGTCAAAGAACAGCAGCGCGACCCGCCGCCTGCGCCGCTCTCCGCTCGACAGCATGCGGGTCAATTCCTCCTGGAAGCGGTGCCGGTTGAACAGCCCGGTCAGCGCGTCGCGTTCTGCGAGGTAGAGGATCTGGTTCGCGGTCTGGCGCTCGCGCGTGACGTCCTCGAACAGCCAAAGATAACCCACGATCTGCCCGGCCGAGTCGCGCACCGAGTGACCGACACGTGTGATGAGGCGCCCGTCGGACATCTCAATCTCGGCCGGCGGCGCGGGCTCGCCTTCGTTGGCGAGCCGCAGCAGGTCGTGCAACGCTTCGCCGCCCCCGCTCACACGCTCGGTCGTCTGCAGTAGCAGCGCGGCTGCATCCATGCCGGCGAAGTGCGACTTGCTGCGGCTGAACAGCCAGATCTGTTCGAATGCCGGATTCGAGTAGATCACCCGGTTGTTGCGGTCGACGAACAGGATGCCGATCTGCATGGCGCTCAGCAGAGCGTTGAGACGTGCCCGCTCGTCGCTCGCCAAAACCAGGTACTCCTTCTGGATGGCGTTGGCCCGCTCCAACTGGCGCAGCGTCTCCGACAGCTTGTTCTCGGCCTCCTGGCGTCCGGTCACATCGTGCACAGAAAGGCGCAGACCGAGATAAGCCTGGTCGGAGCCGTAGATCGGCCGCCAGTCGGCCGAGGCCCAGAATTCGGACCCGTCTTTGCGCCGCGCGCGGAACAGGAAGTCGTTGCCGGTGGTGCCGTGGAGCGCGCCGGCGATGGCCTCGCGCACCTTCTTCCAATCCTGAGGTGAGACCATCGGCAGTGGGAAGTCCGCCATGGCATGGCAGTCTTCCACCGTGAAGCCGCTGATGGTCTCGACGCGCGAGTTGATCCACAGCAGCTGCGTCGTCGGTCCAATCCACAGTTCGCAGCCGTAGCTGTAATCGGCGATGGCGTGGAACTTTGCCTCTGACGCACGCAGCTCCCGCACGCGATCCTGCACCGCCTCGGCCATGGTGTTGAACGCGGCCGCGAGCTGACCGACCTCGTCGTCCGACTCGACCGCGACTCGCGCGGTCAAGTCGCCGCTCGCCATTGCTTCCCCGGCGGCTGTCAGGCGCCGCAAGTGACGTGTCAGCCATAGCCCCAACGCAAATTGGAGAACGATCGAGATCACGATCGCCGCCGCCGCGATGATCAGGCTGCCCCGCAGCAGGCCGCTGCGAGCGGCGTCGAGGAACGAAGTGGAAAGTGCGTAGCGCAGCACCCCGTAGCGTCGACCTCCGAGGCTGATCGGGACCTGCGAATCGAAACGCCCGTCTGACCTGAAGTCAGCGCGAGATTCGATGTCTTCCAGCGGCGGCAACGGCTTGCCGGCGTCCCATCCGTCGGCGGCGACGACGCGGTTGTTCTCGTCGAGGAGCACGAGGTAGTTGAGCGCGTCCTCGGCGCGGTTGTCGCGCATGATCTGCCGCACCGCTGCGTAGTCGTGTTTGGCCAGGGGGGCCGCCAGCGCCGCGTTGAGCATCGGCGCCAGGATTCGAGCGCGCACCCGCGCCTGGTCGATCAGCGCGTCCTCGAGCAGGCGCAGGCTGTTCGCGGCGAGGGCAGCCAGCATCAGCACGAGCAGCAGGACGCTGCTCAGCACCAGTTTGGCGCGCAGGGAGCGACTCAGCAGAGCCCTCACGCCGCTCCGCTCCTTTGATCCAGCCACGGACCCGCCCAGCCGAACTGGCGTGCCACGTAGCAGCTAGCGCTCACTTTCATGCAAACCTTTGAGCCGTCGCTATACCCAAACATCGGTCGGCACGGTTGCGGACTTGAGCCGGGGATTGCCGCCGAACCGGCGCCCGAGCCGCAATTGCAAATTTGGCTGGCCCGTCTAGAACGCTTTGACCAGCACTTTCGAACGCCGCTGGAGGTTGTAGAGAGCCTGCTTGCTGGCTGGAAGCGCGTCGACCGCCGACTCGGCGAAACCGTGCTCGATGAACCAGTGCGTGGCGCGCGTCGTGAGCACGAACAGCTCGCTCATACCCTGGCGGCGCGCCTCGCTTTCCACTCGACGGAGCAGGCGCTCGCCCGCTCCTCCATTGCGGTATTCAGGGTGCACGGCCAGGCAAGCGAGCTCTCCGGCGTGCTCGTCTGGAAACGGATAAAGAGCGGCGCAGCCGACGATGGCACGATCGTGCTGGAGAACGAAGAAGCGTCCGATCTCGATCTCGAGCAGCTCACGCGGCCGTTTGACCAAGGTACCATCGGCTTCGAGCGGCTCGATCAGCTGCAGAATGCCGCCGACGTCGTCGATCCCGGCCCCCCGCAGTTGCTCGAGCGGATCCTGGCTCACCATCGTGCCTACCCCATCGCGGGTGAACAATTCGAGCAGCAACGCGCCGTCCAGGTGTCGGCTGATCAGGTGCGCGCGCCCTACTCGGCCGCGACAGGCGCGAATCGCCGTCTTGAGCTGACCATGCACGCCGCCCACCTCCTCGCCGTCCGCCGGTCGCGACTGCGCCTGCGACACGGTCAGCTCACGCAGCAGGTTGCGCTGATCATCCTCGACGCCCGCCGCGTCGATCAGGAATATGAGCTTGTCGGCGCTTACCGCGATGGCGGCCTCGGCGGCGACGTCCTCCATGCTGAGATTGAAGATTTCGCCCGTCGGCGAGTAACCGAGCGGCGAGAGCAGCACCACGTCGCCCGCGTCGAGACGTTGACGGATCGCGTCGGCGTGGACACGGCGCACCTCACCGGTGTATTGCATGTCGACACCGTCCAGCACGCCGCGCGGACGCGCGACAACAAAGTTACCCCCGGCTACGCGGATGGTGGCATTGGCCATCGGTGAATGCGGCAATCCCATGGACAGCAGTGCTTCGATCTCGACGCGTAGCTGACCGTTGGCTTGTTTGACGCACTGCATTGCCGCTTCGTCCGTCACGCGCAGCCCGCGCACGTAGCGCGGCCTCGTTCCACGTGACTTCAGCTGCGCTTCGATCTGCGGGCGGGCGCCGTGCACCAGCACCAGGCGCACGCCGAGACTCGCCAGCAGGTTGAGGTCATGCGTGAGGCCGACGAGCTTGCTGTCCGCCACCACTTCGCCGCCGAAGGCAACGACGAAGGTACGGCCGCGGAACGCATGGATGTAAGGGGCGGCGGCGCGGAACCAGTGGACGAACTGTTCGGGCGAAGGCGCTTGCATCGATCGGCTACGTCTTTCTCACTTCGGCGCCATGCGGATCGCGCCGTCCAGCCGTATGGTTTCGCCGTTCAGCATCTCGTTCTCGACGATGTGCTTGACCAGCGCGGCGTATTCGGGTGGCCGGCCCAGGCGTGAAGGGAAGGGAACCTGCTTCCCCAGAGAATCCTGCACATCCTGCGGCAAGCCCTTGAGCATGGGCGTCTCGAAGATGCCGGGCGCGATGGTCATCACGCGGATCCCACTGCGCGCAAGGTCACGGGCAATGGGCAATGTCATGCCGACGACGCCGGCCTTGGAAGCCGAGTACGCAGGCTGTCCAACCTGACCGTCGAAGGCCGCGACCGACGCCGTATTGACGATCACGCCGCGCTCGCCCGCAGCATTCGGCTGCTGCTTCGACATGGCGTCCGCGGCCACACGGATCATGTTGAAGGTGCCGATGAGGTTGATGTTGATGACCCGCGCGAAGGTCGCCAGGGCGTGTGGGCCCTCCTTGCCGATGGTCTTCTCGCCCAGGCCGATGCCAGCGCAGTTGATCAAGCCGTGCAGACCTCCGAAGGTCTCGAGCGCAAGCCGCACTGCAGCTTGAGCGTGATCCTCCCGTGTCACGTCGGTTTCGATGAAGCACGCCTGCTTGCCGAGACGCTGCGCCAGCCCCTCGCCAGCGGCGCGATTCACGTCCGCGATCACCGCCTTCCCGCCTTCGGCAAGAAGCGTCTCTACTGTAGCGGCCCCTAACCCTGAGCTGCCGCCAGTGACGATGAAAGTGCTGCCATTGATCTTCATAGGCCGATCTTCCTCTTCCGGAAAGTACAAAAGCGACGCTGTATAGGAGGATCTGTTTCTACAGATCTCCCCAGAGGGCATGCACCGCGGCCAGGGCCGCCAAGGCTGCGGTCTCCGTGCGCAATACGCGCGGACCGAGCCGCACCGGCGTGAAGCCGCACGCGCGTGCCATTTCTACCTCGTCCGGCGCAAATCCCCCCTCGGGGCCAGCCAGGAGCAACAGCCGTTGCGGAGCGGCCAGGTCACGCAAGCGCGTCGCGGCGAGGGGCGACAGCATCAGGCGTTGCTCGCTCGGCGGCTGGGGATGGGCGCCGAGCCAGTCGGAAAGGGTCGACACCGGGTGCACCGCGGGCACGCGGTTGCGCCCGCACTGCTCGCAAGCGGCCACCACCAGATTGTGCCAATGCTCGACCCGGCGCGCAGCGCGTTCGTGCGCGAGGCGCATGACCGACCGCCGCGTCTCGACCGGAAAGATCTCTGCCACACCCAGCTCTACCGCCTTCTGCACGGTGAAATCCATGCGCTCGCGCGCACTCAGTCCCTGCAGCAGCGCCACCCGCACGACCGGCTCGACCTCGCGCCCTTGCCACGGGCCCAGACGTACAGCTACGCGGTCCTTGCTCATCGAGACGATGCGCGCTGCGGATTCGCCACCGGCGCCGTTGAATACGGTGACCGGATCGCCGATTGCTAGACGCAGCACGCGCGCGGCATGGTGCACGGCTGGCTCTGGCAGGTCTCGCGTTGCGCCCTGCGAGAGGTCGCCCCCGCAGAAGAATCTCGGCGGCGGTCGAAGGCCGCTCCCGGTCGCTGAAGCGCTTCCGCGTGTGCGCGACAAGTTGTTGTCCATGTTAGAATTTTGCCATGTTCAACCGTCCGGGTCGAACTGCGCGATTGCGCGCAGGCTTGCCCCGGTCCCGCGGGTATTCGCATGGCTGCTACCCCTCCCATCTGCAATTTTGGCTGGCACGCTGTCGATTTCGATCTGCCGGCCACCGACGGCAAACGCTATCGCCTGGCGCAGCTGCAAGGGTCCAAGGGCCTGGTAGTCATGTTCATTTGCAACCACTGCCCGTACGTCAAAGCCGTGATCGATCGCATCGTGCGAGACTGCAAAGAGCTCAAGGAGCACGGCATCGCATCGGTCGCGATCAGCGCCAACGACCCCACCGACTATCCCGAGGACTCGTTCGAGAACATGAAGCGCGTGGCCGAGAAGCTGCGCTTCCCCTTCCCGTACCTCTGGGACGAGTCTCAGCAGGTGGCGCGCGCTTACGACGCAGTGTGCACGCCCGACTTTTTTGGCTTCAACCAGAAGCTCGAGCTGCAGTATCGCGGGCGGCTAGATGCTTCGCGTACCTCCCCCGTGCCCGACGCGCAACGCGACCTGTTCGAAGCTATGGTGCAGGTGGCACAGACCGGCAAGGGTCCGGCCGAGCAGATTTCCAGCATGGGTTGCTCCATCAAATGGAAGCAACAGCGATGAGCCGCCGCTGAGCGGTTGTCCCTGCGCATGGAGACCGTCGACACTCCCTCAGCGAGTACAGAAAACCAGACGGTCGAACGCGTGATCGCTGCGGTGAAGCAGGTCGCCGCGGAACAGATCATGCCGCGTTATCTCAAGGTTGCTCACCAGCGCAAGTCCGACGGCAGCCTGTTCACGGAAGCCGATCTCGCGGCTCAAGAAGCGCTCACGAGCGCATTGCAATCGATCTATCCGGGCCCGGTGGTGGGTGAGGAGATGAGCCAGGAGCGGCAGGTCGAGCTGTGGATGGGGGGCGAAGCCGGCCTGTGGTGCGTCGATCCGATCGACGGCACGTCCAATTTCGTCAACGGCCTGCCCTACTTCGCCGTCTCCGTGGCGCTGATCCGGCATGGGCGTAGCGTGCTAGGCGTGGTGTACGACCCGATTGCCGACGAAATATTCCACGCGCGGCGAGGCGGTGGCGCATGGCTGGGGAGCGAGCCGCTGCCGATCAAATCGCACGTGCCGCACATCCGCAACGCGATGGCCAACGTCGATTTCAAGCGCCTGGGAAAGCGGCTTGCCGCGGAGCTTGCGGCGGCGCCGCCCTACTCCTCGCAGCGCAACTACGGCGCCGGGACGCTCGAGTGGTGCTACCTCGCGGCGGGACGTCTGGACCTGTATCTGCACGGCGGGCAGAAGCTATGGGATTACGCAGCTGGTGCCCTGATCCTGGAGGAGGCGGGCGGGTGCATGTGCACGCTCACCCATGACGACTTCTGGGCGGACGATCTGTGGCGCCGCTCGGTCGTCGCCGCGCGCGACCCGGGGCTGTTCCAGATCTGGAAGACCTGGATCCGCGCCCATCAGTAACCGCCGCTAGGCGCCAACCTTCTCTTTATCCACACAATTCCTTGACCGCGGCGGCGTCCGCAGGTATCTTCATTAGTTCCCCGTTCGGTTTCGCCCAACCGGGGATTTTTTGTCTCAGGACTTCAATCGCGCGGCAAGGGCCAAAAAAATGGAGATGACCACCCCTGGAGTGTCGGCACAGGTCGATTTGACCGGGGCAGAGATCACCATTCGCTGCCTGCAGGCGGAGGGGGTGGAGTTCGTATTCGGCTACCCGGGCGGCGCCATCCTGCCGATCTACGACGAGATCTTCAAGCAGGATAAGTTCAAGCACATCCTGGTGCGCCACGAGCAGGCGGCTGTGCATGGCGCCGATGGCTATGCGCGCTCCACGAACAAGGTTGGCGTGGTCATGGTTACCTCTGGCCCCGGCGTGACCAATGCAGTAACCGGGATCGCGACCGCGTACATGGATTCCGTGCCGCTCGTCATCATCTGCGGTCAGGTGCCGACACACGCGATCGGCCAGGACGCATTCCAGGAAGTGGACACCGTCGGCGTCACGCGCCCGTGCGTCAAGCACAACTTCCTGGTGAAGGACGTCAAAGACCTCGCGCTCACCATCAAGAAAGCGTTCTACGTCGCAGCGACCGGCCGACCCGGCCCGGTGCTGGTGGACATCCCCAAGGACATCCAGCTCACTAAGACGCAGTTCCACTACCCGGACAGCGTCAGCCTGCGCTCTTACAACCCGGTGGTGAAGGGGCATGCGGGGCAGATCAAGAAGGCGATGCAGCTCCTGATGCAGGCCAGGCGCCCGATGGTGTACACGGGTGGCGGCGTGGTTCTGGGCAACGCTGCGGCCGAGCTCACGCAGCTGGTCCACACGCTTGGGTTTCCTTGCACCAACACCTTGATGGGCCTCGGTGGTTTTCCCGGCACCGACCCGCAGTTCACGGGCATGCTGGGCATGCACGGCACCTACGAGTCGAACATGGCCATGCAGCACTGCGACGTGCTGCTCGCCGTCGGCGCGCGCTTCGACGATCGCGTGATCGGCAACCCGAAGCACTTCAACCAGGAACAGCGTCAGATCATCCACATCGACATCGACCCGTCCTCGATTTCGAAGCGCGTGAAAGTCGACATCCCCATCGTCGGCGACGTGCGCGAAGTGCTGCAGGAGATGAATCGGCAGATCGCCGCCGCGCGCGAGCGCCCGGACCCCGAGGCACTCAAGGCCTGGTGGGGCCAGATCGAAACTTGGAGGCAACGGGACTGCCTCAAGTACGACCGCGCCGCTTCCATCATCAAGCCGCAGCTGGTCGTGGAGAAGCTCTACGAGATCACCGGTGGCAACGCGTACGTGACTTCGGACGTAGGGCAGCATCAGATGTGGGCCGCGCAGTTCTACAAGTTCAACCAGCCGCGCCGCTGGATCAACTCGGGTGGACTGGGAACGATGGGGGTCGGACTGCCCTATGCGCTCGGTGTGCAGCTCGCGCATCCCGAAGCCGTGGTCGCCTGCGTTACTGGCGAGGCCAGCATTCTGATGTGCATACAGGAGCTGTCCACCGCCAAGCAGTACCGCCTCCCGGTGAAAGTGATCAACCTGAACAACCGCTACATGGGCATGGTGCGGCAGTGGCAGGAGTTCTTTCACGGCAACCGCTACTCGGAGTCGTACATGGACGCGCTGCCGGATTTCGTCGCGCTGGCCCAGTCGTTCGGCCACGTTGGCATGCGCATCGAAAGGCCGGTTGATGTCGAGCCGGCATTACGCGAGGCGTTCGGCCGCAAGCAGGATCTGGTGTTCCTGGACTTCGTCACCGATCAGACCGAGAACGTGTTCCCGATGATCCCCGCCGGGAAGGGTCTATCGGAAATGACTTTGGTCTGAGGGTTGTGGTGTTGGCTTTTTGAAATTCTCGGCCCGGGGGTGCGGTTCGCCCCCGGGCCAAATGACAACCCGGCGGGCATTCCGCCCAAGTTGGCCGGCCCCACCAGGGCGTGCCAAGGGCGCATCTCCTTCTCGAGGAGGGCGTTACCGCGGAGGCTCCGTCGATCGCTTCGTTTGAGTGGTAGGGCTGCGCCATGCGACACATCATCTCTTTGCTCCTCGAGAACGAGGCGGGCGCGCTGTCACGCGTCTCCGGGCTGTTTTCCGCCCGCGGCTACAACATCGAATCGCTCACGGTTGCGCCGACCGAGGATCCGACTCTGTCGCGCATGACCATCGTGACCGCTGGATCGGACGATGTGATCGAGCAGATCACCAAGCAGCTCAACAAGCTGGTCGAAGTCGTCAAGGTCGTCGACCTGTCGGACGGGGAGCACATCGAACGCGAGTTGATGCTGGTGAAGGTGCGTGCGGCGGGCAAGGACCGCGACGAGATGAAGCGCATGGCTGAGATCTTCCGCGGGCGCATCATCGACGTCACCGACAAGTCCTACACGATTGAATTGACCGGCGCCGGCAGCAAGCTCGATGCGTTCCTCAACGCCATCGAGCGCGGCGCGATCCTGGAGACCGTGCGCACCGGCGCCTCCGGCATCGGACGCGGAGACCGGGTCCTGAAGGTTTGAAGAACGGAGGAGACAATCGAATGAAAGTCTATTACGACAAAGATGCGGACCTGTCCCTGATCAAAGGAAAGCAGATCACGATCGTGGGCTACGGCTCGCAGGGACATGCACACGCCCTTAACCTGCACGAGTCGGGCGTCAACGTCACCGTCGGCTTGCGCAAGGGCGGGCCATCCTGGACCAAGGCGGCAAACGCCGGCCTCAAGGTGCAGGAGGTGAGCGATGCGGTGAAAGGCGCGGATTTCGTGATGATGCTCATGCCGGACGAGCACATCGCCGCGACTTATCGCAAGGACGTCGAGCCGAACATGAAGAAGGGGGCCACGCTCGGATTCGCGCACGGGTTCAACATTCACTTCGGGCAGGTCATCCCGCGCGCCGACCTGGACGTGGTGATGATCGCGCCCAAGGCGCCCGGCCACACGGTTCGCAACCAGTACGTGCAGGGGGCGGGCACGCCGTGCCTGATCGCGGTGGCGCAGGATGTCAGCGGTCGGGCGCGCGATCTGGCGCTGTCCTACGCGGCCGCCATCGGCGGCGCGCGGGCCGGCGTCATCGAGACCAATTTCCGCGAAGAGACCGAGACCGACCTGTTCGGCGAGCAGGTGGTGCTGTGCGGCGGCTGCACGGCGCTGGTGCAGGCGGGCTTCGAGGTGCTGGTGGAGGCAGGCTATGCGCCCGAGATGGCGTACTTCGAATGCCTGCACGAGCTGAAGCTGATCGTCGATCTGATGTACGAAGGCGGCATCGCCAACATGCGCTACTCGATCTCCAACAATGCCGAGTACGGCGACTTCACCCGCGGACCGCGCATTATCACCGAGCAGACCAAGGACGAGATGCGCCGGATCCTGAAGGAAATCCAGACCGGCGCTTACGCTCAGGAGTTTTTGCTGGAGAACCAGACCGGCGCAACCAAGTTGAACGCGATGCGCCGCATCGGCCGCGAGCACCCAGTCGAGGTGGTCGGCGCACGCCTGCGCGAAATGATGCCGTGGCTCAAGAAGGGCCGGCTGGTAGATCAGTCGCGCAACTGACGCCGCGTGGTCGAGTCTCAACCTCTCATCGCCCGCGAAGGCTGGCCACACGTCGCGATCGCGGTCGTTGTCGCTTTGTTGGCCACCGCCTTTCTGGGCGGCTGGTCGCTGCTGTTCTGGGCGTTGGCTGTGTTCGTCATCCAGTTCTTCCGCGACCCGCCGAGACATACCCCGCCGGAGCCCGGCATCGCGGTGAGTCCGGCCGATGGCCGCGTCTTGCTGGTGCAGAAGGCACGCGATCCCTATCTGCAGCGCGACGCGCTCAAGATCAGCGTGTTCATGAACGTTATCAACGTGCATTCCAACCGCAGCCCAGTGGAGGGCATCGTCAAGCAGCGCTGGTATCACGGTGGCAGCTTCCTCAATGCGTCGCTCGACAAGTCGTCCGACGAGAACGAGCGGACCGCGCTGTGGATCCGTACCGACGACGGCATCGACCTCACTTGCGTGCAGGTGGCGGGCTTCGTCGCCCGCCGCATCCTGTGCTACGCCAACGCCGGCGATCGGCTCTCGCGCGGGCAGCGCTACGGTTTCATCCGTTTCGGTTCGCGCGTCGATCTTTACCTGCCCGTTGGCACCGCCCCGAGGGTCAGCATCGGCGACAAGGTCACCGCGGGGGAGACGGTGTTCGCGGACCTTCCCAAACCGAGCTAACCCGCGGCAACGCCAGGCCTGCAAAAGCGTGCTTTAGCCGCCAAGACGCCAAGGCCGTAAGGAAATGCGGGACCGTTGAAGGCGGGGTGAGGGTGGCCGTAAGTAAGCAGATTCGCTTCGACGGCAACGCGTCCGCCTAGTGGGCTGGGAAACCGCCGTTTGCTTTGTCCTGGCGTTCTTGGCGTCGTGGCGGCTCAAATCGAGGGTTAGAATGGACCGCATGAACTACCCCGAACCACCGCATTTCAAGCCCAAGTGGGCGGTGGGCGGACGCATCCGCCGCCAGGGCATCTACTGGCTGCCGAACGCGATCACCACAGTGGCGCTGGCCGCCGGTTTCTATGCCATCGTCCAGGCGATGAATGGGAAATTCGGGTTTGCGGCGCTGGCCATCTTTGTGGCCATGGTGTTCGACGGCCTCGACGGGCGCATCGCGCGTCTCACGCGCACGCAGAGTCCATTCGGCGCGGAATACGACTCACTGTCGGACATGGTTTCGTTCGGTGCGGCGCCCGCACTGGTGATCT
>DATJZQ010000103.1:0-3131 GCA_035499005.1 Burkholderiales bacterium | reverse complement strand
CCTCCTGCATCCACGCCGCGAACTTCGGCATGAAGTTGCCGACCGCGAGCCCGGCGAGCAGCGCTACGATGAACCCGGCCTCGGGTGTGAGGCGCAGCGACCATGAGATGCCAAAGGTCTTGAACTGCGCTGGAGTGGTCGCCGCGATGTTGGCCCAGCTGCCGATGATCCAGGAGACGTAGCTCAGCCAGAAGACAGCGGTGAACCCGAGGGCGAAGCGCTTGACGTTGGCCTTCATCAGCGCTGCTCCGACAGTCAGCGCGACGAGCAGCGCGACGTAGGTCGCGATGAGCGCGCCGGCGCCGCCGAGCGCGGCGTAACCCGTGGAGGCGGGCGCCAGCGCTTTCGAGAGATCGACCCAGACCGAGGTCGAGACCACCCAGCCGAGGAGGTCGGTGCCAACCAGCATTGCGAGCGACAGCACGAACACGAGGAACCCGAGGCAGACCGACAGCCAGTCCTCGCTCATGCCGGCGATCTTCTCTCCCATTGTGGTTCCCCCTTGCTTGCCTAATCCCCGTCGTCATTCCGGACGCCGGCAGGGCGATCCGGAATCCAGCCAGGCGATGCTGTCCCCCAATCTGGATTCCGGGTTAACCGCTTCGCGGTCCCCGGAATGACGAGCTGAGGGTTATCGTTAGTCAAATTCTCGCTCGACACCCTAATCCCTTCCCCCGGCCGTGGCAAGGTGAGGCCGTGCCCAGGTGTTCGAAACGGTCAGGCGCCGATCGACAGGTCCACGAGCGCGCGCGCGTCGCTCGAATTCTCCAGCGACAAGATGGCGTCGGCCAGATGATGGATCTGTGCGGGCCTGAGCACAGTCGCCGCGTTCTCTTCGAACTTCGAGAGCAGATCGGCGCTGCTCATGGGATTTTCCGCGGATCCTCTGTTGTGTTCCTCGACGGCTTCGTGCACGGCTCCGCCGCGAAGCACGATCTTCACCGCGCCCTTGAATCGCTCCGGGCCCGGGAACGCGGGGTCGATCCGGAAGGTGACGCAGTCGGCCAGCGCGAGGATCGCAGGGTTTCGAATCGCGCTCGGCCGATACGCGTCTTTCCCGAGGTGGCCGGTATACAGCGCTTCCGCGAGCGTGTACTGCAGGCTGACGCGTCCATGCGAGGTGGAGTTAGGCCGGCGCTTCTCGGCCACCGGCTCGCACACGATGGGGACGATGTAACTCGCCACGGGGCACACGATCTCCTGGACGGAAGCAGGATCGATGTTGTGCTGGCGCTTGAGCCGCAGGACAGCGTCGATGTAAGGATGGAGCACGTGCGCAGCCGGAAATGGCTTGAAGGACGAGCGCCGGCTTTCCCACAGCGTGCCGAGCTGCCGCGTGATCCGCGACAGATCGCGTGGCGTCGTCTGGTCCTGCAGATGGGAGGAGAACAATCCGAACCGTCCCTCGAACACCGCGCGCGGGCCGGTCGTGCCGCTGCCGCCGAGCAATGCTGCAGCGATGCCGTTCTGCGCCGCCCATCCCGAGTGCAGATACTTCGAGTCGGTGCCGTCGACCCAGCATTCCAGGATACCGGCGGCCATGCTGCCTGCGATCCCGGCCGCGTTCACGAGCTGTTCGTCGCTCAAGCCCAGCAGCGTTCCGGCGAGATAGGTCGTCCCGAACGGCGCGAACAGCCCGGTGGGATGAAAGCCGCGGCGATGAAACTGTCCCGGCGCGACGCTGCCTGCGCGGCACGCGATCTCGTTGCCGAGGGCGATCGCCGTGATGAGCTGCTTGCCCGACAGCGGCGAGCGTTCCGACAGCGCGAGTGCCGCGGCGACCGACGGGCTGCTCATGTGCACGATCGACTCGTTGTGCGTGTCGTCGTACTCGAGCGCTTGCGCCAGCGCCGCGTTGGCGAACGCCGCTGCGGTCGTTCCCGCGCGCTCGCCCGTTCCAAATAGTCTGCTGTCTCCGCTCGAGGCCATCGCCATCGCGGCCCGCCGCACCGATTGACCGAAATCCGTGCCGAGGCCGGCCAGCGCCAGGCCCATCACGTCGAGAATGCGCAGCTTGGTGCTCTCGATCACGTCGGCCGGGAGCGCGTCGAAGCGCAAAGAAGACGCCCATTGGGCGAGCTGCTCGGAGCAGGATGGCATGTAATTCCACTATGTCTTCTGGAGCAAACCGCGCAGGAGCATACACCGTCACCGGTGCCGGAGCGAGAAACTCATTACAATTGCTCGCGTTTGGCACATGGCGCGACTGAAGGAGCAGGTGATGGCAAAAGAACATCTTGGGTTCATCGGTGTCGGCAGGATGGGGGGCCCGATGGCGAGCCGGCTGTTGGATGCGGGCTACGGGCTGACCATCTGCGATCAGAGCGACAAAGCGGTGGCTCCGCTCATCGCGCGCGGCGCGCAAAGAGCATCCACCCCAGCGGCAGTCGCATCCGCCGTCGAAACCATTCTGGTGAGCCTGCCCACTCCCGCGGTGGTTCAAACTGTTGCGCTGGGACTCGACGGCGTAGTGATCGGCAGCAGGGTCAAGACCTTCATCGATCTGTCTACAACCGGGCCGCGCACGGCAATCGCGGTCGCCGATGGCCTGCGCGCGAAGGGCATCACGGCGGTGGACGCTCCGGTGAGCGGAGGCATCGGCGGCGCCGAAAAGGGTACGCTGGCGGTGATGGTCTCGTGCCCGCAGGAGTTGGCCACACGCCTGCGCCCGATCGTGGAGGTTCTGGGCAAGTACTTCTACATCGGAGACAAGCCCGGCATGGGGCAGACGATGAAGCTTGCCAACAATCTGCTGTCTGCCTGTGCATTGGCGATCTCCTCCGAGGCGATCGTCATGGGTGTCAAGGCTGGGCTCGATCCGAAGGTCATGATCGATGTGATCAATGCGGGCAGCGGGCGCAACAGCGCGACTCAGGACAAGTTCCCCAAAGCCATTCTGCCCAGGACGTTCGATTTCGGATTCGCGACCGGCCTGCTGTACAAGGACGTGATGCTGTGTCTCGAGCAGGCCGAGGCCTTGGGCGTGCCCATGATCGTCGGCAGTGCCGTGCGCCAATTGCTTGGCATCACCAAAGCGACACAGGGGTTCGACTCCGATTTCACGACAATGATCAAATGCGTCGAGCAGTGGGCGGGCGTCGAGGTCAAGGGCAAGCCTGAACGTTCGTGAG
>DATJZQ010000102.1:0-14343 GCA_035499005.1 Burkholderiales bacterium | reverse complement strand
TGATCTGAACCTCCTTTCGCAGGAGGTCGCAGTCCACGAACATGTCCATACAGGTGGCCTGGATGTTGCGCATCTTCTTCTCGGTTACGCGACTGGCCTGGATGCGGGTAAATCGCCCGTTGCTATGCGTCAACAAAGCCGACGCAAAATCGATCATGTCGCCTTCGCGCGTGCCATGCGCGGACACCTCGCGCACGGGACCGTTCATGAAGAGAGCAAGATCGACATCATGAATCATCAGGTCGGTGATGACGTCCACATCGGTGATGCGCGTGCTGAGCTTGTTTGTGCGCGTGAAATCGACGCTCAACACTCGGGACGAATCTTTTATGACCTTCTTCAGCACCTGCACGGCCGGATTGAACCGTTCGATAAAGCCAACCTGAACAAGAAGGCCACGCTCCTCCACGTACCGGTGCACTGCTTCTGTTTCCGGCAGCGTGGCAGCAAGCGGTTTCTCAACGAACAACTTGCGCACGTAGGGCGCCACGCGCTCGATGTACTGAAGATGGGTAGAGGTCGGTGTGGCAATGACGACCGCGTCGGCGGCCGCCAAGGCTTGATCCAAATCGCGCGCTGCGGGCGTACCGTACAAGGCTGAAAGACGCGCCTCGAGCGCAGGATCGGCATCGTGGATGAACGCGAGCTGAACGCTGTTCAGCATGGACAGAACACGCAGATGATTCTGCCCCATATTCCCCAGGCCGATGACACCCAGCTTGAGAGGAGCCTTGCTAATTCTAAAGATCCTCTACCCGATTGCCAGCACGGTCGATGCGCGCCACCGGTCGGGCCGGGTTACCCATGACCAGTGTGTAGGGCTGTACGTCTCTGGTAACGACGCTGCCGGCCGCAACCATGGCGTACTCCCCCACCGATATTCCGCAGATTATGGTGCTGTTCGCACCAAGGCTGGCGCCATTTCCGACGACAGTTGGCGTTATTCTCCACTCTTTGTTGAAAGCTCGCGGCACGCGATCGTTGGTAAAGGTAACGTGCGGTCCGACGAACACATCGTCTCCCAGGGTCACACCATGGTAGACAGAGACGCCGTTCTGGATCTTGCAACGAGCGCCGATTCTCACCCCATGATCGACGTAGACGTCCTTCGAGATGATGCAACCAGGGCCGATATCGGCATTCTCCCGGACCTGCACATTTATCCAAACCTTCGTGCCCTCCCCAATGCGGGCGCTTTGGGCAACATTTGCAGTAGGGTGGATGAAAACGCTCTCCGTCACGACGACGACCTTGCGCAACGGCCGGAATATCTCTGGAGTTCAATCGTCTGACCGCCGTCCACCCCGGCCAGCCTATCCGCGACGCCCGCCGGAGACCTGTCAATATCCACCGTCGACGATTGTCGCCCGGGCCAGCGCGCGGCTCGGCTATGCGGTCTGTCGAGCACCGTGCAGCGCGCTCGCCAGCGCTCGAACGATCTTATCCTGACTGACTTGATCGAGATCGGCATGCATGGGCAGGCTGATCACTCTTTGAGCCACTCGCTCTGCGGCGGGGAACTGCTGGCCGGCAAACAGCGGCGCGTAGGCCGGCTGCTGATGCAGTGGCACAGGATAGTGCACTGCAGTCGGAATCCCCGCATCTTTCATGCGCTTCTGCACTCCATCGCGATCCTCGCACTGCACGGTGTATTGCGCATATACGCTGGTGCGGTCGGGCCGCAACTTGATCTGCTCGACGCCAGGAATCGAGCGGAGCAACGCGCCATAGCGCTGCGCGATCTCCGCGCGGCGCGCCAGCTCCCACTCGAAGCGCTCCAGCTTGGCGAGCACAACCGCGCACTGCAGGGTGTCCATGCGTCCACCCACGCCGACACGAGTATGACGATAGCGCCGTTCCTGGCCGTGCACGCGAATCTCGCGCATGGCCTCGGCGAGCGCTGCGTCTGACGTGAAGATCGCACCGCCATCCCCATAGCAGCCGAGCGGTTTGGACGGAAAAAAGCTGGTGCAGCCAATAGCGGAGAGATTGCAGCTGCGCCGCCCTTTGTACAGAGCGCCGAAGCTCTGAGCGGCATCCTCGATCACCGCGATCCCGTGTTTGCGGCCAACGGCCTCGATTTCGTCCATGTCCGCCGGCTGGCCGTACAGGCACACCGGCATGATGGCGCGCGTCGAGGATGTGATCGCGCGCTCGATCCCCGATACATCGATATTGCACGTATCGGGCTCGATATCCACGAAAACCGGTCTGGCACCAAGCAGCACGATCATCTCGGCTGTGGCGACAAAGGTGAACGGTGTAGTAATCACTTCGTCGCCAGGTTTGACCCCCAGCGCCATCAACGCGATCAGGAGCGCTTCAGTCCCGGAAGCCACCGTGATGCAATGCGGCGCTCCGGTATACGCCGCGAGGCGTTCTTCCAGCTCTTGGACTTCCGGGCCCATGATGAACTGGCCATGATCGAGCACACGCTGCATGCGTGCGTTGATCGTGTCCCGCAGCGCTAGGTACTGCGTCTTGAGATCGATGAACTCCATGGCTGGCACCTGACGATAGCGCGTGTCGCACCGGGTTTGAGTCGGTCCTCAAACCGAGGATCCAATCTACCGGCTGCGCATTTTACCAGCAGAACAGGGGCTTGCGCTCGACCCTGCGAAGGACGGCTAGCTGAAAAGGTCGCGCAATGTCCAAAGCGCCCGGTGCCCGGCGCGGTTGAAGAGCGCGTTAACGGCCAGGCGAAAGGATCCCGTCGCGCCGATATGACCGGAGCCTGCGGCACGGGCAGCTCGCAGCCGCTGGAAGGCCCGACGCCACCGACCGGCTCGAAAATGAAGCTGGGCGCTCACCAGGTTGGCCTTCGCGAGCGCCCTCGGATGCAAGACGCGAATGTCATCGGGCAGATCGGCTCGCGCGAAGAACTCTCCGATGATGCGTTGAGGCTCATCCGCCAGCACTTCGGTGGCCCTCGAGAAGGTTTGCGAAGCGGCATGTACCCTAAATTGGGCGAGCACTCGCGGGATATGCACAAACGGCCCCTGAAGCCCAAGGCGCAGCCAGAAGTCGTAGTCGGGCATCTGCCGCAACACCGGATTCCAGCCTCCCGCCCGCTCCCATGCTGCTCGGCGGAAAAACGCCCCCGGGCCCGGTGCGCACTCGAGCTCCGCCGCCAACCTGGAGTAGTCAAAAGCCGGCGCGCGGACAGTGCGTATAACGCGCGATGCCGGATCGATCAATTCGAAATCGCAATAGGTCGCAACCGCCTCGGGGGTTGCCGCGAACGCCGAAACCGCCGCCGCCACAGCGCCCGATGCCAGCGTGTCATCGGCGCTGAGGTAGGCCAGGATCTCACCCCGCGCCATCTGCCAGCCTTTGTTCTGAGTCTGCGCCTGCCCCATGTGACCGTGGCTCTCCCAGCGGAACGCCCCGGGCAGGCGTGCCAGGACTTCGCGAGTGTTGTCGGTCGATCCATCGTCCAAGACGATCAACTCGACACGCGGATAGTCCTGACCGAGAGCGGATCGCACGGCCTGCGGGAGATAGCGCGCGTGATTGCGGGCCGGAATGACGATCGAAACGAGCGGCGCGATGTCCGCCATAGGGCGCATTGCTCGAATAGAATCAGGGGCCAAGCTGCGATCCTTGAGCCGGATAAACTCCGTTATCGTCCACGAGGGTCTATAACCTTAGCCAAACAGGCTCTTGCAAGTCACCCGAGATGCGCTGGAGCCCGATCATCGCTTCGGCGAGATATCCTGAGGACAAGATCTTTGATCTTGGGAACGTTGACTCGCGCGTTGCCATATGCCTTCACCACCTCGAGACAACGCCGTGTGAAGCGCCGTGAAACAGACTGGTCCTGCAGCAGCTCGAGCATGCGTGCGGCGAGCGTCGCCGGATCCCGCGGTTGTACCAGGAATCCGCTTCCCCCGTCCTCGATCCACTCGCGGTTCTGGGGCGTATCGCTCATCACGACAGGGACCTCGGCCGCCATTGCCTCCAGCATGCAGTTGGGACACGAGTCCGCCGTCATGACGGACAGCATGACGTCGGACGCGCTGTAATACCACGGCATGTCGAGCCAGGGCACCTGACCGTCCCAGCGCAGGCGCCCGGCGACGCCCAATGCGCGCGCACGGTCCATGTGTCGCGCCCATTCCGATGCGCCCCCGACCCCGGAGACAAACAAGAACAGTGTGTCAGGGCGCTGCGCGAGGACCACTGGCATCGCATCGATGATGACATCGGAATTGAAGAACTTTCCCAAACCTCTCGGACACAGCACGACCTGCGAAGCCTCGATGCCGAGGCGGCGTCTCGCCTCAGTCGAATCCCGGCGGCTGAAGAGCTCGATGTCGGCGGCAGGGTAGCGGATCAGACTCACGTGGCTCTTTCTGGCACCCAGGCTCAAGCATGCATCGAACGCCGCTTGCGAGTTCACCGTAATGGCATCGGCGCGCCGCACCCCATAGCGCACCAGCCACTTCTTCGCGAGCATCTCCACCCCGGTCCAACGGGCAAAGTGCGTGAGGTCGCCGTTCCAAAAGGTCACGATCACGGGTAGGCGGCGCGGCAGGAAATAAGCGAGGTAACAGGGATACTGCAAAGTTTGCAGGAACAAGAGATCGGGCTGGAACTCCTGTACCGCATTTCCCAACGATCTCGCGTCTTTCAGCGATCGTACACCTTCGCGCGGCAGCAGCAACAGATTGCGCAGCCGCGCGAGGGATTCGCGCGTCTGAGTGGACAGCCATCCGGGCCTCACGCGCTCGGACCTCGCGCCGGCCGGTCGCGTCCGGGCGGCGAGCAGAGGAAAGAAATGCGCACCCTGGAACCCGTAGTCGTAGGTCGATACCACGGCGACTTCGAACCTCGGGTCGTCGATGAACAGCTGCACTCGCCGGCGCGCATGGATCGACTCGCCCCAGCATACAAAGAGCACGCGCGTCCGCCGTGAGCTCGCCGCATCCTCCTGCACGGCAGTGTCAGCGCTGTCCGACAGCATCGAGCACCTGCTGGCACCACAGCTCCATCACCATGGGGATCCATACTAAGGCCCAGTGCGCTTTGCCCGCGAGGAAGCGCCGGTGAATCTCGTCGATCGAGGAGGGGTCGAGCAGGCCTCGCGCCGCCACCACACGCGGAGACAACGTCGCCTCTCGAATCTCCGCAAGGGGGCCTTGCAGCCAGGCCGCCATCGGCATGGCGAAGCCGCGTTTGCGCTGCGAGGCAATGTCAGCTGGGAGCACATCGCGTACAGCATCGATCAACACGCGCTTTGCGCCGCTGTCGGCGTAACTGCCGCCGCTGCCGGCCACGGCTGGACCCCCCAGCTTGGACGAACTGGGAAGGGACAGGGCCGTCTCGACCACGCGCACGTCCAGAAACGGGACTCGGACCTCGAGCGAGCTCGCCATTGAAACCGCATCGATGTCTCGCAACAGCTGGTTCTGCAGGTACGTGCCCATGCAAAGCACGCTGACACGCGACACGATGTTTCCTGTTCCGCTTTGCCAGCGGTCCGCTCTGTCGAACACCCGCTCCGCCGCTCGCCGATCGAGATTCCTTCTCAGCCGCTCGGCAAGCGCTCCGCGAGCCTGACTCGATCCCATAATCTGGAGCTGCCGGCTGAACGCGGCGGAGATGCTGCGCATCGCGGTCAGCCTTTCCGTCCCGCGCGCGGCCAGGCCGTGCGCGAACGGTTGCAGCGGCAACGCCGAAGCGAGTCCGGCCGCTGAGACGGTAGCCCTGGCCACCAGTCCCTCACGCGCTGCGGGGCTTGATGCAACCGCGCCAAACCACGGGTATCCGGCAAAAAGCTCGTCGCCACCGGTACCCGAGATCGCCACGGTAACGGACTTGGCCGCGAACGCCGAAACCAGCCAGGAGTTGAGCCCGTCCACGCTGGGCTGGTCGAGGGCGCGCGCAAAGTCGCCGATCCGATCACGCACCTGCTCACCGCTGACCTCGATCCGCGAATGCTGTGTCCCCATCCTCCGCGCCACGCGTGCGGCGGCGTCGGTTTCGTCCAACTCGCTGCCCTCTGCACCGAACCCGACGGAGAAGGTCCTCACCGTCGCCCCCGTGGCGGTAGCCATCAGGCCAACCAGCGCCGCGGAGTCGATGCCCCCGCTCAGGAACGCACCGATTGGCACGTCGCTGACGATCTGCTCGGCAATGGACGCATTCAGGCTCTTTCGCACGACCGAGACCTGCTCCGCATAGGGCAGCTCTTCCAGCTCGCGCCGTACTCCGGGTAGCTGCCAAAAGGGCTCCAGCCGGCGAGCACCGCGCTCGACGATCATTCGATGGCCGGCAGGCAGCATGTGGACGCCGGACAGGATGCTGCGCGGCTGTGGTATCGAGCCATAAGTGAGCAGAAACCACAAGGATTCAGCGTCGACGTCCGCTGTGACGACACCGCTCGCGATAAGCGCCTTGACCTCGGATGCGAAGACCAGCCCGTAAGCCGTGTCGGCGTAAAGCAGCGGCTTGATGCCAAAGTGGTCGCGCGCCAGCAACAACCGCTCGCGGCCCGCCCCGCCGCGCCGATCGTATACCGCGAGCGCGAACATGCCGCGCATCCGCTCGACGAACGCGTCGCCAAACTCGAGGTAAAGACGGAGCACAACTTCGGTATCCGAATGAGAGCGGAACCGATGCCCGCGCTCTTCCAGCGCCGCGCGCTCGTGAGCGAAATTGTAGGTTTCGCCGTTATAGACCACACAAACCGTGTCTTGTTCGTTCAACATCGGCTGGTGCGCGGCAGCGGACAGGTCGATCACCGCGAGACGCGTCATGCCCAATGCGGCGCGCGCGTCCGAGAACACGCCGTGGTCGTCCGGCCCGCGGTGGCGCATGGCGGCCACCATCGCTGCAACGGGTTCCGTCGAGCCCGAGCCGAAGACACCGCATATTCCGCACATGAGATACCCGCCTCAGCCTATCGCGACCCGAGGAGCCTCGTACGCGCAGAACAAATCGGTCATCGAATCTCAAACAGCTCTACGGAACGCTACGTAGATCGACTGTCCCCTGAGCGGGCGAAAATACCTCTGGCCGATGAGGAGCAGAGCCTTGAAGAAGGCGCGCAGACTCCACGAGAGCACGCTCCGCATCGCGGTCACCAGGAAGCCGCTGCCCGGAAACGCGCAGCGCACCCAGTAGACCGAATAGTAGCTGTGGTTGGTCAGCAACAACGGTTCATACGCAACGCGCTCAATGCGCAGCCCCAAGCGTTCAGCCGCCAGCTCGAATGTCCTGAACCGCCAACGTGTGGCATGGTGTGGGGGCATGTTCATGGCGCACGGGTCCATGAAGCGAATCGGGCCGTCCTGGTTGGGGACGGAGACCGCAAGTACGCCATCAGCCTTGAGGGACTTCAACAAACTGCGAAGGAGTTCCATGGGTGCAGCGACGTGTTCCAGCACGTGGAACGCAAACACCGCGTCGAAGCTCCCCTTCAGAGCATCAGGCATCGCATTCGCCTTGTACACCTCGATCCCGCGCGCTCGGGCGAGGCCGATCGCGGTATCGCTATGTTCGATGCCAACCACGCGGGCCGCCCGGACGCTTGCCATTTCGAGAAAGTGCCCCGGGCCACACCCGAACTCGAGCACACTGTCCGCTTCATGCACGCCGCTCAAGCCTTGCTCGAAGTCCCACTTGGTCTCCTCGTAGTAGGGGCTGCCGCCCCCAGGCTCGTGCTCAGCCGGGACAAGCTCATCGTAGAAGGCTGGGGTGCCGATAATTTGAGGCAGAAAGATTCCCAGCCCGCACTGTGCACACTCGAACAGCTGTGTGTCCGGAGCCTGTGTCCTGTGTTCGTGCACCACGCGCTCCGAGAACGCGATGGGGTCCCACAGATCCAGTATTTCGTGCAGCGAGTAGCGCCTTCCTGCGGCGTGCAGGGCGCCTCCACAAACGGGACAGGGCGCGCTCGGATCGACCTGCTCCATGATCACGTCGCCGCAACGGTGAACACCTTCCCGTTCCAACCGAACGACAACAGTTCCGCGAGCGAGAGTTGCGGGTTCTTCTCCAGCCACTCGCGCACCGCACGCTGCTGGCCGTAGTCGGGCAGATTTCGAAAGCAGCGCCAGTCGTCAAATGCCAACACGGTTCCGATTTGAAGCCGGCGCGTGAGGTATTCCAGCACGGGCACCGTCGATTCATACAGATCACAATCGATCCAGGCGACGGCAATCCTGTCTACGCCGTGCTGATCGGCAACGGACTGCCGCAGGGTGTCGCTGAACCAGCCTTCGACAGTCCGGACGCGCGTCAAATCGACGCCATTGCGCCGGACGTTGCGCTGGAAATCCTGGAGCGAACAGGCGAACTGCTGCTCGTAGAAGTGACTGGAATAGCCGCCCCGAGCGTCGAGGCCCTTGGGCTGAGGCAGCCCTTCGAACGAATCGAATGCCACAAACCTCATATCCGGAAAATGCGGCGCCATGTTCCGAAACGCGTGAGAGAAGGTCGTGCCCTCGAATACGCCAAACTCGCAGTAATCTCCTGGGATTTGCGCGCCGATCAGATACTCCGCGATCTGTTCGACGCAGAAGAAACGGCGGTTGAATGATCGATATTCGAGTTGACGGATACGGTTGTAGACCCCGCGCAGCAGGAGACGCTGGACCGGGTGGCGCACAATGCGCGCCAGCTCTTTGATCAGCGGGTTCACTGCGTCGAGACGCCCCGCACATCGGGGTCGTAGTCGAACTCGCACATGTACACACCCGGAAACGGCGAAGTGTAGAGGATGTCCTCGCGCCGCGCCTCCACGCGGAACGTGGTGGCATAGCGGATGCCGTCGATGTCGGCCAGATTCTGCACGCCGAGCCACAGCGCAGCGGTGTACAGATCGGGCTTAAGCCGGACGTTGCGCAGCCTGAAGCGTATCGTGCGCGTTTCTTCCGTCTCGAGAGACAGGCCTTTCCCCTTGATGAGCGAATTCGCATCGATCAGGCGGCCACCCATCTCGTCGTAGATGATCAGAGCCACGGTCGCCTCCTTGACCGGCTGGGAGGCGTGGAGCGTGATGGTGAACCCGAGATCACCACCGGTCGAGGGAAACTCGAGGGCCTGGCCGTCGGCGGCCAGGGCCTGCGTCTGGATCCCGGTAAACCGCGCCCAGCCGTTGCCATAACGCTCGACACGAGTGAGGTCAGTGCGTCCCAAGCTCTGATCCTGAACCGTGTCCTGGTAGGCGCGCACCACCTCCTGGGGGCGGCCGCTTGCCACCAACGCGCCGCCGTCGAGCAGGATGCAGCGCGTGCTCATGCTCAGGATCGTGGACATGTTGTGACTCACCAGGATCAGCGTCCTGCCTTCGCCCGCGATGTCTTCCATCTTCGCGAGGCATTTCTTCTGAAACTGGATATCGCCTACCGCCAGGACTTCATCGATGATCAGGATATCCGGGTCGAGATGCGCCGCGACGGAGAAGGCGAGCCGCACGTACATCCCGCTCGAGTAGCGCTTGACGGGCACCTCCAGGAATTGCTCGACCTCGGCGAAGGCGACGATGTCATCGAACTTCCGCAGGATCTCTCTGCGGCTCAGCCCGTAAATAGCGCCGCTCAGCCAGACGTTCTCCCGTCCCGTCAGTTCCGGGTGGAAGCCGGTTCCCACCTCCAGCAGGCTCGCCAAGCGCCCCCGGATGCGGATCGTACCGCCGGTCGGTTCGGTGATGCGCCCGAGAATCTTGAGCAGCGTCGATTTCCCGGCGCCGTTGCGCCCGATGAGGCCGATGCGCTCGCCTTCTTTGATCTGGAAATCGATGTCCCGCAGCGCCCAGAACTGCTGACGCTGTTGAGGCTGGCCAACCACGGCGCGTGCCAAGCCACGCAGGCCTTGAGCCAAGACATCTCGCAGCGCGTGGTACTTCTCCGGGCTGCGAGTGCCCAGCATGAAGCACTTGGACACGTTGTGCGCTGTGATCGCTTCGCTCATGCCGTTTCGTTCAGATCACGTCCGCGAAGCTTTTTTCCATGCTGCGGAAATAACGTACACCAGCTGCGAGCAGCACAAGAACCATCAGGAACGACAACGCCAGACCGGGCCAGTACGGCTCGTATTCCGCCCCCAGGATGGCCCAGCGGAACCCGTCGATAACACCGACCATCGGATTCAGCGAGAACGGCAGCCGCCAATTTTCAGGCACGAGGGCGCTGGTGAAGCCGACAGGCGAGACATATAGGCCGATCTGAACCAGAAACGGAATGACATAGCGAAAATCGCGGTACTTCACGTTCAAAGCCGCAAGCCACAACCCGGTGCCGACCGCGGCCGCGAAGGCGACCGCGACGAACACGGGCAGCAGCAGGACCTGCCAGCCGGGAACGTACCGATACACGGCGAACAGAGCGACCAGTATCAGCCCGGAGAGCACGAGCTCCACCAGACTGACGATCACCGAGCTCGCGGGGATGATCATACGAGGGAAGTAGACTTTCGTGATCAGGCTGGTGTTGTCCATCAGGCTATTGGCGGCTTCCGTGAAGGCGTTGGCGAAGAACAGCCATGGAAGCAGACCACTGAAGACCACCAGCGCGTAGGGTGGGCCCGACCCACCCAACCCGGCCAGCTTGCCGAACACGAGCGTGAAGGCCACCAGGGTGAGCAGCGGGCGCAACAGCGTCCAGGCGATCCCGATCGCCGTTTGTTTGTAGCGCACCAGGATGTCCCGCCACGCCAGAAAATAAAACAATTCCCGGTAGCGCCAGACATCGCGCCAGTAGTGGCGCTCTGTGCGGCCCGCCTCGATCAACACCTCTTGCTTACGGCTCACAGGGCGGACGGACGGGGCGGGAAGATCACTGCACAGGCATTGCGTACTCGTGGGCGGCAGGCCTCGAACAAAATAGAACCGTGAAAACCAACCCCTTCCACCCGCTCAAACCACAAGCCGGCAGCGGCCATCGGCCAGGACATATCGATCGCCGGTGCCCGGACACACCGCTTGTCCTTGCCCGGAGAGCGGCAGATCGAGGCGTTCACCGAAGCGGCTCATCCAGCCGATCTGTTTGGCGGGCACCCCGACCACAAGCGCGAAATCAGGAACGCCGCGGTTCACGAGGCTGCCGGCGCCGACGAAGGCATGCTCGCCGATACTGACGCCGCACACAATCGTGCAGTTGGCCCCCAGGGTCGCACCACGTCGCACGAGCGTGGCCCGGTATTCACTCTTGCGCGACACCGCCGAGCGCGGGTTGTACACGTTCGTGAACACCATGCTCGGCCCGCAAAACACGTCATCCTCGAGGGTCACGTCATCGTACACGGACACGTTGTTCTGGATCTTGACGTTGTTGCCGATCGTGACTCTGTTGCCGACGAAAACGCCCTGGCCCAGGGAGCAATTCGCCCCAATACGCGCGCCGGCGCAGACATGGACCCAGTGCCAGATGCGCGTGCCCGCGCCGATTTGCGCGCCGTCGTCGATGACCGCGGTCGGATGCGCGGTGTAATCCATCGATATCAATAGTCGAGCGGAAGCGGCACGCGCCGGCCATCGCGCGCGGACAGGTAAGCGGCGATGAGCACCTCGAGCGATCTCAACCCTTCACGCCCGTCGGTATCCGGCTCGGCTTCCCCGCGCAGCACCTTGATCACGTTGTCGTAGTAGAGCGGGTGCCCGAACCCGTAGACCGACGTGGTCTGATAGCTGGCGTTCTTGACCTGCAGATCGTCCTCGTCCCGGTCTGCAAACTCCCAATGCTGGATCTCGTTCACCGCGACTCCACCCACGCGCACAGTTCCCTTTTCGCCCAGGATCGTGATCGAGCCTTCCAGATTCTTGGGGAATGTCAGCATGGTCACGTTGACCGAGCCCAGCGCGCCCGAGCGCCAGCGCACGTTCATGACTCCACTGTCCTCGACCTGGATGTTGCGGGCCAGCGTGGCGGTATACGCTTGCACGCTCTCGATCGGGCCGATCAGCCAGTCGAGCAGATCGACGTAATGGCTGGCCTGATTCATGAAGGCCCCGCCGTCGAACTCCCACGTCCCACGCCACTTCGCGCTGTCGTAGTAGGACTGCGGGCGGCTCCAGAACACGTTGATGTTCACCATGTAGATGCGCCCGAAGCGCTGCTTGTCGACCGCCCGCTTGAGCAGCTGCAGAGTGGCGTTGCGGCGGTTCTGCTTGATGACGAACAGCCGGACTCCGGCTACATCGCACGCATTCACCATGCGATTACCGTCCTGCCAGCGCGTGGCCATCGGCTTCTCGGTCATGACGTGGCGCTTGGATGCGGCGATCTGAATGGCCTGTTCTGGATGCAGTCCGCTTGGGGTGGCAAGGACAACGACGTCCGCGTTCGATTCCGCCAGCAGCCGCCGCAGGCTGTCGTAGCCCGTAGCGCCCGACGCACTCACGGCCTGGCTCAGCGCGCGGCGATCGATGTCGCACACGGCGACCAGTTCGGCGTGCTCCGCATGTTGCGCCAGCGCGGTCACGTGATTCTGGGAGATGCGCCCGCAGCCCACGAGAGCGAAACGGACGCGACGGTCGAGGATCGGCGGTGGATATTGAATCATGCGAGCGGGGTGCTGGTTGTGCCTGTGCCGAGACCGGCCCTAGTGAGCAAGAGTTGAGCGTGCGGTCCCTTGGACCATCCCGCGCCGAGCAGAGTGTGAGGAGCCGTCCGGATCAGGCCACATCAAGCGGATCTCGGCAGCGCGCGCTCTATCTTGACCGAGCGCTCGGTCGGGACGCACGCGGACCAAGGCCCATAGTCCGGTTCAAGAATCTGGAGCAGTACATTGATAAACATGGTAAATCATAGCACAGGGTCGGACCTGAACCGGTCCAGGCGGCGGTCTTTGGTGCCATAATAGCCGCCCAGGAACTTTCCGCGTCGCGCGAGAGCTGCCAGGAGTTTCCGGTCGCTTTCCCCTCCCGGCGCCCAGAACCAGGTCATGCTGATTCCCCTCATCCTTTCCGGTGGCAGCGGGACGCGTTTGTGGCCGGTCTCGCGCGAGGCGCACCCGAAGCCGTTCATCCGGCTCGCCGACGGCCGCAGCCTGCTGCAGAAAACCATCGATCGCCTCGGTGTGCTGAACGGGATCGCCGAAGTCATCACCGTCACCAACCGCGAGCACTTTTTCGCAACCCGCGATGAGTACGCATCGGGCGGCACTTCTCACCGTCACTTCTTCGTGCTCGAGCCGTGCGCGCGCAACACCGCGCCGGCGATCGCTGCGGGAGCGCTGGCCGCGATCGCACGGCACGGGCCCGAAGCGATGCTGCTCGTGCTGCCCGCGGACCATCTGGTGCTGGACGAGCTGGCGTTCGCTGCGGCGGTCGCCGATGCCCTGCCGCTCGCCGCGCGCGATGCCTTGGTAACGTTCGGCATCCACCCGGATTACCCGGAAACCGGTTTCGGCTATATCGAGCGCGGCGAAGCCATCCCGGGCACCAGCGGCTTTGCCGTCGCGCGCTTCACCGAGAAGCCGTCGGCGGAGCTCGCCGCGGACATGGTGAGGTCGGGACGCTATTTCTGGAATGCGGGCATGTTCTGTTTCCGGGCAGCAGCGTTCTTGGCGGAGCTGGCACAGCACGCCCCTGAGGTCATGGAAGGCGCAACACAATGCTGGGACGCAGCAGAGGCCAAAGAGGGCCGGGCAGAGTTGCCTGGAGAAGCGTTCGCGTCGCTGCCGGACATCTCGGTCGATTACGCCGTGATGGAGAAGTCCGCGCGGGTGGCTGTGTTGCCGGCCGCCTTCGGCTGGAGCGATGTCGGGTCGTGGAAGGCGGTGAGCGCGCTGCTCAACCCGGACGACGCGGGCAATCGCGCTCAGGGTGAGTGCATGTTCGTCGATAGCGAGAACTGCTACGTGCAGAGCAGCGGCCGGATGGTGGCCGCGGTTGGAGTGGACAACCTGGTGATCGTGGACACGCCCGACGCCCTGCTCGTCGCCGACCAGGAGCACCTGCAGGACGTCAAGAAGGTCGCACAGCGCTTGAAGCTCGCCAACCACGAGACCTACAAGCTGCATAAGACCGTTCTGCGCCCCTGGGGCAGCTACACGGTTCTGGAGGAAGGGCCTGGTTTCAAGATCAAACGCATCGTGGTCAAGCCCGGCGGGAGCCTGAGCCTGCAGATGCACTATCATCGCAGCGAGCACTGGGTCGTGGTGTCGGGCACAGCCAAGGTCGTGAACGGCGAGCAGGAGCTGCTGGTGAGAACCAACGAGTCGACCTTCATCTCGTCGGGCCGCAAGCATCGTCTGGAGAACCCCGGCAAGGTCGACCTGGTGTTGATCGAAGTCCAGAGTGGGAGCTATCTGGGCGAAGACGATATCGTTCGGTTCGAGGACCGCTACGGCAGAGGTTAGCTCCGGGCTGGACCGTAGTACTCCCGATACCATTCG
>DATJZQ010000101.1:0-26202 GCA_035499005.1 Burkholderiales bacterium | reverse complement strand
ACCAGCCTCGTCACCTCCGCTTTCGCGCTCGCCGCGGCTTTCGCCTTCCCCGGCGTATCGCTGGCCGACCATCACGACATGGGTAAGCTCGACGCCGCCTTCAAGGCCGCCGACAAGGACAACGACGGCACGCTCGACAAGGAGGAGGCCAAGGCCATGCCGCGCGTCGCCAAGAACTTCGATGCGATCGACGCAAACCACGACGGGACGGTGTCGATGGATGAGATCAAGGCGTTCATGAAGACCGCCATGCGCGAGAAGGGCGAGGCCGCCTTCAAGAAGGCGGACAAAGACAACGACGGCACGCTCGACAAGGAAGAAGCCAAGGCCATGCCGCGCGTCGCCAAGAACTTCGATGCCATCGACGCCGACCACGACGGCACCGTGTCGATGGATGAGATCCACGCTTTCATGAAAGCGAAGCACGAGAGCAAGCAGCAGTAGGCTTTTACTTTGCCTGGCGGGCGCGATCGCAGCCGCGCGCCCCGCTCGCTTTCCGGGACGTCGTATACTCGCGCCGTTCACACACCCCGGAAAGTCTCATGAACGGCGCCGAAAGTCTGGTCCGCACGCTGCTCGCGAGCGGCGTCGACACTTGCTTCGCCAACCCCGGCACGTCCGAGATGCACTTCGTCGCCGCGCTCGATCGCGTCGCGGGCATGCGCTGCGTTCTCGGGCTGGCCGAGACGATCGTGAGCGGATGCGCGGATGGCTACGCACGCATGGCGCAAAAGCCGGCTGCTACCCTCACCCACTGCGGGCCCGGTTTCGCCAACAGCATCGCCAACGTTCACAACGCACGCCGGGCGGGTGCGCCGATGGTGAACATCGTCGGCGACCACGCGACTTATCATCGCCCATTCGATCCCCCCCTCACCACTGACACCGAAGGGCTCGCGCGCGCGGTCTCGCACTGGGTGCGCACCAGCAGCTCGTCGACGCGCGTCGGTGCAGATGGCGCGGCGGCCGTGCAAGCGGCGCTGACTCCGCCCGGTCAGATCGCAACTTTGATCCTCCCGGCCGACACGGCCTGGAACGAAGGCGGTGAGGTCGGCGCACCTTTGCCGGTCCCGCCTCGCCCGGCCGCAGCACCCGACGCGCTGCGCGCCATCGCGCAGGCACTGCGCAGCGGCGAGCCGGCGATGCTGATTCTGTCGGGGCAGGCGCTGTCCGAGGCGGGGTTGTACGCGGCGCACCGGGTCGCGCACGCGAGCGGCGCCAAGCTGCGAACCCCCACGCAGGTGGCGCGCATGGCGCGCGGGCGCGGGCGCGCGCCGGTGGATCGTATTCCCTACGTGGTGGACAAGGCGCTGAAAGTGCTGGCGGGCACCCGGCACGTGATCCTCGTGGGCGCGAAACCACCGACCGCGTTCTTCGCCTACCCCGGGAAGCCGAGTCTCACTTCTCCGCCCGACGCGATCACGCATGTGCTCGCGCGCCCCGAGCAGGACGCTGTGGCAGCGCTCGAATGGCTGGCCGATGAGCTGGGCGCGCCCAGGAAGGTGTCCATTCCGGAGGGAGCGAAACCGCAGCCCGTGCGCGGGAAATTCGAGCCAGAGGCGTTTGCCCAGACCCTGGGCGCGCTGTTGCCGGAGAACTGCATCGTGTCGGAGGACGCCGTGACCTCCGGGCGCCAGCTGTTCCCGCCCACCTTCCACGCCGCTCCGCATGACTGGCTGCAAAACACCGGCGGCGCGATCGGGATCGGTTTCCCGTGCGCTACCGGGGCGGCGATTGCGAGCCCCGGACGCAAAGTGGTCTGTCTCGAAGCCGACGGCGCAGGCATGTACACGGTGCAGGCGCTGTGGACGCAGGCGCGCGAAAGACTCGACGTCGTCAACGTCGTGTTCGCCAACCGGATCTACAAGATCCTGCAAGGGGAGCTGCTTGCGGTCGGTGCGCAGCCGGGCCGCGCCTCGAACGAGCTCTTCGACCTCGCGCGGCCAGCGCTCGACTGGATCAAGCTGGCCGACGGGATGGGGGTGGAAGCGACCCGTGTCGAGACGCTCGAGGGTTTCGCCGACGCGTTCAAGGCAGCGTGTGGCCGGCGTGGACCGTTCTTGATCGAATTCCAGATCTAGCGCGAGGTCGGCTTCTGCATTCCGGGTTCCGCTTCGCGGCCCCGGAATGACGCCTCGACCGTAGCCGGCACCGAGCGCAGCACGGCCGGGAAGTAGTACAGCAGGGTCAGCGTGCGCGCTACATAGTGCACGTACAGCGCGGCCCACAGGCCATGGTTGCCCCAAGGTCTGAGCAGCCACCATCCGAGCAGGAAGATCACCACTGACATGAGCATCGCGTTGCGCATCTCGGCGGCGCGCGTCGCGCCGATGAAAATGCCGTCGAGCTGAAAACACCAGACGCCGACCAGGGGCGCGAGTGCTGCCCACGGTAGATAGGTGCGCGCGGCAGCTCGGACGGGTTCGTCCACCGACAACAGGGCGATGATCGCTGGGCCGAGCGGCAGCACCACCGCGGAGGCGAGCACGGCGACCCAGGCGGCCCACCACGTGGTCATCCGCACTGCGGACAGGAGGTCCGCGCGGTTCGCCTCTCCCACGGCTCTACCGACGAACGCTTCGGCGGCGAACGCCAGCCCATCCAGAAAGTACACGGCCACGGCGACGATGTTGATCAGCACCGCGTTGGCGGCGAGCGTCGTATCGCCCTGCTTCGCGCCCTGCGCCGTGAACCACGAGAAGATGAAGATCAGCGCCAGCGAGCGGATCATGATGTCGCGGTTGACCGCCAAGGTGCGCCGGACGCGATCTGGCGCCAGCAGCCGGCCGAAATTCCAGCGTCCACCGAAGCCGCGCAGCTGAAACGCCGCGATGATCAGCCCCGTCGCGGCCGCCACCACCTCCGCCACGACTGTGCCGCCGGCGACGCCTTTCACTCCCAGTCCCAGCCCGAGCACGAACAACGTGTCCAGCACGATGTTGGTGATGTTCAGCACGAGCTGCAGCGCGAGCGCGACCCGCGCCCGACCGAGGCCGATGAACCAGCCAAGCAGGGCGTAGTTGGTCAGCGTCGCCGGCGCGGCCCAGATCCGGACGTCGTAATAGTCGCGCGCCAGCCCTTCTACTCTGGGGCTGGCCGCAAGCAACGCGAACGCGGCCTCTCGAAGCGGCCACTGCAACGCGATCAGCGCCGCGCCGACCGCGAGCGCGATCAGCACCGCTCGCCCAAGGCTGGCGCGAATCTCCGTGGCATCGGCGGCGCCGAACGCTTGCGCGGTCAGGCCGGTCGTTCCCATGCGCAGGAAGCCGAAGCCCCAGAACACGTAGTTGAACACCAGCGCGCCCACGGCCACAGCGCCGATGTACGCCGGATCAGGAAGCTGCCCCACAACGCCTGTGTCGACCACGCCGAGCAGCGGCGTCGACACGTTCGAGAGCATGATGGGCACGGCGATCGCCAGAATGGCGCCGTGCGTGACTCTCTGGCGCTCAGGCGCGCGAGGCATGCTCGCGGATCGACGGACCCGGCCCGGCGCTACGCCGAGGATTGACTGTACGGCCGAGAGACAAGCGCTGCCGACTCGCCGCTCAGCCCCGGTTCAGCTGGCCGAACCGGCTGCTGGCCTGGCGCCGGAACTCGCTCGGCGTCATGCCTTTGATCTCGAGGAAGCGGCGGTTGAAGTTGGCGACATTGTTGAAACCCACGTCGTAGCAGATGTGGGTGATGTAGCGGTTCGACTCCATCAGCAGGAGGCACGCGCGGCTCACCCGCATACGGTTCACAAAGTCGATGAAGTTGTTCCCAGTGGCACGCCGGAAGAAGCGGGAGAAGCGGCTCTCGCTCATCCCGAGCTGCTCCGCGACCTCGCTCAACGAGGGCGCCTGCGAGATGTTCTCGATGAGCTGATTGACGATGCTGTTGATCTGGGCAAGCGAGATGTCATCGTCGCAGCTCTGCAGCTGCGAGGTCGATAGCAGCTGATACTCGGTGCAGCGCGCGAGATCGCACATGAACTCGCAGAATGCGGCGAAGCGCTCCAGTCCGCGGCTGTTCTTGATTGTCTCGAAATAGCGCCGCGCGCGCTCCGAAAGCCCGAAGAACTCGATGCCGTGGCGCGCGCGCTCGAGCAGCGGCAGCATCTCCGCCAGCTCCGGGACGTTGGCGCAGGCCTTGGCGATAGGCGCGTGCAGAAACTGGATCACCCGGTCGCGCAAGCGCACGCCGCCCTCGGGCACGTCGAGCGAGATCCAGTTGTGCGGCAGTCGGGGCCCCGTGAGCACGAGATGGCCGGGCTGGAACTGGCCGATCCAGTCGCCCACGAACGCCTTGCCGGACGTCGCGACGATTAGATGCAGCTCGTACTCGTCATGATAGTGCCAGCGCGCAAGAGGAGTCGGAAAGCCGTGATCCAGGCAGCGCAGCAGGCCCGCATCCTCCTGCGCCTCGTAGCCGAGAGACGGGATGCGCGAGGGCTCGAGCTCGAGCTCGGGCTGCAGCCGCCTAGGCGTGAGACGCTGGTGAGTGGGCATGCTCGGTCTCCTCCTTGTTCTTGACCCCCCCTCCCCCTGAGGAAGAGGCCTGCCCCGGACTTGATCCGGGGCCGGGGTGAAGGGGTAGCGCAACTACACGCCGTGTCTAGCTTACGACCGCCGGCCGGGTGGCGCAACGGCGCGCCCGCTCACCGCTTGTGAGCCTGCACGAACCGCGCTACACGCTCGCTGGCGGCACGCATCTCTTGCGCGAAGCGCGCGTTGCCCGCCAATGGACCCCAGAGCACTTTGTCCAGGCAGAACGCCGCGACCGGATCCGCGGCGTCGCAGATAGCGTGTGCAGCAGCTGGATCCATGGCCTGATCGTTGTAGGCGTAAGGAATCTCGCCCCGGTGCCAGCGCTGCAGAAACGCGAGGAACAATGCCGGCAGCATGGCTACGCTCGCGATCGAAGCGTCGCTCGCCAGGCGCTCGCGGACGGTGGGAGCCATGAACCCCGGGATCTTCGAGTATGCGTCCATCGCGACGCGCTGGTTCGTGTCGCGGATCGCCGGGTTGCCGAAGCGCTCGAGCACCACATCGCGGTAGGCGGCAAGATCGATCGGGCTGGGCTTTCCAGGCGTGGACAGGCATGGGATGGCGTCGTTGGTCACGTAATCCCACGCGATTTGCCGGATCGACGGATCGTGGGTGCCTTCATGGATGAACCCGTAGCCCACCAGCGTGCCGGCCCAGGCGATGCCGGTATGGCTCGCATTCAGGATGCGGATCTTGGCTTCTTCGTACGGATTGACCGATTCGACCATCTCGACCCCGACGCGTTCCCACGCCGGCCGGCCGTTGCAGAAGTCGTCCTCGATCACCCACTGGATGAAGCTCTCGCTCATCACCGGCGCGGCGTCGGCCCAGCCGGTCGCGTGCTTCACGCGCTCGGCGACGTCGGGTAGCGGACGCGGCGTAATGCGGTCCACCATCGCGTTCGGGCTCGTGGTATTCGCCATCACCCAGTCGCGCAGCGGTGCATCGCCGATGAGATCGATGAACTGCAGCAGCCCGCCGCGGAAGCGCTCGCCGTTGTGACGCAGGTTGTCGCAGTTGAGCAGCGTGGCTTTTCCACCCGACCGGCGCATGCGCTCGCGCAGGATGGCGGTCAGCGCCGCGTAGATCGTGCCACCGGGTCTGCCCTGCTGCGCCGCCGCGAGATCGGCCGCCAGGTCCGGAAAGGTGAGATCCAATCGATTCCTGGCGTCGAGATAGTAGCCCGCCTCGGTTACGGTGAAAGAGATGATGCGCGTCGCCGGATCGGCGCCGATCGCGATCAGACCCTTCAGGCTCGGCTCGTACGGCACGACGGTCTTGATCGACGTGACTTTGGTATAGGTCCGCTCTCCGGCCGGGGTGACTGTCTCGAGTGTGTATGCACCGCCCTGCGCCGCGAGGCTCGCCATCAGCTCCATCATGTCGGGCCGGGTGTTGCCTCCGGCCAGCGCCCAGCTGTCGTCGCCCGACTCGATCAGCCGGTGGATGTACAGCGCCTGGTGCGCGCGATGGAAGAAGCCGAGCCCCAGGTGGAGCATCACGAGCGGGGACGACATCGCGCGGAGCAGTGAAAGGGGGAGGAAAGTCAGCGCATGGACGGCGCTACGACTCTCCCATGCGAGTCGAACAGATGCGCGGCCGCGGCGTCGATCTGCAGCCCAACCGATTCCCCGACGCGCGGCAGGGTGCGGGCGTTATTCTGGCGCGCCACGAGCTGAGTACCGCTTGGCGTGGTCACATAGACAAGGGTTTCGGCGCCCAGCGCTTCCACCAGCTCAACGCGGCCTTGCACCTGCCCGGTGCCTGCGGCGCCCAAGGTCAAACTTTCGGGGCGCAGGCCGAGGTAGCCGCCGCTCGGGATCGGCGCGTTCAGCCCGGTCTCGAACTGAGCCACGTCGGGGCCGGACACCATGTTCATCTGTGGCGTGCCGATGAACTGTGCCACGAACTGGTTGTTCGGGCGGTAGTACAGATCCAGCGGCGTGCCGACCTGCTCGATCTGGCCGTCGCGCAGCACAACCACGCGATGCGCGAGGGTCATCGCCTCAACCTGATCATGGGTGACGTAGATCGTCGTTCCATTGAGCTCGCGGTGCAGCTTCGCGATCTCCACCCGCGTCTGCCCGCGCAGCGCGGCGTCGAGGTTGGACAGCGGCTCGTCGAACAAAAATACTTTCGGCGAGCGCACGATGGCCCGACCGATGGCCACGCGCTGACGCTGCCCGCCGGACAACTCCTTCGGCGTGCGCTGGAGATAAGGCGTCAGGTTGAGGATCTTGGCCGCGCGCTCCACTTTCTCCCGGATCACCGCCGGATCGGTCTTGGCCAGCATGAGCGCGAAGCTCATGTTGTCGTACACGCTCATGTGCGGGTACAGCGCGTAGCTCTGGAACACCATCGCGAGATCGCGCTTCGACGAGGGCAGCTTCGTGATGTCGCGCCCGTCCAGCCAGACGGAGCCGACGTCCACCGTCTCCAGCCCGGCGATCATCCGCAGCAGCGTCGACTTGCCGCAGCCCGACGGCCCCACGAACACGACGAACTCGCCTTTCTCGATCGTGAGGTCGATGCCCTTGATGGCCCGGAGCTCGCCGAAGTATTTTTCTACGCCATTGAGTTCGAGAAATGCCATGCGCTTGCTCCTATCGCCTATTTTTGGCCCCTCAGTCCCAACCCTTCTCTCGCCGAGGGGAGAAGGCCTATTTCACCGCACCGAACGTCAGGCCCTGCACCAGCTGCCGCTGGCTGAACCAGCCGAACACCACGATCGGCGCGATCGCCATGAACGAAGCACACGACAGCTTGGCCCAGAACAGACCTTCGGGACTCGAGTAAGAGGCGATCATCGTCGCCAAAGTGCCTGCCTTGGCCGAAGTGAGGTTCAACGACCAGAATGCCTCGTTCCACGCCAGCACCAGGCACAGAAGGCCGGTCGAGAACAACCCGCCCATCCCGAGCGGCAGGAGCACGCGCCGGAACTCCTGCCACAAGGTCGCGCCGTCCATGCGGGCCGCCTCCAGGATCTCGTGCGGGATATCCCGCAGGCTCGAGTACAGCATCCACACCATGATCGGCAGGTTGCTGAGCATGAACACGATGATCAGCGCCAGGCGCGTGTCCAGCAGCCCTGCCGTTTGCGCCAGCACATAGATCGGCACCAGCGCGCCCACCGCCGGCATCATCTTCGTGGAGAGCATCCACATGAGCAGGTCGCGCGTCCACTTGCTGCGGAAGAACGCCATCGAGTACGCGGCCGGAAAAGCGATGGCGAGCCCCAGCAGCGTCGAGACCACGCTCGTGATCACCGAGTTTGTCGCGTACAGCAGATAGTCGCTGCGCCGCTGCACCTCCACGAAGTTGTCCAGCGTGGGCGTGAAGAACAGCAGCGGTGGCACCGAGATCGCCTGCATCTCGGTCTTGAACGCCGTCAACACCAGCCAGCCGAGCGGAAAGAACAGCAGCAGCGTCACCGCCCATGCGGCGGCGGTGCGGCCAACCAATACAGCAGTAATCGGAGGTTTCGGCGCCATATGGGTCTACCGATGGCCCTCTCCCCTCGCGGGAGAGGGTCGGGGTGAGGGGGTACGACGTTGCGGCTCGGCAAACATGTGTCCCTCTAATCCAAATTCTTCCCGATCATGCGAATCAAAAAGATCGCCACGACGTTGGCGAGCACGACCGCCACCAGCGCCCCCGCCGACGCCACCCCGGCGTCGAAGTTGAGCAGCGCCTGTTTGAAGATCAGGAACGCGAGGTTGGTGCTCGCGTCACCCGGGCCGCCGCCGGTGGTGGTGAAAATCTCCGCGAAGACGCTCAGCAGGAAAATGGTCTCGATCATGATCACCACCGCGATCGAGCGCCCGAGATGGGGAACATAGAGATAGCGCAGCTGCTGCAGATAGCGCGCGCCATCCATGCGCGCGGCCTCGAGCTGCTCGCGGTTCATCGACTGCAGCGCCGTCACGAAGATGAGCGTGGCGAACGGCAGCCATTGCCATGCCACCATGATGATCACGGACATCAGCGGCCAATCGGCCATCCAATCGACCGGCTTGGCGCCGAAGAACTGCCACACCTGCGCCAGCACGCCGTAGATCGGATTCATCATCATGTGCTTCCACAGCAGCGCGTTGACCGTTGGAATCACGAAGAAGGGCGAGATGAGCAGCACGCGCACCACGCCACGACCCGGGAACGGATCGTCGATCAGCAGCGCCAGCGCCACGCCGCCGACCACGGTGACGACGATCACGCTGCCGAGCAGAAGCAGCGTGTTGACGATCGCCGTCCAGAACGACGGGTCGGTGACGAAGTATTCGTAGTTGGCCAGGCCGATGAAGCCGACTTCGCCCGGCTGCATCAGGTTGAAGCGGATGAGCGAGAAGTAGATCGTCATCACCAGCGGGACGATCATCCACAGGAAGAGCGTGATCACCGATGGTGCCAGCAGCGCCCGGGGCAGGAACCGGGGCACCTCGGCCCGCGGGCGGGCGGGCACGGCTGTCGGAGCGGCGGCGCTCGCAGCACCGTTCGCTGTCAGCGAGGAGCGGACTCGGAACATCGGCGGCTCTCCCTCACCCCCGGATCAAGTCCGGGGCAGGCTCCAGCCCCTCTTCCCCGCAGGGAGAGGGGCCTTTTGTCCTACTTGTAGTAGCCCGCTTTCCGCATCTCGCGGTCCGCGGCGGTCTGGGACGTCTTGAGCGCCTGGTCGACGGACTCCTTGCCGGCCAGAGCCGCGCTCATCTGCTGTCCCACCGCGATGCCGATGGCCTGAAACTCCGGAATGGCCGCGAACTGGACCCCGACGTACGGCGACTTCGGGAGCGTGCTGTCGTTCGGATTGGCGGTGTCGATCGCCTTCTTCTCGGCCGCGGCAAACTTCGCCGCTTTCAGGAAATCCGGGTTCGCATAAGTGCTCTTGCGCGTGCCCGTCGGAACACTTCCCCAGCCCGCTTCCCTGCCGACCAGGTTGATGTAGTCCTTCGAGGTGGCCCACGCGATGAACTTCTGCGCGGCCTCCTGGTTCTTCGAGCCAGCCGGGATCGCGAGCGCCCAGGCCCACAGCCAGTTCGCACCCTTCGGCGTCACTGCCATCGGCGCCTGCGCGAAAGCGACCTTGTCCGCCACCTTGCTCTGCTTGGGATCGCTGATGAACGACGCCGCGATGGTGGCGTCGACCCACATGCCGCACTTGCCTTCGTTGAACAGCGCCAGGATCTCGTTGAAGCTGTTGGCCGACGATCCCGGAGGGCCGTACTTGTTCAGCAGGTCGACGTAGAAATTGATCGCGTCCTTCCACGGTTTCGACTCGAGCTGCGGATGCCAGCTCATGTCGAACCACTGCCCGCCGTAGGTGTTCGCGAGTGTCGTGAGGAACGCCATGTTGTCGCCCCAGCCCGGCTTGCCGCGCAGGCAGATGCCGTAGACGCCGGCTTGCGGGTTGTGGATCTTCGCCGCAAGGTCCTTCACCTGCTGCCAGGTGGGACGCTCGGGGAACGTCACGCCGGCTTTGTCGGCGAGGTCCTTGCGGTACATGAGCATCGAGCTCTCGCCGTAGAACGGTGCCGCGTACAGCTTGCCGTCGACCGACAGTCCCTGGCGCATGGCCGGCAGCAGATCGTCCACGTCGTAGGCAGCGTCGGGCTTGAGCGCCTGCAGCCATCCCTTCTTGCCCCAGATCGGCGTCTCGTACATGCCGATGGTCATGATGTCGAACTGGCCGCCCTTGGTGGCGATGTCGGTCGTCACGCGCTGGCGCAGCACGCCTTCCTCCAGGGTGACCCACTTCACCTTGATGTCGGGATTGGCCTGCTCGAAGAACTTGGTGAGCTTCTGCATCTCGATCATGTGGCCGTTGTTGACGGTCGCGATGACGAGCTCGGTGGCAGCCTGCGAGACACCGGCAAAGGCGAGGCCCAATGCCAGGACGAGACCTGATTTCAGGTTCATGGGAACCCTCCTCCAGATTAATTATTAGTGGACCCGGTGCGAACGTTGGTCACATCGGCGCCGTTCATGATAGGCAGCGCCGTGCGTGTGTCTGATACTCCTGGAAGGGGATTTAGATACTATTTTGCGAGGCGCCAGGTGCCTAGGCCCGAAAGAGGCGAAAAATAGTATGCGAGGTTCGCTTCCACCACCAGACGGCGTTTTGCGTAAACTAGCGTAAAGTCTCCCTCAAAAATTCTCCCTCTCCCCCTCGCGGGAGATGGCTGGGGTGAGGGGGAGCAGATATAGGGAGGCATGCATGACCGAGCTCGCCGATCGTCACAACCCGTCCGAACGCCAGCTCAAGTTCCGGGACCAGTACCAGGCTCAGATCCATCGGCTGTACAGCGGACCGATCCACGTCGGCGTCATGTTCGCGATCGGCATCACGGTGATCTCCTGGTGCATCTCGCATCTCGAGCACGCGACGTGGGAATGGTTGCTCGTGATCCCCGTGTTCTTCTTCTCCAACCTGTTCGAATGGTGGATCCACAAGTACGTCATGCATCGTCTGGTGGATGTGTGGGCGCTGCGCGCCATCTACGACCGCCACACCCGCCAGCATCACCAGTACTTCACCGACAACGAGATGACGGTCAGCTCGACGCGGGAGTGGCGCATCATCTTCTTTCCGTGGCGCGCGCTGCTCACGTTCATGGCCTTCGGCACGCCGTTCGCGCTGGCTCTCGGGTGGCTGCTGAACGCGAACGCGGGCTACATCCTGATGATCACTATCGTGGGGCAGTACCTGATCTACGAGACCTTCCACTACTGCTGCCACACGCGCGACAACTGGTTCGTGCGCTACATGCCCTTCGTCAATACCATTCGCCGCCACCACACCGCGCACCACAACTACGGGATCATGATGGGGTACAACCTGAACCTCACCTTCCCGATCGCGGACTGGGTAATGGGCACGAGCGACCTGAACCGCGGCCTGCTGGGGACCATCTTCAACGGCTACAACGAGGACCACATCAAGCCCGAGCTGAAGCCGACCATCGAGCGCTTCCGCCGCCCGGACGCGCCGGTGACGATCGACGGGCCGGTGCAGCAGGCGGCGTGAAAACCGGCTAGGCGACCAACCACCCTGTCGCTTCGCGCCACCCTCCTTGAAAAAGGAGGGGAAAAAAACGATTTTTCTCCCCTCCTCTCCGAGGAGGGGTGTCACCAAAGGTGACGGGGTGGTGGCAGTCCTGAGATAATTACCAAGACTTCCGTCTCGTCGCGCCCGATTCTCCGCAAGCTGCTGTCCCGAAGTGCCTGTCCCCGATAACGTCCCGTTGAAGCACCCGTCTGCGGTGCGCCGCTTCCTGCGCTACGTGCGCCCGTACACGTTGCTCCTGGTCGGCGCGACGCTCGCCGGTGTGCTGAAGTTCATCCTCCCCGCGGCCTTCGCCATCGCGCTGCGCTACATGACCGACCGGCTGGTGCCCCAGTTCGGCGCCGCGCCGCAGCCCACGGATCCCGTATTCACCGCTACCGAGCGTTATCTCGCCTGGGCGGCTTCGCACCTGCCAGCCCACTGGGACGCGACTACGCCGTGGGGCCTGTTCAACGTCCTGGCGGGGACGCTGCTGGTGGTGTATGCGGTGTGGGGCGTGGCGATGTACTACCGCAGCTACTGGGCGCAGGTGGCAGGCCACCGCGTGATGCTCGATCTGCGCACCGATCTCTTCCAGCACGTGCAGCGCTTGAGCCACTCGTTTTATCAGGCGCGGCAGTCGGGCGGCATCGTCTCGCGGCTTACCGCCGACATCGCGCTCGCCCAGAATTTCGTTGGCGCCGCCATGACGAACATCTGGATGGACGTGGTGACGTGCGTCTTCTACCTCGCCCTGCTGTTCTCGATGGACGTCCAGCTGACCCTGGTCTCGCTGCTGGTCTTCCCCCTGTACATCCTCTGCATGCGCACATTCGGCCGCGAGTCCAAGCGCACGTCCAAGCAGGTGCAGGAGGCCATGGAGGAATTCTCCGGCGACCTGCAGGAGCGCATCGCCGGCTACGCGCTGGTCAAGAGCTTCGCCAGCGAGCGGCGCGAGGCGCGCGCGTTCTTCGCCAGTGCGCGCAACTTGTTCGATCTGTTCCTCGACAACGCGCGTATCACCAACCTGTCCAGCTCGCTGGTTCAGTGGCTGACGGAAATGGCCACCCTGGTGCTGATCTGGTACGGCGGCTACCGCATCTTCAAGGGCGAGAGCACGATCGGCGAGGTGATCGCCTTCATCCTGCTGCTGCGCCAGGTCTACTTCCCGGTCAACCGCATCAGCGAGATGAACACCGTGCTGCACAACTCGCTGGCGGCGATCGACCGCATCTTCGAGGTGTTCGATACCGCGCCGGAGGTGACCGAGCGCCCGAAAGCCCGAGTTCTGCCCCGTCTCAAAGGAGAAATCGCATTCGAGCACGTCGACTTCGGCTACGCGCCCGAGCGGCTGATCCTCCGAGGCATCGATCTGCGCATCCGCGCGGGTGAGGTGGTGGCGCTGGTCGGTCCGAGCGGTGCCGGCAAGACAACCCTGGTGCAGCTGATCCCGCGCTTCTACGATCCGAACGCGGGCCGCGTGCTGGCGGACGGCATCGACCTGCGCGAGGTCACGCTGCGCTCACTGCGCGGGCAGATCGGCATCGTGGCGCAGGACACCGTCCTGTTCTCGGGAACGGTGCGCGACAACATGCTGTACGGCAAGCCGGACGCGCCGGACGAGGAGCTGCTCGCGGTCGCGCGCGCCGCGCATGTGGAGGAATTCGTCGCCGATCTGCCGGAGGGCTACGACACGCTGCTCGGCGAGCGCGGCACCAAGCTCTCGGGCGGGCAGCGCCAGCGCATCGCCATCGCGCGCGCGTTCCTGATCGATCCGCGCATTTTGATTCTGGACGAAGCGACCAGCGCGCTCGACAGCGAAAGCGAACGGCTTATCCAGGATGCGCTCGCGCGTCTGATGCGCGATCGGACCAGCGTCATCATCGCCCACCGGCTCTCGACTGTGCTGCACGCCGACCGCATCGTGGTCATGGACGACGGCCGTATCGTGCAGGTCGGGCCGCACAGTCGTCTCATCGACGAGGACAGCCTGTACCGGCGTCTCTACGAAACCCAGTTCCAGGCTGACGCGCAGCGGTCGGTCGTGGCGGCGTGAGAATCAGTCCGAGCGCTTCGCACCGCGCTCGCGCACGCCTCGTTTTGCCGTGCTCGCGTGCGGCGCATCGTAGCGGGCGTCCAGCCGATAGTGCATACGTAGAAGGCACCGGCTATTCTCGGCATGTGTCGGGTCCGTCCAACCACAGCATTCCAGGGTACCCTTCAACATGGTTCGCTCGGTGCCCAGCATGGAGACGAGGATCGGATCGAGATCGAAGCCCCCGTCGACGCAAAGCGTTCGTGGGCAGGCGATTGCGAAGAACGCCTTCGCCGAGCCAGAAAAGCTGCGCATCTGCGGCGAATACCTTCCCATCCTCCTGGCATCCGTGAAGACCAAATCGATAACCAGCAGCTCGACCTTCGGGAAGCGCTCGTGCACGAGGCCCGCGGCGGCGTAGGAGCGACGCCACGCCTCGTGCTGCCGTCTGAACACGTCTACCGGTTTCCCGTTTCTGCCGTCGTACGCGCCGAGCATCATGCACCGAACCCCACCGTCAACGCCAATTGGAGAATGCCGCCTTCGCCTACCCCAGCAAGTCGATATTTGTCGCTACTCTGCCCCTCGGACCAGCGCCCAAGTCGAAGCACACCCGCTGATTCTGATGAAGAGACCGGAGGCCGACATCCTTGAACCCCGAGAAATGCGCGAACACATCCGTGCCCCCATCATCCGCGGTAATGAAGCCGCAGCCCTTCGAGTAGCTGAACCATCTCACCGTGCCTGTGTGCATTGTCATCTGTGTCTCTCCAAACGTGGATGGGTTTGCCGGCCCCAGCCCTGGAAGATGCTCTTTCCACCGAGGCGAACAAGCAGGGTTGCGTACGGCTGGCGCGTTTCGTCTGCAACGCGCTGCGGACTCACGCGGGACGGATGTTGATCGCCTGATCCCCTTTGGGCCCGGTGGTCACATCGAAGGTGACGCGCTGCGCCTCCTTGAGGGTCTTGAACCCGCTGTCCTGTATCGCCGAGAAATGCGCGAAAAGGTCCTTGCCACCGCTATCGGGGGTGATGAACCCAAAGCCTTTCGCATCGTTGAACCACTTGACTGTACCTGCACTCATCTAGATCTTCCTTTGTGACGCTGCAACAGGGCTTACGCCCGGGAATGCGGGAACGTCAAGAGAAGTAAGCGGATCGGCTAAGACCGCGAGCGCGGGTTAAGAAGACCAACTGACTGGCTTAAAGCTCCAGCTCACTTCGTTATACGCAGCTATCGGGGACAAGTCAAAGGGATTCGAGCATTGCCGTTTGGCCGCTGCCAGGCCACTAGTCCGACTCGAAGATCGGCGCCAGCGCCGGGCCGTCGCCGAACACGTCCTGGATCGGGCGCAGGTTGGCGGCCATGTTCTCGGCCTCGACTCCTTGATGCGCTTGTAGAAAATCGCGCTTGAACATCTCGAGCAGCCCGTAGCGGTCGAGCACGGTGGCCAGCACGTTGAGGTGATCGATGCGCTCGTCGTATTTTCCCGGAACGACCTTGCGCGGCGGCCCGTAGAAGAACGTTGCGACGGGGTCGATGCCCGTCATGTACGGATCGCCGCGTGTCGAGTTGGTCGAACCATCCTCGTCCGTCGTCACGATGAGCAGGCCGTCGTGCTCGCGCGCCCAGTCGGCGTAAGGCTTGATGTGCGTCTCGAGCCACGCGTCGCAGGCCCGCTTGCCGGCGCTGTGCATGTCGTGCTGCTCGTTCGGCACCACGATCGCGACCGTGGGCAGTTCCTCGAAGCCGATGCGGTTGCCCTGAGCGTCGACCGCGAAGCCGCGGTAGCGCGTGCCGTCATGCGGGTCCGTGGTTTCCGTGAACCCGAGGTTCGACTCCACGGGCAAGACATTCTTGCTCTGTTCGTCGGAGACAGCGCGACTCCCCAATGCGATCCAGTTGATGGCAGGATTGTGCTTGCGCCGGTAGAGATCGGCGATCGGCGAAAGGTCGCCCGCCCCGTCATAGCGCGGATAGGGCAGCGACTCCGAGAAGCTGGCAAAGGTCCTGCCGCTCGCGAAGAGAGCGGCACCCAGGTTCGGCGTCGTGAACGGACGCATGCTCGCAGGGATCAGACTATTGCCGATTCCGACTGGAGTGTTCGAGACAGCGGTCGCCAGCCGATTGCCGGTTGCGTCGTTGATCGCTGTACCCGTGTAAGGCGATGCCGGGTCCTGAAACCAGCTCGGCACGATGCCCTGATGGTGCCCCGAAAACAGGTACAGATAATTGGGCTGGCTGGGCCGCGCCGGGAGACGACCAGAGTAGCCGGCGGGCACGATGCCGTACGGGGTCTGTGCGAAATAGGCCCGCGTCATCAGCGCGCTCTGCCGCGCCAGCGCATTGAGATAAGGCAGCTCCGCATCGCCGATCACGCCGGGGAAGGATTTGTTCTCGAGGATCACGATGACGACGTGCGCGGGAACCCACTTGTCCGCTGCGACGGTTGGCGTGGCGAATCCGAAAGCAGCGCACAGTACGAACAACAACGATCGCATTACCCCTCCCTCACCCGCCCCACCCTCTCCCGGAAAGAGAGGGAGGCCCCTTACCCCTTCCGCCACCGCACCGCGGCCGTGCCGCCCGCGCCGACCAGCAGCGCCATCGCCCAGAGCATCGCTGCCGCGCCCAGCACCGACCCGAATGCCCCGAACACCAAAGGCAGCACCACGTGGCTGCTGTTCATGATCGTGGTGCGCACGCCGAGCGCCTCGCCCACCCGTCCCTCCGGCGTGCGCGAGTGCAGCAGCGACATCACGTTGGGTTGCGCCGCCCCCAGCCCCAGGCCGAGCAGGAAGGCGACCAGCATGAGCGGCGCGAGCGACGAGAACAGCGGGAACAGGATGAACGCCACCATCGTGTTGAACAACGTGTAGATGAGGACCTGCCATTCCGCGAAACGGCGCGACAGCCACGGCATCGCGAGACGGATGCTGAACGTCGCTGCCGCGAAGCAGCCCAGGACGAGCCCGACTTCGGATGCCGACAAGCCGACGCGGCTCCCCTGCACCGGCACCACGAAAGTCACCAGGTCCCACGACATCGAGATCAACCCGGTGGTGATCAGCACGTGGCGCAAGTGGGTGTGCTTGAGCAGCTCGAACGGGTGCAGCGGCTCCGGGCGGCTCACCTTGGTATCGTGCTCCGGCAGCAGAGCGCGGTTTGCCCACAGCAGCGCCAGCGCCACCAGCACGATCACGACCAGCACCGCGAAAGTTGCGCGATGACCGAAGCTGTCGATCACGAAACCGCTCAGCACCGGCCCGGTGAAGCCCGAAATCGAAGCGCCCAGCGCCAGCCACGAGAACGCGTCCGCGCGATGGTTCGGGTCGGCATAGTCGCCCACCACCTGCTGCACGGCGAGCATCGCCAGAGTGGAGCCGGTCCCGATCAGTGCGGCTGCAACCAGAAGCGGAGCGACGTCGGCGGTCGCGTACGGAAAAGCCGCGGGCAGCACCAGGCCGCACAGCATCAGCGCGATACCGGTCAGGGTCGGGCGCCACGGTCCCACGGTGTCCAGCCAGCGCCCGGCGCGCACCGCGATCAGCATGGGGACCAGCGCGAACAGCGCCATCATCACGCCGACGGTGAAGGTCGACGCCTTGTTGGCCAGCGCATACAGCGACCCGGTCATGCGCGCCGAGACGAACGCCATGTGCGTCAGCACGACGATCGCGATGATGCGCGCGAACACCATCAGGCGCTGCGGTCGAGGAGCGCTGAGCGCGGCCGCTCTCGTGTGCGCCGTCGTCATCCCGCGGCTCAAAGGATCGCGCCGCGCTCGGCCAGTGCGTATTGGGTAAGCTCGCGCGTCACGATCTCGTACGCTTCCTCCACCGAATCGGTGCGGTGGAACAGCCGCAGATCGTCGCGGTCGATGGTGCCATGGCGCACGAGCGCCTCGAAATCGACCACCTCGTCCCAGTAGCCGGTGCCGAACAGCACGATGACCAGGTGCTTGGTCATTTTCTGGGTCTGCCGCAAGGTGAGGATCTCGAACAGCTCGTCGAGCGTCCCGAAACCACCCGGAAAGACCAGGAGCGCTTTGGCGAGATAGGCGAACCAGAACTTGCGCATGAAGAAATAGTGGAAATGGAACGACAGCTCGCGCGTCACGTAGCGGTTGTCGAACTCCTCCATCGGGATCGAGATGGTGAGGCCAACGTTCAGCCCTTTCGCCTCCGAAGCGCCCCGATTGGCCGCTTCCATGATGCCGGGACCGCCGCCGGTGCACACCACGAAGCGCCGCTCCTCGTCGGCCAGCTCCTTCGACCATTCGGTGAGGCGCCGGGCGAGCTCGCGCGCATCCTCGTAGTAGCGCGACATCGTGAGCCGCTCGCGGGCGCGCTGCGGGTCGCCCTCGCCGCGCTCCGCCGCGTCGATTTCGGCCGACGCCTGTGCCCGCGACACCAGGCGTGCCGAGCCCATGAACACGATGGTATCGTCGATCTTGTAGTGGTCGAAGCGGCTGCGCGGCTCGAGATACTCGGCCAGCATGCGCAGCGGGCGTGCATCGCTGCTGGTCAGAAACGATTCCTTGAGATACGCCTTGACGTTGCTGCGCCCGCGCTCGGGCCGTTTTTCACTCATGGGGTCACTCTCCCGGGGCGGCAGTGAACGGCGCTTCACGCCGGCTGCTCCCGCGAAGCTTAGCATTGGATGTGCCGGGAAGCCGGGGCACCCGGTAGAGTGCCCCCGGCACCGCGCTTTGCTGCATGTTTTGAGGGGGAAGTTCGCGTAAACGAGGTTCCTGGCTGTGACGGGCTGTCGGATAACCTTACATATAGCGAGCTACGCGATCGCGATGAGTCGCCTTGCTCGCTCGCTTTACGAGATAACCTGCTGAATGACTAAGACAGTGCAACGCGGGCTGGACCCGGTGGCATGTGGGTTGCTAAATCGCCCACGCAGATCCGCAACATGCCCGAGGGGGGCTCCAATGAACAAGAAACTAGGCCTGCGCGCGGCGGGGGTTGCCGTCATTCTTGCTGCTGGCATGACGCACGCAGCTCCGCTCCAATGGACGCTTGAAAACGCGGTGTTCGATGACCAGACGAGCGCTACGGGTTCGTTCGTCTACGACGCCGATACCAACACCTATTCGGATTGGAATGTGTCGGTGCAGCCAGGCACGCTGGGCGCCTTCATTTATGATACGGGTAACTCTCAGCTAACCGCGTCCAACATGGACAGCACAGGCGTTCTGTTCCTTGCGGGTGGCAATTCCCGCTATGTCAATTTCAATTTCGTGTCTGACCTCACCGATGCCGGAGGCTCGATCCCGCTGGAACTTGGGATCGTGCCGGGGACGTTTCACGGCTCGTATGAATGCGACAACTGCGTCACCATTCGGGCCTTCGTGACCGGAGCGGTGACTGCATCTGCCGCGTCAGTTCCTGAGCCGGAGGCGCTGGCATTGCTCGGGCTTTCTGCACTCGGTTTTGGCCTTGTTCGGAGCAGCCGCCGCATTCGAGCAATGCATCGGACCTAGACAGCACGACCCCGCCGGCACGAGGGCGGGAAGTCGCGCGCTCCGCGTCGGCCAGCAGGAGCCGACGTGCCGGCCCGTTTCTAGATTCCGCGGGCCACGCTACTTATGGAAGTGTGAGCTCGCCTTGGCGAACGCCTCGCGCGCCTTTGTCCAGGCGTCATCGGCACCTCGCACGAGCTCGAGCCAAGCCTCGCCTGCGGCCGACTGTACCTTCTGCATCTGCTGCATCGCCTGATCACGTTGTCGGCGAAACATCTCCAGTTGCTTCTCGTATTCCACGCGCACGTCAGCCTGTGCTTCCCTGGCTTTGGCCTCCCACTTCTTGACGTCCGCATTCCACTCGTCGAGTTGCGCCTTCAGCTTCGCGACATACGCGTCTTTCTCGCTCATGGCCACCTCCTCCAGCGTTAAACCGACTCTGCAGCCACGGTACGACCCAAAGTCGATCCAAGTCAAGTGTCTTGGCTCAGCGTGCGCAGGCGTGGCTGCAGCAGTCTTACCCCTCTGCTGGTAGCATGCTTTTTTAGCCCATGTTCAGGCTGTGATCACCGAGTCGCATCCCGCACCCGGCACGCGATGGCACGCAAGTCTGTGCCGGTGGGCAGTCGTAGTCGCGCTGACCTCGGCGGCGGGCGCAGCGTGCGCCGCGGAGCTCGAAGTAGAAGTCCGCGGCGCCAGGCCTCGCGCGGGCGATGTTCACGTGGCAGTGTTCGATCGCGCCGAGGCCTTCGTGTTGGATACCGAGATCCGTGCGGCCGTCTCGCCGAGCGGAGAGATCAGCGCCGGCGTATTTGCGCGAGAGCAGGATTTTCGCCAACCTCCCGTCGACTGGCGGTCAGTTACCCCGACGACGAGAACGCTGCAACTCACTTTTTCCGACCTTCAGCCGGGAGACTATGCCGTCGCCGCCTATCAGGATCTCAATGGGAACAACAGGCTGGATGCGACGGTCGCCCGCCACCCGACCGAGCCGTGGGGCGTCTCGAACAACGCTCGACCTGACCGCCCTTTGACCTGGGACGACGCGAAATTCGCGCTGCCGCCAGAGGGCACGAAAATCGTGATCGAGGTGCGCTAGCGGCGCCGGTGTGCAGCATCTGAAGCCCCTGAGCTTGCCTTCCGCTTACAACCTCATCCCGAAGATAGTGGCGTCGAGTCTCGCGGCCGTCGTGACTGTTGCAGCCGCCGCTTATCTCGCGCTTCAGGTGAGTCCTTGGCCAGCGGCCCTGTTTTTCCGTACGTTCATGGACCGGAGCGGGATTGCCACGGCCCAGGCGCTCGAGCCGCATGTCCCGGCCGGCGTCGCGGCGTTGCTCGACCAGCGCTACGACACCGCGGACGCCGACGCGATTCTCGATGTCTTCTATCCGACCGTCGTGCAGGGCACGGACCGGAAGCTGGCGACCGTGGTCTGGGTGCACGGGGGCGGGTTTCTTTCGGGCAGCAAGGAGCAGGTCGCCAACTACCTCAAGATCCTCTCCGGCGCAGGATTCACGACGATAGGCGTCGACTATTCCCTCGCACCGGGCAGCACGTATCCCACTCCCATCAAGGAGATCAACGCCGCGCTCGCCTACATCCAGGCGAATGCGGCGCGGTTTCACGTCGATCCTTCCAGGTTCTTTCTGGCGGGCGATTCGGCCGGGGCTCAGATCGCCGCACAGCTGGCGAACGTGATCAGCACGCCCTCGTACGCATGGGAAACGCGTGTGGCGCCGTCCATCTTGAGATCGCAGTTGCGCGGCGTGCTGTTGCACTGTGGCGTGTACGATCCCGGGCAATTCAAGTTCGAAGGCGCTTCCGGATTCTTCCTGCAAACGGTGATCTGGTCGTATTTCGGCACGAAGGATATTTCCGCCAATCCGAGACGCGACGAGTTCTCGGTGGTGCGCAATTTTTCGCCCGGCTTCCCTCCGATCTTCGTTTCGGTCGGAAACGCAGATCCGCTCGCGCCGCAGTCCCACAGGCTCGCCGAGGTCGCGGCGGGCTATGGCGTGCCTGTCGACAGCCTCTTCTTCGCGGACGACCGCACGCCGCCGCTGCGTCACGAGTATCAGTTCAATCTGGACAGCGAGGCCGGGCGGATGGCTCTCGCAAGATCGATTGAGTTCCTGAAGAGCTATTCGCGGTAGGCCTGACGCGTAACCACCCCGTCGCTTCGCGCCACCCCTCTTGAAAAGGAGGGGAGAAAAAACGCATTTTCCCCTCCTCTCCGAGGAGGGGTGTCACCGAAGGTGACGGGGTGGTGGCAGCATTACTGACTCCCCGCACTCGCACGCCAATCAACCGCGCCGAACCGCTCATTGCCGAGCAGCGTGTACATCAGCCACACCGTCCCCAACGTTTGATGCCGCTCGCCCAGATCCGGATAGTTGGCTTCCCGATGCGAAACCACGTACCTCACGGTGATCGCGTTGCGGTTGAAGATGCGCAGCGTAAACGACGCTTCTCCGCGCAGGATGTTTTCCGATCCGCGCTGTTCGGGTGATGCTACCGAGCTCACGAAGTAGTCTCGTCCGGCCAAATCAAAGGCGGCCCTGTCGCCCAGTATCAGTTTCGTCGCGACGAGGGCCTGCGGCGTCAGGCCGTAGTGATAGTCGCGCTCACCGGGGCCGTTGATCGTGCCCGCGGCGCCGTATCCAACCCCGCCCAGAACAGAGCCCTGCAGTGCGATTCCCTTCGACAGCCACCACTGCCCAGTCGTGCCGAGCGAGAGCGCCGTGCTCGAGACGCGGAAGGTCTGCGGCGATACGTAGGCATAGCTTCCGTACAATCCCCACACGCCGCGGTAGCTGCTCCCGATGCCATAGTCCGTTCCGACCAGCAAGCCACGGCTGAAGAGGCTCTCAACGATGTTGCTCGTCGCCGCGGTGATCTCGAAAGCGAAGTAGTCGAAGGGGCGCTTGTACGCGTAGCCCGGCTCTCCCGGCAGACCGTATTCAATGCCGAACGAGAGGTTCCCCACCTCGCGCTGCACCGGTCTCACGATGCCCTGGTCGGTGAAATGGGCCGCATAGCTTGCACCGATCTGCAACTCGGAGAAGTAGGCGGCGCCGCGGCTTGGAAAGATTGCATCGAAGCGCTCCCCGAACACGAGCCGGTTGAAGCCCGTCGACGGGGACACGAGCGCGGCGCCCAGCTCGCGCCAGCCTGATGGAGTCCCGGGCGCCGTTTCCAGCAGCAGACTCGACATGCGAAACAAGGACTCGCCCAGGAACGTCCCGCCGATGCCGGTAGCGATCTGATCGTTCTTGGACGGCGGTGTGTTTTCGCCAGCGATCTCCCACAGCGCACTGCCGGCGAAGGTATAGCCGAACGCTTCCCAGTAATTCAGGCCGGCTGAGCGCGCGAATCCGAAATACATCGAGCCCGTGTACGGATGCCCGAACTGGTTCACGGAGAACGGATCGTTGTCTATGACCCACTTGTGTGACGCGTTCTGCTTGATGGTCGCCGCATTGACGTGGTATGCGGGGTCATTGAGCAGAAGGCGATCGGCGCGATTCAGCAGGAATTCGAATCCGACGATCTCCAGCGCCGGGATCAAATAGCTCCTGCCAGCTCCCGTCTCCCAGGACAGCACCTCTCCGCGCGGAGCGTCCGCGGGCGGGTCAGGCTGAGATAGATTCGGGAGCTTGAGTTTCGCTTCCGGAGTTGGCGCGGCCGGTTCGTCCGTCTCCGTCACTTGCGCGACCGTCGGCAGCGCAATGACGATGCGATCGGAGAGCTTTAGCCCGATCAGCGGGACTCGCTCCTCGGCGGTCGCGGGCGATGGCGGCACCGCGACGAATGCCATCGCATTTGCGATCAAGACCCTCGAGATCCAGCAATGGCACGGCGTACCGCTCATCCGATGCGTTGTGCAAGCGACGACCCCTCCATGCAGTCAGCATAGGGAGACTGCTTGGCGCCCGCCATCGGAGCAAAGCGGGAACGCCCGTCAGACTGGGCTTACATCAATGTGAACAACTGTTGCTGCAAGCAGCAGCGGACCGGCGATGTCGAGGCAGCTGCACGTCGGGAAGGCAACGTTCTCGGCGGGGCGTGGCATGCTAGTCTGTTTGCAACTATCGACAAGGCGAACACCATGGCCCTCGAACTGCGCCCAAACTGCGAATGCTGCGATCGCGACCTTCCGCCCGCTTCGACCGCTGCCAGGATTTGCTCCTACGAGTGCACGTTCTGCGCCGATTGCGTGGACAACGTGCTCGACAACGTCTGCCCCAACTGCGGCGGCGGCTTCGCGCCACGGCCCATTCGCCCGGCGACGGAGTGGCGTCCGGGGCTTACGGTCGCCAAGCGCCCGCCCTCGGACAAGCGGCGGTCGCTGTCGTACAGCCGCGAAGAGATTGCGGCTCTCAGTCAGCGGATCAGGGGTATTCCGCCGGAGAAGCGGTAACCACCCCGGCGGCTCCGCCGCCACCCTTCCTTGAAAAAGGAGGGGAGAAAAAGAACTAGCCCGCCGGATTCGGATAGCGCAGCTGAATCTTCCGAATCTCTTCCTGCGTCTCCGCATCCAGAGTGAACTGCGCGCCGGCGATATCTTCCTTGAGCTGCGCCATCGAAGTGGCGCCGATGATCGAAGCGCCCAGGAACCACCGGCTCGCGACATAACCCAGCGCCAGCTGCACCACGGTGATGCCGCGCCGCTTGGCTAACGTCGCATACGCTTCGACCGCTTCCGGCACGATCGGCTTGCGGAACCGGATGCCGAGCGAATCGAACAGCGTGAAGCGCGCACCCGGCGGCTTGGCGCCGCCCAGATATTTCCCGGTGAGAATGCCCGCCGCCAGCGGGCTGTAGGCGAGCAGCGTCATGTTCTCGCGGAACAGCGCTTCGGCGAGATCGTTGTCGACGTTGCGCGAGATCAGGCTGTAGCTGTTCTGGATCGTCACGGGCCCGGGCAGACCCAGGTCTCTCGCCGCCTCGTGAAAGTGGCACACGCCCCAGGCCGTCTCGTTGGACAGGCCGTAGTGGCGGATCTTCCCGGCCTTGATCATCGCAGCCATGCCTTCCACCTGCTCCCAGATCGGCGGGCCCTCTTTTTCCTTAGATGGATCGAATTCGGTCGAGCCGAACATCGGCACGTTTCGCTGCGGCCAGTGGATCTGGTACACATCGATGTAATCCGTCTGCAGGCGGGCGAGGCTAGTGTCCACCGCTTCGGCGATCACGTCTCTGGTGAGATCGGTGCGGCCACCGCGGATCCAATCGCGGCGCCCTGGCCCAGCCACCTTAGTCGCAACGTAGAGACGATCGCGCTTCTGCTTCTTGAGCCAGGTGCCGAGGTGTTGCTCCGTGCGCCCCTGGGTCTGCGCGTTCGGCGGGACCGGATACATCTCCGCCGTGTCGATGAAGTTGATGCCCTGGGCGACGGCGTAGTCGAGCTGCTCGTGCGCCTCGGCCTCGGTGTTCTGCTGGCCCCAGGTCATGGTGCCGAGGCAGACTTTGGACACCTTCATGTCGGTGCCGGGAAGGATGTGGTATTCCATGGTGAGCGTCCGGGAGGAGTGAGAGGCGATAGCGTAGCGGAAAGCAAACCACCCCGTCACTTCGCGCCACCATTGACCACCCCGTCACCTTCGGTGACACCCCTCCTTGAAAAGGAGGGGAGAAAAAATCTTTTTCCCCTCCTCCATGAGGAGGGGTGTCACGCGAATGCGTGACGGGGTGGTGGAAGCTGCGCTACCCCCCCGACCGGATCAAATCCGCCGCCTTTTCCCCCACCATGATCGAGGGAGCATTGGTGTTGCCCGACGGCATGGTCGGAAAGACCGACGCGTCTGCCACGCGCAGACCCTCGACCCCATGCACCCGCAGCCGCTCGTCGACCACCGTATCGGGCCCCTGCCCCATCCTGCACGTGCCCATCGCGTGATAGCCGGTCTGCGAGTTGTTGCAGATCCAGTCGAGAATCTGCGCGTCGGTCTCGACGCTTTTTCCAGGCGAAAACTCCTCTCCGCGCAGCACGTCCATCGCGCGCGCTTCGGCAATGCCGCGCATCATGCGGAAGCCCATGGCCATAGTGCGCCGGTCGACCTCATGGGTCAGAAAGCTGAACCGGATCGCCGGCTGCGCGTCGGGATCCGACGAGCGGATGTGAACGGAACCGAGACTCTCCGGCCGGAGCTGATAGCACGCGATCGTCATGGACGGAAAATCGTGCAGCTTGCGCCGCTTGGGATCCTTGATCGCGTACGGGATCAGGTGCATCTGGATGTCGGGCGTGGCGAGGTCGGAGCGCGTCTTGAGGAATGCCACGAGCGGCGCGGACGGTAGGCTGTAGAAGCCGCCGCCGGTCGCGACGTAGCGCAACGCCTCGGTCACCGCGCCGATGCCTCGCGCCCGGTAGTTGTAGGAAATGCGAGGATCCTTCACCCGCCAGACGATGCGGGCATTGATGTGGTCGCGAAAATTTTCTCCGACCGCGGGTAGCACGTGGCGCACGGCGATGCCATGGCGCTCGAGGATGTCCGGCCGGCCGATGCCGGAAAGCTCGAGCAGCTGCGGTGTCGCCACCGCTCCCGCCGACACGATCACCTCGCGTCGCGCGCGGACTTCCACCTCGCGCCCTTCGCGCGCGTAGACCACGCCGACGCAGCGCTGCCCCTCGAGCAGCACCCGGCGCACCGTCGCACGGGTCACCACGTTCAGGTTCGAGCGCCTCATCGCGGGGGAGAGATAGCAGTAGGCGACGCTCATTCGACGGCCGCGCCGAATGCTCGCCTGAGCCTTGCCGATACCCTCCTGATCTTCGCTGTTGTAGTCGGAGTTGATGCGATGGCCGGCTTCGACTGCAGCTGCGAACAGTGCGTCGTAAAGCGGGTTCCGATCCGGCACGATGGAAACGTGCAGAGGCCCGCCGCTCCCGCGTCCCGGCGCCCCAGCGCGCTCGAAGTTCTCGATGCGATCGAACAGCGGCGCGACGTCGCGCCAGCTCCAGCCGTGCGCACCCATTCGCGCCCAGGTGTCGTAGTCGGCGGGCTGGCCGCGCACCCAGATCAGGCCGTTGATGGCGCTCGACCCGCCGAGCAGCTTGCCGCGCGGCACCGGAATGCGGCGGTTCGCCGTGCCGGGCTCCGGCTCCGATTCGTAGAGCCAGTTCGC
>DATJZQ010000100.1:0-39942 GCA_035499005.1 Burkholderiales bacterium | reverse complement strand
CGCAGCTAAGGTAGGTACCTTTGCAAGGCGTGTCGGAGCGCGGAAGAGGGGCCCCTTCAGGGGATCTGACCGCGCAGACACGCACAAGGCCGGTGACGACACGCTCATGTCCGGTTCCACGGTCGCATCCCCGCAAGCGGGGCCTCTGCTCCACGTTTCACCGGCCGCAACACAGCGGGCGCCGCACCTGACGCAACCCGATAATATGTCGTCTCTTTCGTGGGACCGGGCGATTTGGGCCGATGACTGCGTCGGCTCCTCCTGGTGTAGGCCGGCTACACGGCGTCCTCGCCGTCTTGCCCTCGGCCCAAATCGCCACGGTCGCGCATGCGAGACTTGATCAGAGCTTCCCTAGGGATTACGCGCATGAGAACGCCCGTCGCTGTGTTTGCCGCCTGCGGCCTGCTTGCTGCTTGCTCGAGCGTGCAGCTGCGCTCGCCCACCGCGAGCGCCAATCTCGGCCCGACCAAGGGCAATCAGGTTACCGGAACGGTGACCTTTGTCCAGCACGGGGACAAGGTCGCAGTCGATGCGCGAGTCACCGGGCTTTCACCCGGCCTGCACGGCTTTCATATCCACGAGAAGGGCGACTGTACAGCAGCCGACGCGTCCAGTGCGGGCGCGCACTTCAACCCGCGCAAGGGGCAGCACGCCGGTCCCGACAGCGCCGGGCGCCATGCGGGCGACCTGGGCAACCTGACTGCGGACGCCAACGGCGTGGCCGTGTATCACGTCGAAGTGGGCGGTATCAGCTTGGGGACTGAAGCCGACAGCATTATCGGGCGCGCCGTCATCGTGCACGCCAACGCCGACGATCTGCGTACCCAGCCGGCCGGCAACGCCGGCCCGCGGCTGGCCTGCGGCTTGATCAGCAAGGGCAAGGACCAGTGGTTCTGAGCGCTTGATCCCGTGGCTCGAGGGCGGCGACGACTTTCCTCCGGTAGACCGGGCGCTGCGCCGGCCTGACGGCCTGCTGGCCGCGGGAGGCGATCTTTCTCCCGAGCGACTGCTGCGCGCCTACCGCCGCGGTATCTTCCCCTGGTTCGGCGCAGGCGAGCCGATCCTGTGGTGGAGTCCGGACCCGCGTACCGTGCTGATCCCAGCCGAGCTCAAGATCGGTCGGTCGCTGGCCAAGACACTGCGTAAAGGGGGCTTCGAGGTTCGCGCGGATACCGCCTTCGAGCAGGTGATCGAGGCCTGCAGTGCGCCGCGGCCCGGCCAGCAGGGCACCTGGATCACCGACGCCATGAAGGCGGCGTATACGCGGCTGCACGGCCTGGGCGTGGCCCACAGCGTAGAGACTTGGTTCGAGGGCGAGCTGACGGGCGGTCTTTACGGCGTGGCGCTGGGACACGTGTTTTTCGGGGAATCGATGTTCTCGCGCGCCAGCGACGCCTCGAAGATCGCTCTGGTTCACCTGGTGCGTCAGCTGCAGCGGTGGGAGTTCAAATTGATCGATTGCCAGATGCGTACACCGCTGCTGTCTGCTTTTGGCGCGCGCGACATGGCGCGCGATCAATTCACGCGCCTGGTGGCAGAGTTGGTAAACTATCCGGATGTTCGGGCACCCTGGGTCATCGAGCGGTTCATTGACCGGCGCGCGGGCGGGCGCTGGTAACGCGTCGGGGCGCATTCTGGCGAGCGAGCAAGCGCGCGCTGCAGCAACCTGGCATGCCCGCGCCGCATGACGCAGCTCAACGACCTGCCGTTTTCCGTCCTGCAGTTCTACGCCACGGCGCCCTATCCGTGCAGCTACCTGCCGGACAAGCTGGCGCGCTCGCAGGTTGCCACACCCAGTCACGCTATCGACACGCAGGTATACAGCCAGCTCGTGCGCGCCGGGTTCCGCCGCAGCGGCGCATTCACCTACCGCCCGTACTGCGACAGCTGTCGCGCGTGCGTGCCGGTGCGCATCGTGACCAGCGAGTTCCGAGCGAGCCGCTCGCAGCGCCGCGCGCGCCGGCGGCACGAAGCGCTGGATGCGCGCGTGCTCGACCTCAAATACCACCCCGAGCACTACGCGCTGTATCTGCGCTACCAGTCCACGCGTCACTCCGGCGGCGGCATGGACCACGACAGCCGCGAGCAGTACCGGCACTTCCTCCTGCAGAGCAACGTCGCCTCGAACCTGGTCGAGTTCCGCGAAGCGGGCCGGCTGGTGATGGTGAGCATCGTCGATCGCCTCGAGGACGGTGTGTCGTCCGTGTACACGTTCTTCGAGCCGGATCTGCCGGGCGCGAGTCTCGGCACCTACAATGTGCTGTGGCAGGTTGAGCTCTGCCGGCGCCTGAAGGTCCCCTACCTCTACCTTGGCTACTGGATCGCTCAGAGCCGCAAGATGGCTTACAAGATCAACTTCCAGCCGATGGAAGGCTTGGTCAACGGCCAATGGCAGCGGCTCAAGCCGGTTCGGCACGCCCCGCCTTGCGCCTGAGGCGATCCGTCTCCGGCCGCCGCGCGCCAGCGCATGCCCGGACGAAAGTTCCCGCATGACTGCGTCGCGCATCAGCCTCGAGACCCGCGGGCACGTGCTGCTCATCGGACTCGACCGTGCGGCCAAACGCAACGCGTTCGACCTGCAGATGTACGCCGAGCTCGGCAGCGCGCTGGGCGGTTTGCAGCGTGACGAGCAGCTGCGCTGCGGCCTGCTGTTCGCGCACGGCCCGCACTTCACCGGCGGCATCGAGCTGCCGCAGTGGCTGCCGTACTTTCGCGACGGGCGCATGCCGCCGCTGCCGGATGGAGCGCTGGACCCGCTCGCGCGCGAGGCCGGGCGCACGTTGGTAAAGCCGCTGGTCATCGCCGTACAGGGCTGGTGCCTGACCATCGGCATCGAGCTGGTTCTCGCCGCCGACATCCGCGTCGCGGCCGATGACACGCGCTTCGCGCAGATCGAAGTGAAACGCGGCATTTATCCGGTCGGAGGCGCCACCGTGCGTCTGGTGCAGGAGCTGGGCTGGGGCAATGCCATGCGCTGGCTGCTGACGGGCGACGAATGCTCCGCCCTGGAAGCGCATCGAATCGGGCTGGTGCAGGCTGTGGTTCCCGCCGGAGAGCAGTTCTCGAGCGCGCTGGCGCTGGCGGAGACCATCGCCCGGCAATCGCCCGTTGGGGTTCAGGCCACACTGGCATCGGCCCGGCTGGCGCGACGCGAGGGAGAGCGCGCTGCGTTCGAGCGCATGCTCCCCGATCTGCAGCAGGTCGTCGCGAGCGACGACGCGCTCGAAGGGCTGAAGGCATTCATCGAGCGGCGCGAGCCGCGCTTCTAAATCGTGCTGTACCCGTTCCTGCGCCCGCTGCTGTTTCGGCTCGAGGCGGAGCGGGCGCACCGCTGGACGCTGAGCGCGCTGGACGCGGCGCATGCGCTGGGGCTCCTCCACCTGACGCCACGAGGCCGGCCGGCTGCTCCGGTACATGCGATGGGCATTACCTTTCCCAACGCGGTCGGGCTCGCGGCAGGTCTGGACAAGAATGCGGAGCACATCGCTGCACTCGCCTCGCTCGGCTTCGGCCACATCGAGGTCGGCACCGTGACTCCACGCCCGCAACCGGGAAATCCTCACCCGCGCCTGTTTCGCGTGCCTCAGGCGCGCGCGTTGATCAACCGCATGGGCTTCAACAACCTGGGCGTCGATCGGCTGGTCCACAACGTGGGCCGCGCCGGGTACCGCGGGATCCTCGGCATCAACATCGGCAAGAATTTCGACACTCCGATCGAGCGCGCCGCGGGCGACTATTTGTCCGCCATGCGCAAAGCCTATCCCGCGGCGGCCTATCTCGCCGTCAACATCTCTTCGCCCAATACCCGCGATCTACGGCGCCTGCAGGAAGACGAAGAGCTCGACCGCCTGCTCGCTGCGCTCAAGGCCGAGCAGGAGAGGTTGAGTCAGGCCCATGGCCGCTACGTGCCGCTAGCAGTGAAGATCGCGCCCGACCTGACGGAAGAGCGCTTGAACGCCATCGCGCGGCGCCTTCTGCGGCACGGCATCGACGGCGTCATCGCGACCAATACCACTATCGCGCGCACCGGCGTCGAAGGGCTGCCGCACGGTGAAGAGAGCGGGGGCTTGAGCGGTGCGCCCCTGCGCGAGCGATCCAGCACGGTGATACGCATGCTCTACGCTGTGCTGGGCGAACGCGTTCCGATCATCGGGGTTGGCGGCATCATGCGCCCTGAGGATGCGAAGGAGAAACTCGGGGCCGGCGCCAAGCTTGTGCAGCTTTACACCGGCCTCATCTATGCAGGGCCTGGCCTGGTGCACGAATGCGTGTGCGCGCTCGCGCGCGAATGACCGCCGCCCTGGGCGCGGCTGGTATACTTGGCGCCCCTTTTTTCCACCGCTCGCGGCCGAGCGGGAATATCCATATAGCCGGCAGTTGTTTGGTATTCGCAGTTGTTTCATGAGCGCGCCTCCCTCCCGTAGCGGAATTACGCACCCCACGCTGCAGCTTGGCCTCGACCTTGCGTTCGAGGACCTGTACACGCGCGACGGTGTGGTGCGTCTGGATCAGCATTTCCTGCGACACCTGCGTGAAGCCGACGCCGCGCTCGCCGCGCATCTCGACGCCGCACGCGCTGCTCCCGACTCGATCGCGCGCAAGCCCGAGTCGGACCTTCTCATCGCGCTGGCGCCGCATCTGGAAGACTTCCTGAGCGGGCTGTTCGGGATCGAAGAAGCCGTCACCCGGCTCGCAGCGCGCACGCACGAGCTCGCGCCGCTGTATTCCTGCAAGCGCCTGTTCGTGCAGCGCAAGGCCATGAACCGCATCAAGCCCGCGGAGGCGGAAGCGATAGACGGAATCGCGCTGGAAGCCCAGCTGTCGGCGTACATGGGCGGCAGCTTCACGGAGCTCGGTTTTGCCCAGAGCGTGGCCCAGTGGCAGAAGGACGAGGCCGCGCACACAGAGGAACTCGCGCTTGCGCTGCGGTACGCCGCATGGGCGGTGTACACGCCGGCCGGTGAAGCGCGGCATCGCGCCGGTGTTCTGTTCAAGGCGCCGGCCAAGCTCGACTATTACCGGTTGGTGCCGGTCGTCGCGGACGACGGCGGCGGGTTTCGCAGCTATCGCCTCGCGCACCTGCGCCGCCGGCGAGGCTTCGGCCTCACCGACGCCGGGACCGATCTGATTGGCGCCCTGGATCAAGCCAACTACTGCATCTGGTGCCACGAGCAGGGCCGCGACTCGTGCTCGCACGGACTGCGCGAGAAAGCGAGCGCCGAAGGAGGCTCTGCCCGGTTCAGGAAGAGTGTCTTCGGCGTGCCGCTCGCCGGCTGTCCGCTGGAAGAGAAGATCTCGGAGTTCCAGAAAATCAAGACGGAAGGACTGGCCCTCGCCGCCCTGGCGATGATGTGCGTGGACAATCCCATGGTGGCCGCGACCGGGCATCGCATCTGCAACGATTGCATGAAGTCGTGCATCTATCAGAAGCAGGAACCGGTCAACATCCCGCAGGTCGAGACACGCGCGTTGAAGGATGTCCTGGAGCTGCCCTGGGGCTTCGAGATCTACTCGCTGCTCACCCGCTGGAACCCCCTCAACCTGCGCCGGCCCTATCCGCGCCCTGCCAGCGGCAAGCGCGTCCTGGTCGCCGGCATGGGTCCGGCCGGGTTCACGCTCGCGCACCACCTGATGAACGACGGCCACCGGGTGGCCGGCATCGATGGCCTCAAGATCGAGCCGCTTCCAGCCGACCTGTGCGGCGTCGCCGCGAGCGGAGAGCGCGCGCGTTTCCGGCCAATCCGCGACGTGCGCACCCTGTACGACTCGCTCGATGATCGCGTCATGGCCGGCTTCGGCGGCGTCGCGGAGTACGGCATCACGGTGCGCTGGGACAAGAACTTCCTCAAGCTGATCCGGCTGCTGCTCGAGCGGCGGCGCGAGTTCCAGCTGTTCGGCGGCGTGCGCTTCGGTGGCACCCTGACGCTGGACGACGCTTTCGAGTCCGGCTTCGATCACGTCGCGCTGTGCGCAGGCGCTGGCCGCCCCACTGTGCTGGAGCTGCCTAACGGTCTTGCGCGCGGCGTGCGTACGGCGTCGGACTTTTTGATGGCGCTGCAGCTCACCGGTGCCGCTAAGGCCGACTCGGTAGCGAACCTGCAGATCCGGCTACCGGTCGTTGTGGTGGGCGGCGGGTTGACGGCAATCGACACGGCCACCGAATCGCTCGCCTACTATCCGGTGCAGGTGGAAAAATTTCTGCAGCGCTACGAGATCCTCGCCGCAGAGCGCGGCAAGGGCACGGTGCATGCGCGCTGGAACGCCGAAGAGGCCGTTATCGCGGAAGAGTTCCTGGCGCACGCGCGGGCCATCCGCGCGGAGCGCGCAGCGGCGCTGGCCGCCCGGCGCGAGCCGCGCGTCGCGGAGCTGCTGCAGTCGTGGGGTGGCGTGACCATCGCCTACCGCAAGCGCCTCATCGACAGCCCGTCGTACACGCTCAATCACGAGGAAGTCCACAAGGCGCTCGAGGAAGGCATCCGCTTTGCCGAAGGCTTGACGCCGCTGGCGGTGGAGGTCGATCAGCACGGACATGCCGCTGGCCTGCGCGTGTCCGTTCCCGGCGAAACGGGCGCCGGAGCGCCGGCGGAAACGGTGCTGCCGGCGCGATCGATCCTGATCGCGGCCGGCACACAGCCCAACACGGTGCTGGCACGCGAAGACCCGCGCAGCTTTCACCTGGACGGTAAGTACTTTCAGGCCTGCGACGAAAACGGCACTCCGGTGAAGCCCGAGTACGCCAGCGCCAAGCCGCATTCCGTGCGCGTGCTGATGTCCAAGCGCGACGACGGACGTTTCGTGAGCTTCTTCGGCGATGTGCACCCATCCTTCTTCGGCAACGTAGTCAAGGCGATGGGCGGCGTGAAACAGGGCTACCCGGTGGTCAGCAGAGTCCTGGAGGGTGTCGCGCCGGCTTCCGCTCTGACCGATGCCGAGTTCGAAGCGCGCCTCAATCGCGATCTGCGGGCCAGCGTGCAGGAAGTCATCCGCCTGACCCCCACGATCGTGGAAGTGGTGGTGCGCGCACCGGCCGCCGCTCGGCGTTTCCGCCCCGGGCAATTCTACCGCCTGCAGAACTACGAGCGGCATGCGCTCAGCGTGGATGACACCCGTCTCGCGATGGAGGGGCTCGCGCTGACCGGCGCCTGGGTCGACCGCGACCGCGGCCTGGTTTCCACGATCGTGCTGGAGATGGGCGGCTCCTCGGACCTATGTACGCTGCTGCAGCCGGGCGAGCCGGTCGTGCTGATGGGCCCCACTGGCTCACCCACAGAGATTCCGTCCGGCGCGACGGTGATCCTGGCAGGCGGCGGGCTGGGCAATGCGGTGTTGTTCTCGATCGGATCGGCCCTGCGTGCCGCGGGTTCGAAAGTTCTGTATTTCGCCGCCTACAAAAAAGCCGCGGACCGCTACAAGATCGCGGAGATCGAGGCCGCCGCCGACGTCGTGGTGTGGTGCTGCGACGAGGCGCCAGGTTTCATCCCGACGCGCTCGCAGGACCGCACGTTCGTCGGCAACATCGTGCAGGCCATGCTGGCCTACGCGGAGGGACGGCTGGGTGCGCAGAGCATTGCGTTCAATCGCGCCGATCGCATCATCGCGATCGGCTCGGACCGCATGATGGCGGCGGTGCACGCTGCGCGCCATGGCCCTCTGGCGCCGCATTTGCGGCCGGATTGCGCGGGCATCGCCTCGATCAACTCGCCCATGCAGTGCATGATGAAAGAAATCTGCGCCCAGTGCCTGCAGCCGCACGTCGATCCGCGCTCCGGAGCGCGCAGCCATGTGTTCTCGTGCTTCAACCAGGATCAGCCGCTCGACAGCGTCGACTTTCCGGCGCTCGGCGCGCGCCTCCTGCAGAACTCCGTGCAGGAGAAGCTCACCGCGCAGTGGATCGACCGCTGCCTCGTGCGCCTGCGGCGGCGCGCCGCAGCCGCCTGAACTTTCCACCCCGGTATGACGAGAAAACACACAACGCATTTACCACGAAGGTCTCGAAGGGCACACGAAGGAAATTCAGAACCGGACCCCCTTGCCTGCGGTCCGCTTCGTGTTACTTCGTGTCCTTCGTGGTAAATGGGTTTTCGGTTTCGCAACGCATGATTACTGACCTCGCTGACCAGATAGACGCCGCGCTGCCGCAGACGCAGTGCACGAAATGCGGCTACCCCGCCTGCCGCCCGTATGCCGAGGCGATCGCGCGCGGCGAGGCGGACATCGACCGTTGCGCGCCAGGAGGGGCCGCCGGCGTAGCTAAGCTCGCGGTGCTGTCGGGACGGCCGGTCAAGCCGCTCAACCCCGCCTACGGGCTAGAGCAGCCGCGCGCCGCCGCGCTGATCGAGGAGGCGCGCTGCATCGGCTGCACGCTCTGCATCCAGGCCTGTCCGGTCGACGCCATCGCCGGGGCATCCCAGCTCATGCATACCGTGCTGCTCGAGCACTGCACCGGTTGCGAGCTCTGCCTGCCACCGTGCCCGGTTGACTGCATCGAGATGGTCTCGATCGAAGAGCTCGTCCGCCGCGGCGCTGCGCTGAGCGAGCCCGATCGCGAGCGAAGCGCCGTGCGGGCACGCTCGCGTTACGCGTTTCGCGAGTTGAGGCTGCGACGCGAGCGCAGCACACGCCCGCCTCGGAAGCGTGCGCAGAGCGGAGAAGGTGTGAAGCATGACCCTGTTACGCCCGCCTCGGCCGATGCCGAACACAAGAGGGCTGCCGTGCGAGCAGCGCTCGAGCGCGCCCGAGCGCGCCGTGCGGCGACAAGGACCTGACCAGAGATTCGTGTGAATCCCGCCAAGCGCGAGGAGATTTTTCGCCGCCTGAGCAGCTTGAACCCGGAGCCGGCGACGGAACTGCACTACCGCAATCCATTCGAGCTGCTGGTGGCGGTGGTCCTGTCCGCTCAGGCCACGGACAAGAGCGTCAACCTCGCCACCCCGCGCCTGTTCCAGGCGGCTGGCTCTCCCGCCGCAATGCTGGCGCTGGGTCAGGACGGCCTGGAGGAGTACATCAAGACCATCGGACTGTATCGCACCAAGGCCAAGAACCTGCTCGCGGCCTGCCGGCTGCTGATCGAGCGGCATGGCGGCGAGGTCCCCAGCAATCGCGAAGCGCTCGAAAACTTGCCAGGGGTCGGGCGCAAGACCGCCAATGTCATCCTCAACAGCGCCTTCGGCGAGCCCACCATCGCGGTGGACACGCACATCTTCCGCTTAGCGAACCGCACTGGCCTCGCGCCGGGCAAGAATGTCGTCGAGGTGGAGAACAAGCTGCTGAAGTTCGTACCTGAGCAGTACCGCCGGCACGCGCATCACTGGCTCATCCTGCACGGACGCTACGTGTGCAAGGCACGCAAGCCCGAATGCCCTACCTGTCCGATCAGCGACCTGTGCGAGTACCGCCGCAAGACCAAGGCGTGAAAAGCACAAGGGCCGGCGGCGCCGGCCCTTGCTCCGTGGAACGCGCGGCGCTCTCAGTACTTGTGAACCAGGCCGGCCTGCTTGGAGAAGTACCAGGCCACGTCTTTGATCTCCTTGTCGGTGAGCGGCTTTGCCATCGGGCTCATCATGGCATTCTCACGCGCGCCGGAGCGATAGGCTTTCAGCGAATGCACCAGATATTCGTAGTACTGCCCGGCGAGGCGCGGAATGTCCGGCGTGATCGGCTTGTTGCCCTCCGGGCCATGACAGGCGGCACATGCTGCTGCCTTCTCTTTGCCCGCAGCGTAGTCGTCGCCAAAAGCCGGTGCGGCGGCGGACATCAGCAACGCGAGCATCACAGTCGGTTTGTTCATCTATCGGCCTCGATGCTGAACGGTAGCACTCAGTTCCCGGCGCTGGCGGAGTAGTAGGCCGCGATGTCGGCCATATCCTGCTCGCTCAGCTTGGCCGCGATTGCGCGCATCGTCATGTTCTTGCGCGAACCCGATTTGTAGTCCTGCAGCGCTTTGAGGATGTAGCCGGGGCTCTGGCCTCCGAGCTTGGGCACCGGGTACACCTCGGGATACGCGGTCCGATAGTCGGGGATGCCGTGACAGCCTTCGCACGTCCAGGTCTTCTGCTTGCCGGCAGCTGCGTCGCCTTCCGCCCAGGCGGCAGCGGACAGCGCAGCAAATGCGAGCGGAATGCAGGCGAGAGTCAGGCGAGACAGCTTCATGCTGGAGATCTCATGAGCGGAGAGTGCGGATCTCGAAACCAGCGCGAACTCTAGCGGATAGGCCCGGGCCGGTCAATCGGCGGCGAGAAGCATGCGCGACGCCTATAATGCCAGCGCCTTGCGATGTCGCGCTTGGCGTGCAGCTCCACCTCCATACGCGAGCTTCTGAAATGGGACACCGCCTGACCAAGATCTATACACGCACCGGCGACAGCGGTGAGACCGGGCTGGGTGACGGCTCGCGCGTCGCGAAGAACAGCCTCAGGGTGGAGGCCATCGGCGCTGTCGACGAGCTCAACAGCAATGTCGGCATGCTGCTCGCCGAGCCGCTGAGTGACGACCTGCGTGATGCGCTGGTCGCTGTTCAACACGACCTGTTCGAGTTGGGCGGCGAGCTCTCTATTCCCGGCCACGAGCGCATCGCGCCGGCGCATGTCACGCGGCTGGAGCGGCTGCTCGACCAGTACAACGCGGAGCTGCCGCCGCTCAAGGACTTCATTCTACCGGGCGGCAGCCGCGCAGCATCGCTCTGCCATCTGGCGCGCGCCGTATGCCGGCGCGCCGAGCGCCGCCTCGTCGCAGCCGCATCCAGCGAGCAGTTCGGCGCGTATCCGATTCAATACCTCAACCGGCTATCCGACCTGCTGTTTGTGCTGAGCCGGGTAATCAACCGCCGCGACGGCCACGCCGACGTGCTGTGGCGCAAAGGCCGCGACCCGCTCGGCGCTGGCTGAGCGCTGCCACGCGCCCATCCGCTCCTCGTGGCTGACAACGACGCGATCGCCGAGCTGATGGCGCGTTGCGCGCTGCGCGACCAGCACGCCTTCGCCAGGCTGTACCGCCTCACCTCCGCGAAACTGTACGGGGTTGCGATCCGTATCTTGAGGCGGGAAGACTGGGCCGAAGAGGTCCTGCAGGAGAGCTTCGTTAACATTTGGAATCACATCGCAGAGTACAGCGCGACGCGCAGCGCACCGATGACGTGGATGACCGCCATCGTGCGCAACCGGGCGCTCGACTGGCTGCGGCGCCCCAATCTCGAGCGCGGCAACGAGGATTACGACCTGCTGGTCGAGTCGCTGCCCGACCAGGGGCCCGGTCCCGATCTCGTCCTGGGCCACAGCCGCGACGCGGCCGCTCTGGCCGAGTGTCTGCGCCAGCTGAGCGGGGACCAGCGGCAGACCATCATGCTGGCGTACGCGCACGGGTTGTCGCATGGCGAGCTGGCGCAGCATCTGAAGCAGCCGCTCGGCACGGTGAAGACTTGGATCCGGCGCGGGCTCGAACGCCTCAAGGGCTGCATGGACGGCAGAAGCTGACCAGGGAACACGGGTGAAATACCGCAACCAACAGCTACGCGAGGCCCTGGCGAGCGAGTACGCGCTGGGGACACTGCAAGGGCGCGCGCGCCGGCGCTTCGAGCGCTCGCTCAAGGACGACCCGCAGCTGCGCGCGCTCGTGAACCGCTGGCAGGATCGCCTGGCGCCGCTCGACGCCGTCGGGCAGCCGGTTCAGCCGCCCGCCCGTGTCTGGCGCCGGGTCCAGGAGCAACTTCACACGGGACGGCGCAGCCGCGGCCTGTGGAGCAGCCTGCCCTTCTGGCGCACCGTTGGTCTCGCCAGCGTGGCGGGCGCACTTGCCCTCGCCCTATCGCTCGCCACACTGTCGCCTGCACGGCACGGCGCGGAGACCATGGTGGTCGTCATGTCCGACGCCGAAGCCAATCCCGCGATGACCGTATCCTGGCCGATGCAGCCCAGAGGTCAGCCGAGGCTGCGCATCCGCGTCATGGGTCATCCCGAGATGGCGTCTGGCACCGCGTGGGAGCTTTGGCTGCTGCCTGGCGGCGAGCACAAACCGGTCTCGCTCGGCCTGATCGGGACGGAACCCATGCAAGAGCTGACCGTGCCGCGCTCTCTCGTTCCCATGATGGATGGGGCCTACGGCCTGGCGATGAGCGTCGAGCCAGCGGGCGGCTCTCCAACCGGCCAGCCGACCGGACCGGTTTTGTACAAGGGGCAGTGCATACCGCTGTAGCGATTCCGGCGGATACCGCCACACCTCAGTTCGACTCCCGGGCTGCCTCAATCCGCCGGCAAAGCTGTTCCGCTCCATCCAGCACGCGCGGCGTCGCACGCGTCAAGCTGTCGGATGCGATCTCGAAGATCTGATGCCGCTGCACGGCGCGCAGGCCGGGGAAGCGGCTCCAGCCCGCCAGCGCGCCGGACGGCAGGCCGGCAGCGAAAATGACCTCGGGGTCCCGCGCCAGCACGTCCTCCAGGCTCACGACCGGAGCCAGCACGGGCAGCGCACCGAGCGCGTTGTGCGCGCCACACAATGCCACCACGTCGCTGATCAGATGGTCTGCGTTCACGGTGATGAGCGGCTGGTGCCAGACCTCGAAGAAGACCGACACCGGGCGCAGCCCCGCTGCCCGTGCGCGCAGCGTACGTAGGCGAGCTTCGAACGCCTCCGCGCGCTCGTCGGCGACCGACCCGGTGCCCAGCATCAGACCCAGCACGCGCAGTGTGTGCGCGATGTCGTCCAGGCGTCTGGGTTCGCTCAAGAAAACGAGCAGGCCGAGCTGGCGGAGCCTTGCGATATCCGACGGCTTGTTTCCCGATTGCCAGCCCAGCACGAGGTCCGGACGCAGCGCGACGATGCGCTCCAGGTCGAGGCCGGAAGCATCGCCGATGCGCGCCAGATCGGCAGCGGCGGCAGGATAGTCGCTGGCGAGGTCCGCAGCCACCAGGCTGGCAGCGCCGCCGGCGGCATACACGAGCTCGGTCAAGTGAGGCGCTAGCGTCACCACGCGCCGCGCCGGCGCCCTCAGCGCGACCTCTACGCCGCCGTCGTCACGCGCTCGAATGGCCTCGGCCTGAGCGCTGCCGAGATACATCCAGCACGCGAGCAGGGCGAGCGCTGCCCGCACAAGCCGTCTCACCGCTCCATGTAATGGAGCAGCGTGGAGCTGGTCTGGCGCAGCCTCTGCGACAGCAAGGTCACCAGCTTGATGAGCAGCTTCGCCCCCAGCGCCGGCTCCTCGAGAATGATGCGCACCATCGAGTCGCGCGACAGGACCGAGAAGGTGGTCGGCTCGACTGCGATGCACGTAGCGAAACGGGGCTCGCCGTCGATCATGGACATCTCGCCCAGCGTCATGCCGGGGCCGACGCTCGTCATCGCCTGGATCACACCGCGCTTGTCGGTCTTGACGATGTCCACCTTGCCCGAGATGATCAGCAGCATGTAGTCGTCGATGTCGCCTTCGCGGATGATCATGCTGCCTGGCTCGGCGCGATACACCTGCATGAAACCGGCCAGCATCTGCACATCACCGCGATTGAAGTCGGCGAAAAACTTCGAATGGCCGATCATGTCGAAGATCTGCTGCGCCAGCGCAGTACCCTCGCCCAGGTGCTCGAGGTTGTTGAGCAGGGCGTTCTTCGCAGCGGTGTCCGCCATAACGGCTTGTCGGAGTCTGTTAGCGCGACGATTATGCGTTAAGCGCCCGGCGTTTGGCAAAAATGCTGCGCGCGGTCCTGCGCCCGCTCACGCAGTCTGGTAGCGCTGTGCAGCGGCGGCTCGCCGCAGGTACGCATCGCGCGCGATCGCTACGTCCTCGAGGAAGTGCGCGAGCTCAGACAGCAGCAATGCTTGCGGCCCGTCGACCAGCGCTTTGGGCGGATCCGGGTGAAAATCCACCAGCACCATGTTGGCGCCGGCGGCCACCGCCTGGGCGGTCGCGTGCATCAGATCGAGAATGCCATCGGGGGCGCGTGCGCGGCCCCCTACCGAGTGGGATGGGTCGACGCACACGGGCATGCGCGTGAGCCGCTTCACGGCCGGCACGTGAGCAAAGTCGACAAAATTGCGGTGCGGGTCGCCCATGTTGGTCTTCATTCCCCGCAGCCCGAACACCACGCGGCGGTTGCCTTCGCTCGCGAGATACTCCGCTGCGTTGAGCGATTCGTCGAGGGTGATGCCGAAGCCCCGCTTGAGGAGCACAGGGAACTCCTGCTGCCGGCCCACTGCTTTGAGCAGCTCGAAGTTCTGGGTGTTGCGGGTGCCGATCTGCAGCATCACGCCAGTCGGGCTTCCGGTCTGGCTGAGCGCCTCCCGGATCTCGTCCACGTGCGACTCGTGCGTCACCTCCATGGCGATCACTTTGATGCCGTGCTTGCCGGCGACGTCGAACACGTAGTTCAGACAGGCGCGGCCGTGACCCTGGAACGAGTACGGGCTGGTGCGTGGCTTGTACGCGCCCATACGCGTGCAGGTCTGACCGTGGTCGCGCAGCGCGCGGCAGACGAGCTCGACGTGCTGCGGCGAATCCACCGCGCACAGCCCCGCGAACACATGCAGGGTGTCTTGCCCGAAGCGCAAGCCCTGATAGTCGAAATGGCTGGGCCGCGTGTCACCCTTGTGCCGCCCCAGGATGCGGTATTCCTCCGACACTCGCACCACGCGCTCCACGCACGGCAGCGCGCGCATGTCCTCGACGGTGAGCTGCTTGGTATCGCCGATCAGATAGACCTCGGTCACGGCGCGCAGCTCGCCCTCGATGCGGTGCACCTTGACCTCGATGCCCGGAAGGGCGCGCAGCGCAGCCATGAGCTGGCCGTATTCGGCGCTCTTCGGGTCGGCGCCTTCGCTGAGGATGAGGATCACAGGCGAGCCGTTAGCGGCACCGACCGCTGTGGCCGATCAGCTGGCAGTGCCGCCGACGGTGAGGCCATCGATGCGCAGCGTCGGCTGGCCCACCCCGACCGGGACGCTTTGCCCCTCCTTGCCGCAGGTGCCCACCCCCGGGTCGAGCGACATGTCGTTGCCGATCATGCTCACCCGAGTGAGCGCATCCGGCCCGTTGCCGGTCATGGTCGCGCCCTTGACCGGGTAGGTGATCTTGCCGTCCTCGATCATGTACGCCTCGGACGCGGAGAACACGAACTTGCCGCTGACGATGTCGACCTGCCCGCCGCCGAAGTTCTTGGCGTACAGGCCGCGTTTGACCGAAGCGATGATCTCGCCGGGCTCTCTGTCGCCCGCAAGCATGTAAGTGTTGGTCATGCGAGGCATGGGGACATGCGCGAACGACTCGCGCCGTCCGTTGCCGGTGGGCGCGACCCCCATCAGCCGCGCATTCAGCGTGTCCTGCATGTACCCGGTGAGAATGCCGTCCTCGATCAGGACGTTGCGCTGTGTCGGGTTGCCCTCGTCGTCGATGTTGAGGGAGCCCCGGCGGCGGTGCAAAGTGCCGTCGTCGACGACCGTGACACCGGGCGCGGCCACGCGCTGGCCGATGCGGCCGGTGAAGGCCGAGCTCCCCTTGCGGTTGAAGTCCCCCTCGAGACCGTGCCCGACTGCTTCGTGCAGCAGCACACCCGGCCAGCCGGGCCCGAGCACCACGGTCATGGTGGCCGCGGGCGCTGGCCGCGCTTCGAGATTCACGAGCGCCTGCTCGACCGCTCTTTCGACATACCCCTGGAGCACGTCCGGCGTGAAATAGCCGTAGTCGAAGCGCCCGCCGCCGCCGGCCGAACCCTGCTCGCGCCGCCCGTTCTCTTCCGCAATCACCTGCAGGGACACGCGAACCAGTGGGCGCACGTCGGCCGCCATCACCCCGTCCGATCGCGCCACCAGCATGACTTCGTATTCCCCGGCCAGACTGGCGATCACCTGCTTGATACGCGTATCGCGCGCGCGAGCATAACGCTCCACCGTCTCGAGCAGAGCCACCTTTTCCGGATCCGGCAGGCTCCCCAAGGGGTCTTCGGGCAGATAGAGACTGCGCCCCTCGCTGCGCCTCGCGACCTGCGTGCGCGCCTGCGCGCCCTGACGGGCGATAGCCCGGGTGGCCTCGGCCGCCGAGCGCAAGGCCGGCAGGCTGATGTCGTCCGAGTAGGCGAACGCGGTCTTCTCGCCGCTCACCGCCCGTACCCCGACACCCTGGTCGATGCTGAAGCTGCCGGACTTGACGATGCCTTCCTCCAGGCTCCAGCTCTCACTGCGGCTGTATTGAAAGTAGAGGTCGGCGAAGTCCACTTGATGCGCGAGGATCCGCCCGAACACCTGAGTCAGTGCCCCCGTGTCCAGTCCATAGGGGGAGAGCAGCGCGCGGTCCGCGGTCGCGAACAGCAGTTCGGTGTTTGAGTGTCCGTTCATCAGAGCTGAATTTATCGGGGACTCGTGCTAATTGGGGGCCAGTCGTCTCGATCCAAGGTGAGGACGTGAAAAGGTGAAGAAGTGAATACCCCTCACCTCATCTTGACCTCTTCACTTCGCTTCGTCTTTTCACCGCTCTCTGGCCAACCTATCGTCCTGTGATTCAGCGCGGGGAGGCTTCGCCGCAACTGCACCTGGTAGGCCGGATTGATGCCCGCCACGACGATCCCAGAGCCACGCGGCAAGCGATCGATCACCACACCCCAGGGGTCGACGATCATGCTGTGCCCGTGCGTCTCGCGGCCGCTCAGATGATACCCGCCCTGGGCCGGTGCCAGGACGTATGCCAGGTTTTCGATGGCGCGCGCCCGGAGCAGCGTCTCCCAGTGCGCCCGGCCCGTGGTCTCGGTGAAGGCCGACGGCACCACGATGATGTCCACCTCGCCCATGGCGCGGTACAGCTCCGGAAAGCGCAGGTCGTAGCAGACCGACAGTCCGATGCGCCCGAGTGGGGTATCCACCACTTTGACTTCGCGGCCGGGCTGGATCGTGCGCTCCTCCGAAAAGCGCTCCTGGCCCAGGTCGAGGCTGAACAGGTGGATCTTGTCGTAGCGGGCAGCACGCGCTCCGCTATCGTCGTACACGAGAAGACTGTTGTGCACCCGATCCGAGTCCCGCGACTGCAGTGGAACCGAGCAACCGATGAGCCAGATCCGGTGCCGGCGCGCCGTGTCCGACAGAAACTGCTGAATCGGTCCGCGCCCGTCTGCCTCGCGGATCGCGAGCTTGTCCGTGTCCTTCAGGCCCATGCACGCGAACCACTCCGGCAGCACCACCAGACGGGCCCCCTGCTCCACCGCGATCTCGATCAGCCGCCGCGCCTCGTTCAGGTTGGCGTTGACGTTGGGACCCGACGCCATCTGCACACCGGCGACGCGAAACATGGGCGGTGCCGCGTCTGCTGTGTGGGCACTGTCCTGGGCCGGCTCCGCGCTGCTTCGCGGACGCGCACGCCCGAAGCCAAACCTGGCCGCTGCGGGAGGCGCGGTCTTCTTCTTGTTCATGGCTGTCACCGCCGATCTGTCATTTGCGCCCGGGTTCGGGCTCGTTGTGATCCCGTTTCTTCTTGGTCACGGTCGGGGCGGCCCAGGTTCCAGCTACGCGGTAGTTGAGGGCGAGGATCTGCCCGAGCGGGTCTTTCAGTGCCTTCTGCAGGACCAGGGCGCCCAGACCGACAGCCGGATTCACGATCGCGGTTCCGATCGCGACGCTCTCGCTCATGGACGGGTAAACGCGGACGTCGAGCACCTGCGTTTCCTGCGCGAGGTTCACGTCGCCGGACATGAGCACGCGCGCCGCCGGCCCGTCCATCTCGAAATTCTGCGTGTGCGCGACGCCCTGTGCGATGTCGATCTTGGCCGTGATGTCCTCGAAGGCGAAGCCCTCGCCGAAGATGTCGCGCAGATCGAGCGTCACGACCTTCGGCAGCGTCTGCAGGCTGACCACCGCGAGCAGCTTGCCGATGCCCGGATCAACCTTGACGAAGCGCCCCTTGCGGGCGGTCAATGCAAGCTGCCCGGACAGCGTGGGCCAGTCGAGCGCATACGGCGGGCCGGCCCAGGACAGCGCGCCCTCGAGCTTCCCCTTGCCGCCCCGGACACCCTGGGGCAGCGCCATGCGCGCGAAGAAGCGGCCGATGTCGTTCACTTCGAGCTTGACGTTGAGCTGCGTCCGAGGATTGACCGCCCAGGCTTGCCACAGCCCGGTCACGTTGAACGTCCCGTCGGGACTCGCCAGGTCGAGCCGCTCGATCCGCCAATCCGCACCACTGGGGACTGCAGCGAGGGTGAGCTTGCCGTACTGACGTGGGCCCATGCGAAAGTCATCGGCCGTCAGGTCGATCGAGGGCAATGCCCGGCCTCGGCTCGTGGCGGCCGTCCCGCTGCCCGGCGGCGACGGGGCCTCCAGCGTGGTAACCGGCGTCGGCAGCTCGAGCCGGCTGAACCGGCCAACGATGGACCCGTCGCCTTGCGGCAGCCATTTCATCTCTCCCGTCACTTCGCGGCTTTGCACGCTCGCCTGCCAGGCGCCGTCGCGCTGGGTGGCAGCGACCTGTACGTCATGGAAGTCGCGCGAGAACATTCCGACTTCGCGCGCCGACACGTTGAGCCCGGCCAGGCTGGAGCTGCCGCCGTCAGAGCCTGCCGAGGGGAGCGTATCGAGCCACTGGTCGATGTCGATGCGGTCGAGCCTGCCGGCAATCCATATGCCGTCGCGCTGCGGCGGCGGGGCGCTGCCGCCCAACGCGATCTCCCCGCGCGTGATGCGCTTCGCGGCCTTGTCCAGCAGCAGTTGGCCGGACACCGCATCGCCGTACGAAAAAGTCAGGAGGTCCTGGCCGCGCGCGCGCTCCCGCCGCTCGACACGCAGGCGCACGCCCTCATTCGCCGGCTTGGCGAACGGCGCAGGCAGAGAAGAAGCCAATCCGACCAGGTTGGACTCGATGACGAAGTCTTGCCTGTGCTCGCGCACCGTGGCAGTCATCCTCCAATCGGCAGTGCCGTTCAGGCGAGCGAGCAGCGGCAGCTCGGTCTCGCGGCGCAGCTGAGCCGCCTCGAGCTGTCCGTTCGCCTGGACGCGGACCGCGCCGCCTGGGTCGTGCCCCATGGTGAAGCGGATCGGACCGCCAAAGACGCGCGCCGCGCCATCCTGCAAGCTCACATCGTCGCGCGTGAACATCAGCCTCCCCGACAGTTGAGCGAGCAGCGGCAGACCCTCGCCCGGCTCGAGCGCGTTGTCGGAGAACGTGTAGACTCCCGCCACCTGCGTGTCGGGGATACGGTGCACCGGCACCTCGATCTGCATGCTCATGCGGCCACGACCGATCGCGCGCATGCCATCGATGAATGCCCCGATGCGCTCCTCGACCGGGCTCTCCCGCACATAGCGCAGGAAATCGCTGGTCGGCCCCTCGCCTTCACCGTTTACGTGTATCACGGCGGCGTCGAGATCCGGGATGACGACGCTCGCGTTGGAGATTTTGGCCCCGAACACGCCCCCGGCATTGGCGGTGACCTCCAGCCGGGTTCCGCGGAACGAGATCCGCCCCTGTAGCCCCTCGATGCGGTGCCATCCGTTGGCGAACGCAACCGTGCCGTCGGTGTATGGGCCAGCCGCCTCGAATAGACCATCGCCGTGTTTCCAGGGGAAGCGGCGCAGGTCTCCGCGAACCGTGACGCGCACGTCGCGCGCAGTGCCCGAAACGATCGCCCGGTGCATCCATTCCCGCACGGGCTCGGGGATCACCAAAGGCACGTGACGCCAGCCTTCCGGGCCAACCACCTGCGCGAGAGTGCCGCTGACGTCGATGACCCCGGGGCCGTCGGGCTTGGCCGAGTAGCGGCCCGACACCTGACCGGTCAGAAACTTGCTCGACACCGCCACGCGTTCAAGCTCGACCTGTGGCAGGCCGTCGCTCATGGTCCAGGAAGCGCGGGCTTCCAGCGTATCGAGCTGCAGGGGAGCGATGAAAACCGTCGGCGCATCGAGGGCCGGGGATTGCGCGTGCAGTCTGAGCGTGCCGCCTCGCTCGCTCGCGTCGATGTTCCCGGCCAGGCGCGTGATTCCGGGCACACCGCCAGAAGCGCTGAGCGCGAGGTCCTGGAACCCCCCGCTCATACTGTATGGGCCGTTCCAGCTGAACGGCTCCGTCCAGCGCACACGAAAATCGCGCAACCGCCCGCGCGGATTGGCCTCCGCCAGCTTCGAGCGCAGCGTCGAGTCGACCGGCAGACGGTCGACCAGGCGCACGACCGCTTCGAGGTCGAGGGCGTCGAACGCAAGCTGAGCATCGAGCGGGCGCCCCGGCCCGGGCCGCGTGCGCGAATAGCTGATGTCGGCGGGCGGGAGCACGACCCCTTCCGGCGTCGCGAAGGTGAGGCCACGGGCCCATACCTTCATCAGGTGCGTGTCCGAGCGCCAGCCGAGGCGCCCCCGGACATTGGACAGCTGCAGCTCGGGCAGGTCGTCAGCCAGGCGCGTCTGAACGTCGGACAGGACCACGTCCGCCGTCACGCTCTGCGGCCTGCCATGCTGCAGGTCGCCCCAGACCTGCAGGCTGCCCAGGCCGCGCGAGGTCCGCATCGGAACGTCCAGCCATTGACGGACGGCCGCGAGGTCGACGAAGGCGATGCCGAGATAGACCTCACCCGACCAGCCCTGCAGGTCGCCGAGCGAGCGCCCGCGCAGGTCGGCCCGGAGGTCGATCGGCGAGGCGAACTCGATGGGCGGCTTGGCTCGCACACCGACGCGATGGCGCCAGAAGCGCTGCTCGAGTACCACGTTCACGTCCCCCAGCTCGAGCGGGTTGCCCCCAAGGTTCTCGTCAATCCAGGTCAAGTGCGAGTCGCGCACGGCCACGCGATGCTGCGCGAGGAGCCAGTCGGCCAATCCGCCGCTGCCGCCTTCGGAATCGGAGACCGGGATGCCCGCGACCAGCAGCCGCCCGGAACGCTCCCGGCGCACCTCCAGGCTGAGGTGCCGCACCTCGATCGAGTCGAAGCGCAGGTCGCCGGAGAACAGCGACAGCCACGAGAGCGTGCTGTCGATCTGCTCGAGCTTCAACCGCTCCTTGCCTTCCGCGTCGAACAGGCTCACGTCCCGGAGCAGCAGGCGCGGGCGAAAACCCTCCCAATCGCCCTCGATGCGGCCGATCTGCAGACGCAGATGCGCCGCGCGGGCCAGGCCGTCGACGATGTACTGGCGATAGTCGTCGATGTGCGGCAGCGCCCAGTAGCGCAGCAGCAGCACGAGCGACGCGAAAGCGAGACCCGCCGCGAGCACGGCGTAGGTCGTCACCCGGTACGCCCACAGGGAGCCGTGCTTGAACAGGCGAAACGCGAACCGCAACGGCATTCGGTGTTGTCTTCCCGCGCCCGGCGCCGCAGGATTGCCAGAGTCAGCGCGCGCTCAATAGAATCGGATTCAGCAGCCTCTCACCGTCGGCGAGCGGAACGGGTGACTGCGGGCCGCTATAGTCCCGGGCGCCCTAGTTTAATGCGCGGGATTTACGCCCCGTTGACATCGGGCCAGGGCGGCGGGTGGACCAGCGCTGCGCGCCGCGCGTTCAGGGCGGGGTGTCGGAGGATCGGCAGGCGCTATTCTATCGCCTTGCAGCCCGACACAGTTACGCAAACTTAAGTTCACCTACATGCCTTCGCCGCCAGACGACTTGACCCCCAGCGCGCTCCTTGACAGTGCTGCAAGGCTCAGCCGATATGTGCGAAAGCTGGTGGCTCATCCGCCACTCCTGTTCGTCCCGGACGCCCTGACGGTACCGTGCAGCCGATGCGAGATCCGGGCCTGGTTGCAGGCGCAAGGCGTCGCCACCGAGGAACAGCTGCGCCGGCGCCTGCGCGAGGTGCGCCAGGCCGCCTTGCTGCGCGTCATCACGCGCGACCTGAATGGGCTGGCCGATCTGAGCGAAGTGATGCTGAGCGTCACCGCACTGGCGGAGGAGGCGTTGCGTTTCGCCCTGCGCCTGCTCGACCCGTGGATGCAGCAAACTTACGGAGTGCCACGCGGCGCCGGCAGCGGACAGGCCCAGCAGCTGGTGGTGGTCGGCATGGGCAAGCTGGGGGGCGAGGAGCTCAACGTCTCCTCCGACATCGACCTGGTGCTTCTCTACCCCGAGGCAGGCGAGACGGACGGCGCCCGGCCCATCTCGAACCAGGAATATTTCACCCGCCTGTCGCGCCGGCTGATCGGCGCTATGTCGGAATACACCGCGGACGGCCAGGTGTTCCGCGTCGATACGCGCCTGCGTCCCTACGGAGACAGCGGACCGCTGGTGATGAGCTACGACATGCTCGAGGACTACCTGCACGCGCACGGCCGCGACTGGGAGCGCTACGCCTGGATCAAGGCGCGCGTCGTCAGCGAGTCTCCGGAACCGGCGTTGGAGTCGATCGTGACGCCGTTCGTTTTCCGGCGCTACCTCGACTACAGCGCCATCGCCTCCTTGCGCGGGCTGCACGCGCAGATCCGGGCCGAGGTGGCGCGCCGCGAGCTGCATGACGACGTCAAGCTCGGCCCGGGCGGCATCCGCGAGATCGAGTTCATCGCACAGGTGTTTCAGCTCGTGCGGGGCGGCCAGGACGCGTCTTTGCGCCTGCGCCCGACGGTAGCGACCCTGCAGCGCCTGGCGGAGCTGCGGCTGCTGCCGTCCGACGCAGCGGCCGATCTGCACGCCGCCTACGCGTTCTTGCGCAATCTCGAGCATCGGCTGCAATACCTGGACGACGAGCAGACTCAGCGCTTGCCCGCGGGCGCGGAGGACCAGGCCATCGTGGCGCGCGCCACGGGGCACGCCAACTACGCCGCGCTCATTGGTGAGCTCGATACGTGGCGCAACGCAGTCACGCGCCAGTTCGAAGCCATCTTCGCCGGACAGAGCGCGTCGGAGGCAGCAGATCCATTGAGCGGGGTGTGGTCGGGTGCTATGGACGAAGATGAGAGCATCGAGCGCCTCGCGCAACTCGGCTACGTCGAACCAAGTGCGGTCATGGCGCGCTTGCGCCAGCTGCGTGAGGGCCAGGCGTATCGTCGCATGGCCGCGTCCACGCAAGCGCTGGTCGATCGCCTCGCGCCACGTGTGATCGAAGCGGCGGCTGGCTTCGAGCATCCGGACCAAACGCTCGAGCGGCTGACGCGAGTGCTCGAGAGCATCGGGCGGCGCGAATCCTATTTCGCGCTGCTGCTGGAATTCCCTGGAGCGCTGCGGCGCCTGGCTGCGCTGTCGGCGTCGAGCCCGTGGGCCGCAGACTACCTCGCACAGCATCCGGTGCTCCTCGACGAGCTGATCTCCGATCAAGCGATGGAGGCACCCGACTGGCCGCGGCTGCGCGCGCAGCTGGCGGTCGAGCTCGACCACGACAGCGGCAACACCGAGCGGCAGATGGATGCGCTGCGCCACTTCAAGCAGGTGCAGACCATCCGCCTGCTCACACAGGATCTGGCTGGGACCTTACCGCTCGAGACCTTGTCGGACCACTTGAGCGATCTCGCCTGCGCGATCCTCATCCAGGTGCTGCGTCTCGCCTGGGCCGGGCTGCGGACACGACATCGCGACGAGCCACGCTTCGCGGTCGTGGGCTACGGCAAGCTCGGCGGCAAGGAGCTGGGCTATGCCTCGGACCTCGATCTTATCTTCCTGTATGAGGACGACCATGCGGAGGCGCCGGAGAACTACGCGCGCCTCGCCCAGCGCATCAACACCTGGCTCACGAGCTTCACCGGGGCGGGCGTGCTGTACGAAACCGATCTTCGGCTGCGCCCGGACGGGGCCAGTGGGCTGCTAGTCAGCCGCTTCGATGCCTACGCGGAATATCAGCGCACCAAGGCCTGGACTTTTGAGCACCAGGCGCTTACCCGGGCGCGCTTCGTGGCCGGCGATGCCGGCATCGGCACTGGCTTCGAGCAACTGCGCATCGAGGTGCTGTGCGAGGCCCGCGATCTTGCGCGCTTGAAGCAGGAGGTGCTTGCGATGCGCCAGAAGATGCGCGACGGGCATCCGAATCCCAGCGGTCTGTTCGACATCAAGCACGACCGCGGCGGCATCGTGGACGTGGAGTTCGCGGTGCAGTATCTCGTGCTGGGGTACGCCCATCGCCACGCCGAGCTGTGCGGCAACATCGGCAACCTCGCGCTGCTCAAGCTGGCTGGACGGCTGCAGCTGATTCCGGAGGACATCGCCTCGGGCGCGCACCACAGCTATCGGGAGCTGCGCCGGCTGCAGCACCAGGTACGGCTGCAGGGTGAAGCCTACGCGCGCGTGCCGCTTGAGCGGGCCGGGCAGCTGACCGGACCCGTGCTGGCGCTGTGGAGAGAGGTCTTCGGGGAAACTCGGGACAGCTAGCCGAGCGTTCGAGGCGGCCGGCCGATCATGGCCGCACGCTTACGCGCGCTTGGCGATGAGCTGATACACCGTCATCTGACCCTTGCCCTTGAAGGTCAGATCCTGGGCCGAGCCGAAGTGATAGCGCCCGCCCAAACGGCGGTAGGTGGTCTTGTCCACCAGAATCTGCCCCGGTGGCGCTTCCGAAGTGATGCGGCTCGCGACGTTGACCGTGTCGCCCCACAGATCGTAGATGAAGCGGCGGGCGCCGATCACACCCGCGATGACCGGCCCGGTCGCAATGCCGACGTGGAACGTGATCTTGTAGCGCTTCATGAGCTCGTCGCTGCGCGCAAGCTCGAGCATCTGCAGCCCCATCGCGGCCACTGCATCGACGTACTGTGTCCCCTCGCCGGACAGGCCGCCCGCCACCATGTAGGCGTCGCCGATGGTCTTGATCTTGTCCACGCCGTGCTTGTCGGCGAGGTCGTCGAAATGCGTGAAGACGCCGTCGAGGAAGGTCACCACCTCCTTCGGCGTCAGCTCTTCGGCGAGCGTGGTGAACCCCACGATGTCGGCGAACATGACCGACACGTCGGCGAAGCCGTCTGCGATCGTGGCCTGGTCGCGCTTCAGGCGCTGCGCGATGTGCGTGGGGAGGATGATGCTCAGCAGCTGCTCGGATTTCTTCTGCTCCTCGCGCACCAGCTCGTGCTGCCGCGACAGCTCCGCCTGGAACACGTCTTTCTGCTGGACGAAGTAGCGCAGCAGCAGGTACACGATGCTCGACAGGATGGTGAAGTTGAGCACGAAGAACACCGCCACCGTCCGCATCGGCACACCCGACTGGTCCCCGTTGGCGAGGAAGTAGTCGAACACACCCGACACCACCGTGAGCACCACGTACGCGACGAACCAGGGGATCGATTCGCGCGAGCCCATCACCACCATCGCGCCGATCGGCGCGAGCAGGCCGAGCAGAACGATGCCGCTCGAGCTCACGAAGCTGCCGATGCTCCATTGGATGACGAACGGAGCGAACAGGAACAGCGACAGCTGCGCGAAGCGGAAGAAGTCGAAGCTCTTGGTCTTGAGATAGACGGCAAGAATGATGGCGGAAAGCGCCTGGTACAGCAGCGGGATCGTGGTGGGCAGCTTGAGACCCATGATCCAGTAGATGGCGAGCCAGACGATGGCCGCCATGTTCATCAGCCCGCTCGCGAGCAGCAGCAGCGTCTTGCGCAGCCGCAGCTCCTCGCTGTCGGTGTCGCTGACCGCTGCTTTCGCCAGCCGCTCGAGCAGCGTCAGGCGGTGCGGCGCGGGTGAAGGCGTCAAAGCGGGGGCCGCCGGCGCGGACGCGTCCGAAACGCTGCTAGGCATGGCCGGCGCGCCGGGAACGGCCGCAGCCGTGTTCTCCAGCGCCTGCGCTTGGGGCATCGGGAGTCGGGTTCTTGTAAGCGGAGTACCGGGAGGCGTAAAGCATGAGCTGTGCCTAAGACCCTATATTCCTTGGGGTGCAGGTTCCCCGGCCGCTTCGCGCATGGCGCGCAACAGGACTTCGGGGTCCTGTGCCCCCGACACGGCCAGGCGCCGGTTGAAGATGAAGAACGGGACGCCGCTCACGCCCAGCGCGTGCGCGTGAGACTCGTCCGAGAGCACCGCCTGCCGTTGGGCGGCATCGCCGAGACAGGCTGATGCAGCCTCAGCGTCGAGGCCGGCCTGGCGCGCCAGAGCGACAAGGTTGTCCGGCCTCGTCAGATCCACGCCCTCCAGGAAATAGGAACGGAACAGCATCTCGACCATTTCGTCCTGCTTGGCGTGCTGTCCTGCCAGGGCAATAAGCTGATGAGCGGGCACGGTGTTCGGCTGGCGCGCGATGCGATCGAAGGCGAATTCGATGCCTACGCTGCGCCCAACCTCGCCGACCCGGGCGTAGATGTCCTTAGCGCGCGCACCAAACTTGCGCGCGACATATTCGCTGCGCGCAACGCCATCCGGCGGCAACTGCGGGTTGAGCTCGAACGGGAGCCACTGTACCTGCACCGAGGGCTCCCCGCCGCCGTCGAACAGCTCGAGTGCGCGCTCGAGGCGGCGCTTTCCGATGTAGCACCAGGGGCAGACCACATCCGAGATTACGTCGATTCTCAATGTCATAGCCAGCTTGAAGGATTCGCCAACCGGGCAGGGTAGCGCACCACGGGCAGGACGTAAATGTTACCGTTACGGGCTACGTTAGAATAGGTGTTTTGCAACGGAGATCAAGACCATGTCGATGGCAGACCGCGACGGCCAGATCTGGTACGACGGCAAGCTCGTGCCGTGGCGCGAGGCCAACACCCACGTGCTGACGCATTCGCTGCACTACGGCCTCGCGGTATTCGAAGGCTTGCGCGCCTACAAGACCGGCAAGGGCACCGCCATCTTCCGCCTCCAGGAGCACACCGAGCGCCTGCTCAACTCCGCGCACATCTTCATGATGAAGATGCCCTACGACCGAGCGATCCTGATGGAAGCGCAGAAGGAGGTGGTGCGCGCCAACCGGCTGGAGGAGTGCTACGTGCGGCCGATCGCATTCTACGGTTCCGAGAAGATGGGGGTGTCGCCCAAGGGCGCGAAGGTGCACGTGGCCATTGCGGCCTGGCCGTGGGGCGCTTATCTGGGTGCCGACGGCATCGAGAAGGGCATCCGGGTCAAGACCGCGTCATACGCGCGCCATCACATCAACGTGACAATGTGCCGCGCGAAATTTTCCGGCACCTATGCCAACTCCATCCTCGCCAACCAGGAGGCGGTCGAGCACGGCTACGACGAGGCACTGCTGCTGGATGTCGACGGTTACGTGGCGGAAGGTTCGGGCGAGAATTTATTTATCGTCAAGAACGGTAAGCTGTACGAGCCGGAGCTCACCTCGGCCCTGATCGGCATCACGCGCGACGCGGTGATCACGCTGGCCCGCGACATGGGCCTCGAGGTCGAGGCGCGGCGCATCACGCGCGACGACGTCTATATCGCCGACGAAGCCTTCTTCACTGGAACCGCCGCCGAAGTAACACCGATCCGCGAGCTTGACAGCCGCGTCATCGGGTCGGGCCGGCGCGGGCCCGTCACGCAGAAGCTGCAGTCGATGTTCTTCGACGTGGTGAACGGGCGTGCGGAAAAGTACCGCCATTGGCTGAGCTATGTCTGATGCACGCAGCATGGAACAGACGAAACGCGCAAACACACAAAGGCGGGTCGAGGTCGTAGCGACGGACCTGCCCCTGCACTGCCCCACCCCGTCTCAGGCCTTGTGGAACACGCATCCACGCGTGTTCCTGCCAATCGAACCGAGCGGCCAGGCGCTGTGTCCTTATTGCGGCACGCTGTACGTCCTCAAGGGTGACGCACGCCCCCGCAACCACTGAGACTGTCCCCGCTGCGGAGAGTCCGGTAGGGCCCTTGTACAAGATCCTCGTTATCGGCCCGTCATGGATCGGTGACACGGTGCTCGCGCAACCGCTGCTGCGGCGGCTGCACGAGCGGCATGCCGAGCTCGAGGTGAACGTCCTGGCGCCCTCCTGGACGCTGCCGCTGCTGCGGCGCATGCCGGAAGTAGTTGAAGCGATCGCGAGCCCGTTCGGACATGGCCAGCTCGCCCTCCCGGAACGCTGGCGCCTTGCGCGCCAGCTCGCTACGCGCGGCTACGATCAGAGCATCGTGCTGCCCAACTCGTTCAAATCCGCGCTGATCCCCAAGCTGGCTGGCATCCGCCGGCGGACGGGCTATGTTGGCGAGCTCCGCTATCCGCTGCTGAACGATGCGCGCCGCCTCGACGAGAAGGCGCTGCCGCTGATGGTCGAGCGCTATGCGGCGCTGGCCGATCCCCGCGGCACCCGGCTGACGCGCCCGCTTCCGATGCCACGCCTGAGCACGCGTTTGCCGGAGCGCGCAGCGCTGCGCAGCCGTCTCACGCTCACACGCGATGCGCCGGTCGCCGCGCTGTGCCCGGGCGCGGAGTATGGGCCGGCGAAGCGCTGGCCCCCGGCGTATTTCGCAGACCTCGCTCGCAGGCTCGCATCCGAGGGATGGCAGGTCTGGCTGATCGGTTCCGCCAAGGATGCCGCTATCGGCGCAGAGATCGCAAGCCGCAGCGCGGGCGACTGCATCGACCTGTGCGGGCGCACGAACCTCGACGAGGCCGTCGATCTGCTGTCCTGCGCGCGCCTGGTGGTGTCGAACGACTCGGGCCTCATGCACGTGGCGGCGGCGCTCGACGTCCCGCTGATCGCACTATACGGCTCGAGCAGCCCGGCATTCACGCCGCCCCTCTCGCCGAGCGCACGCATCCTGAAACTGGATCTCCCCTGCAGTCCATGCTTTCAGAGGGAGTGCCCGCTGCATCACTTCAACTGCATGAACCAGCTCAAGCCCGACCGCGTGTACGGCGCGATCTCGGAGCTGCAGGCCGGCGTCGCAATGCGCACATGAACCACTACAGGGCGCCCAGCTGGCTGCCAGGCGGCCACGCCCAAACGATCTACGCAGCCATGCTGGTCCCTCGGCCGCGCGTCGATTACCGCCGCACACAGTGGAACACGCCTGACGGCGACTTCATCGAGCTCGACTGGATGGACGGTCCGGCGGACGCGCCACTGGTCGTGCTGTTCCACGGCCTCGAGGGCAGCTCGCGCAGCCACTACGCGCTCAGCTTGATGCACCACGTCCGCTTGCGCGGCTGGCGCGGCGTGGTTCCGCATTTTCGCGGCTGCGGCGGCCAGCCCAACCGCTTGCCGCGTGCCTACCACTCGGGCGACTTTCGGGAGGTGCACTGGATTCTGGAGCGCATGGCGGCGCAGGCCGGCGCCGCACCCTGCTTCGCGGCCGGTGTCTCGCTCGGCGGTAATGCACTGCTGAAATGGCTCGCGGCGCAAGGCGCTCTTGCGCAGACGTGGCTGCAGGCCGCCGCCGCCGTATCCGCTCCAGTCGATCTCCAGGTGGCGGGGCATGGCCTCGGCCGTGGCTTCAACCGCTTCTACACCTGGCATTTCCTGCAATCGCTCAGGCCCAAGAGCCTGGAAAAGCTGCGGCGCTACCCGGGTCTGTACGATGCGCGCAAAGTCGCACAGGCACGCAATCTGTACGACTTCGACGAGCTGGTTACCGCGCCGCTGCACGGCTTCGCTGGCGCCGATGACTACTGGACCCGCGCGAGCAGCAAACCCGAGCTGCGCCGCATCGAGTTGCCAACCCTGATGGTGCACGCCCGCGACGACCCGTTCCTGCCCGGCTCTCATCTGCCTCGCCAGGACGAAGTCTCTCCCCACGTCAGGCTCGAATACACCGACGCCGGAGGGCATGCCGCCTTCGTCGCGGGCGCGTTCCCGGGGCGCCTGGACTGGCTGCCCCTGCGGCTGCTGGAGTTTTTCGAATCGTGTCCGACGAGCGCAGACGCTGATTCGGAACAGCCGGCGCGCGCAAACATGGGATAATCTTGTGCACGTCTCCGCGATGATTTCATGTCCAGCGTTGCGCCCGAGATCTTCAAGGCCTACGACATCCGCGGTGTCGTGGGCAAGACACTCACCCCTGAGGCCTGCGAGCTGATCGGCCGCGCCTTCGGGGCCGAGGCGCGCGCTCTGAACTGCTCGCGGCTGGCGCTCGGGCGCGACGGGCGCTTGTCCGGCCCCGAGCTCGCCGGGGCAGTGGCGCGCAGCCTGCAGCTGAGCGGCGTCGATGTCGTCGACATCGGTCAGGTGGCGACGCCCATGCTGTACTTCGCTACCTTTCACCTCGGCACAGGCTCCGGGATCATGCTCACCGGCAGCCACAATCCGCCCGACTACAACGGGCTCAAGATGATGCTGGGCGGCGAGACGTTAGCCGGCGAAGCGATCCAGAAGCTCAAGCGGCGCATCGAAGACGAAGATTTTGTTTCGGGTCTCGGCGGCTATAGCCGAATCGACGTCAGGCAAGCCTATTTCGATCGAATCGTTTCGGACGTCAAGCTCAAGCGCCCGCTCCGGATCGCCGTCGACTGCGGCAACGGCGTGGCCGGCGCCTACGCGCCCGAGCTCTACCGCCGGCTCGGATGCCGCGTGCGCGAGCTGTTCTGCGACGTGGACGGGCGCTTCCCCAATCACCACCCCGATCCGTCGCAGCCGAAGAACCTCGCCGACCTGATCGCGACACTCACGAGCGCCGATGACGAGCTGGGCCTCGCCTTCGACGGCGACGGCGATCGCCTCGGTGTCGTCACCAAGACCGGCAAGATCATCTACCCGGATCGCCAGCTCATGCTGTTTGCGGCCGACGTCCTGAGTCGCAATCCGGGCGCGCGCGTCATCTTCGACGTCAAGTCCACGCGCAACCTGTTTCCATGGATACGCGAACACGGCGGCGAGCCGCTGTTGTGGAAGACCGGGCACTCGCTGATCAAAGCCAAGATGAAGTCGAGTGGAGCGTTGCTCGCCGGCGAGATGAGCGGCCACATCTTCTTCCGGGAACGTTGGTACGGGTTCGACGACGGCATGTACGCCGGTGCGCGCTTGCTCGAATGTCTCAGCGCAGTGCCGGATATCGCCGCCGAGCTCTCCAAGCTGCCCGACTCGGTCAACACGCCTGAGCTGCAGATCAAGCTGCAAGAAGGCGAGAACTACACTTTGATCGAGAAGCTGCAGAGGACCGCTCGCTTCGACCAGGCGCGCGAGGTGATCACGATCGACGGGCTGCGCGTCGAATATGCCGACGGCTTCGGCCTCGCGCGCGCGTCCAACACCACACCGGTCGTGGTGCTGCGCTTCGAAGCCGACAACGCGCAAGCGTTGGAGCGCATTCAGAACGACTTCCGTCGCGTGCTGAGCGCGGAGCTTCCCGGCGCCGCGCTGCCGTTCTAGCAGCCGGAGAATGGCGTCAACCCCGTGGCCGTGACCGACGCGCCCACCCAGGACCTGTTTCTCGGACGCCAACCCATCCTGGACCGGAAGCAGAAACTGGCGGCCTACGAGCTGCTGTTCCGCTCCAGCCACTTCGACGGCCCGAAGATCGACGACGACGTCTTCCACAGCGCAACGGTGATCAACCACGCGTTCACCGAGCTCGGCGTGGAGGCGGTGCTGGGACGGCACAAAGGCTTCATCAACCTCAACGGCCCGCTGTTGATGAGCCACGTGATCGAGCAGCTGCCACCAGACAAGGTCGTGCTGGAGATCCTGGAAACGGTCGAGGTGAATGACGCGTTGGTGCGCCGCTGCACGGACTTGAAGGCGATGGGCTTTACGCTGGCGCTCGACGACTTCGTCGGCCACGAGCGCGAGTTCACCGAGCTGCTGAAGTTGGTGGACATCGTGAAGGTCGACATCCAGCTCCTGAACCTCGATGCGCTGGGGACGGTCACCAGGCGGCTGCAGCCATTCGGCCGCAAGCTCCTGGCCGAAAAAGTCGACAGCCGCGAGCAGGCGCGGCGCTGCCTCGATCTCGGCTACGAGCTGTTCCAAGGCAACTACTTCGCGCGGCCCTCGGTCATCACCGGACGGCGCCTGTCCCGCTCGCAGACTGCGTTGATGCGGCTCCTCGGCCTGCTGCTAGGCGACGAGGACGACATCGACGCCGTGCTGGTGGAGCATCCCGAGCTCACCGAGAATCTGTCGCGGCTCGCACGTCTGGTGCGAGGCGGCGATCCGGTCGAGTCACCCCAGGTGCGGCGGCCGCGGCGCTGGCTCCCGCTGCTGGTGTACATGGTCAGCAGCGCGCCCGGAGCGGGAGTGCCGAGCCCTCTCCTGATTCTCGCAGCAACGCGTGGAAAGCTCATGGAGCTCCTCGCGCGGGCTCTGCGTGAGCACGACCGCGAGGCGCAAGAGCGCGCGTTCCTCACGGGCACCCTGTCGCTGGTCAACGCGCTCCTCGCCGCACCCCTTGCAAAGATTCTGGGAAGCCTGCCGGTGGCGGACGACGTCCGCACGGCGCTGCTCGCGCGCGAGGGCGAGCTGGGTGCTCTGCTCGCCCTGGTCGAAGCCCTCGAGGTCTCTGACCTGGCCACCATCGAGCGTGCACTGGACCGCGTGCCGGGCCTCGATCATCGTCGCGTGATCGGCCTCCAGGTCGAGGCGATGCGCTGGGCGGATCTGATCGGGGAGCCAGCTTGAGGTGCCCGATATTTGTATCCTGTCAGATTCGAAGGTCATGTCAGCGCAACCGATGAAGGGAGTGTCCACGTGAAGACTCTCATCGCTATCCTCTCATTTGTTTCACTATCGGTTGGCACGATATCGGGAGCCGCGCAGACTGCAACCGAGAATCCAAAACAGAAGATAACGCTCGGCCAAGTCGGCCTTTCCTTCTATGCCGTTGTCGGCGGTGTCGTGCAGGAATTGCTCGAGCGCGAGGGCTATAGCGTCGAGGTCATCCAAGGGCCACATGCAGAGATCTTCCCGCGCCTGGGCACGGGCGAGGTCGAAATCTTCGCTGCTGCGTGGCTACCCCAAGGTCATGCCGCTCTTTATGCGTCAGTCGAAGACGTAACGTTCAGGATTGCACCGCTCTACAAAGACGCCCGCTTCTTCTGGGTGGTGCCCGATTACGTACCCGAGAGCGTCCTTTCTTCGGTTGCCGACTTGGTACAGCCGGACGTTCAGCAACGAGTCTCCAAGCGCATCGTCAGTCTCCCGGCGGAGACCGGTCTCACCATCAGTGCCCACCGAGTCATGGCCGCCTACAACCTGGGCGAGCCGGGCTACGAGATTGTCGCCGCCACGCCCAGCGAGTGGTTTGGCACTTTCCGTGACGCGGTCAGAGGCAACAAGTGGGTGATCTTCCCGCTATGGCAGCCGCATTGGGTCAACGCTGCCTACGAGGTACGCCGTTTGAAGGACCCGAAAGGTGCCTACGGAGAACCGGACACGGCCTATCTGCTCGGTCATCGCTCGCTCCGCGACAAGCTTCCCGGCGCGATGATTCGCCTCTTATCTAACGTACGTCTTTCTATCGAAGCAGTGACGGAGATGGATCGTATGGTCAACGTCGACAAACTTTCACCTCGCGACTCGGCGCGGCGCTGGATGGAAGAGCATGCGGATGTTGTCTGTAGTTGGTCCACCAAGGACAAGTGATGAAAGTCCGTATCTGTTGACGGGAGATCGTGGCATCTTCGTTTAGATGGCAACTAGGCTACCGGCGGTGGCTGCTTGTCCACACGCGGTAAAGTCGCATCAATGCAGGCCCAGCGCGGCGCGCTGGATGTCCAGATTGTCGATGCTGGATTGACAAGATTCGGTTCGTCGAAGGTCCCAACCCGAACGAAGATCAAATGCGGTCGCGCCTCGGCCTCACTGCAGAGTGGCGTCCCGCAAGCCGGGCAAAACCGGCGGTGCATTCGATTGCCGCTGTCCGCCACGCTCGAGAAGTCACTCGTCTTTCCTATGAGCTTGAACGCTTCCGTGCGAAAGCAAGCGCCAACCGTTCCGCTGCCCGCGCCCAGATACTGGCAATCACGGCACCAACACACCCGTGTGGTGAGCGGCGGTTCGGTGCTTTCCCAACGAACCGCACCGCAAAGGCACCTGCCTGTCACTGTCATTGCGCTCTCCGGGGTCAAAGTCGAGAACATGCTGCCCGTTACATCGTACTCTTGTCCGCGACGCACTGAGATCGCTCATGCTGACGGGCGATGCAGCTCCATTACCACGGAAACAGATCTGATGAGTGACCCGCTATCCTTTCGCGCAGCGTCGAAGGCGGACCTGCCTGACGTTCTTCGCCTCTATTCCCAGCCCGATGTGGACGATGGCCGGATGCTTTCGGTAGCTGATGCCGAGCGAATCTTTGAGCGGATGGCGCGATACCCAAACTACAAGCTCTTCGTAGCTGTTGCGGGAGAGCGAGTGGTGGGTACGTTTGCTCTGCTCATCATGGACAACCTTGGGCACTTGGGCGCACCGTCCGCGATCATCGAGGACGTTGCGGTCGATCCTGCGCTGCAGTCACGCGGAATAGGGCGCGATATGATGCAGTATGCCCTCGAGTTAGCAGCCGCGAATGGTTGTTACAAGGCAACCCTGTCGTCGAACCTGAAGCGCGGACGGGCACACGCGTTCTATGAATCCCTGGGGTTTGAGCGACACGGGTATAGTTTCCGCATCGCCGTTGCAGGGAATGCGTTTGAGGAGAGGACACCATGACAAGAACTGTCAGGCTCATTGCCACGCTCCTGTTGGTTTGGGGCACGACCGCGGCGAATGCTCAGAGCGACGATCGCTCTATCACGAAGATCGCCGGCGATCTGTACCGCTTCCAGAACCGTGCGCACTATTCGGTGTTTCTGGTGACACCGGCGGGAATTCTGGTCACCGATCCGATCAACGCCGACGCGGCGAAGTGGCTCAAGGCTGAGCTCGCAAATCGCTTCCCTGGCGTGCCGATCCGGTATTTGGTCTACAGCCACAGTCACGCCGACCACATCTCGGGAGGGGAGGTATTCGCCGATACTGCGACCGTGGTCAGCCAGGAACGGGCGAAGCAGCGCATCGTAGCCGAGCAGGTTCCCACCGCCATCCCGCAGGTCACATTCTCCGACCGCAAGACCCTTGAGCTCGGTGGAAGGCAGGTCGAGTTGATCTATCTTGGGCCAAGCCACTCGGACAACCTCATCGCGATGCGCTTTCCGGCCGAGCGCACGGTGTTTGCTGTCGACATCGTCGCCGTGAAGCGGCTGCCTTATCAGGATTTCCCCGACGCGGATCTGAACGGCTTGATTGCGGGACTCAAAACGATCGAGGCCTTGGACTTCGACATCCTGGCGCCCGGGCACGGTGTTCTTGGCGGGAAGGCCGACGTCGCGGATCATCGCCGCTATCTCGAGACGCTGCGTGATCGAGTGAAAGCGGGGATTGCTGACGGAAAGTCGGTGGAAGACCTGAAGCAGACGGTGACGATGCCCGAGTACGCGACCTGGGGAATGTACAAGGACTGGCGCGAACCCAACGTTGCTGGAATGTACCGGCTGCTGCAAAGCTCACGCTGACACACCAGGCGAGCTCCGAAGGAAAGTGACTGGTCCAGCTGAATACCCAGGGCACGGGTGCCGGTGCAACTCATGAGAGCACGAGCACACGAACGTTTCTCGTCCGAGGTCACGCTCACTCCTGCGATGGTTGCCGAGTACGCGCATGCCGTCGGTGATACCAATCCGATTCATCATGACCCGGAAGCGGCGGCATCCAGCCGCTACGGGCGTCTCATCGCGAGCGGAACGCACACGACCGCGCTGCTGCTCGGATTGACGGCATCGCACTTCTCGAAGAAGGGATCGATGGTCGGTCTGGAGTTCTGGGTTCGCTTTCGCCGCCCCGTCTTCGCGGACGAGAAGATCAAGCTGGAGTGGCTGGTGATCAAGGTGACGCCCAACGCGAAGCTCAACGGCGATATCGTGGAGCTCCGCGGCCGCATCAAGGGCGAGAACGGAGAAACTGCACTAGGTGCAAAGGGGCGTGTTTTGGTTACCGACCGGCTCTAGACGCCCCGGTCACACCGGCTTGTCCGTTACGTGGCTCGAGAAGAACGTGATGACGTGCCCGGCAGGTTCCCGAAGAGTGAAAACCTCGTGATCGATAGCGGGCCGCGCCTCGATTGGTGACGGGGCCAGCCCCATAGAGGCAAATCGCTGATGGGTTGCGTGCAGGTCATCGACCATGAGGTCGAACGAGGCAGCGCCGGCAACGACCTTGCTTTTGAGCATCAGGATCAGGTGCGTGCCGCCTCGCAATTCGTAAACCCCGATCTGCGGCCCCTCGAATACCGGGCGCATGCCGATCGTCCGTATGAAGCACGCAGATTCTTCCATGCGGTCCGTCTCCAGAACGACGTGCGCAACCGCTAGCGCGGGACGCTCATCGGGTACGGTCGTTTTCTTGATGGCAGTGCTCCGTTCTGTGGACGCCAGGACCGGCGGAGGCGCATACTTGATCGACACCGGGCACAGCACATCATGGCATGAAGAGCGTGACGCAAACAACTCTGCGAGATGGTGATTACTGTGAAATCATCGGCGGCACACACGCGGGCAAATCCGGAACGGTGAGAGACATGAAGACGAGCAAGACTGGCCACGTCACGATCACCGTCGTGCAGAAGAACGGGGATCGATTCAAGACGCTTGCCAAGAACGTCGTTGCCCGGCGCGGTCAGCGCGCCTGACGGAGCAGCCCGTTCAGAAGGACGGTCATGCCCGAAGCCAAGCCACCGAAACTCGAAGCGGCAGTGCCGATTCTCCCAGTCAGCGATCTCAGTGAGGCTCTCGACTACTATCAGCGGGTTCTCGGGTTCGATGTCGAATGGAAATGGGGAGAGCCTCCCTACCTAGCAAGCGTGTGCCGCGACCAGGTGGAAGTAAATCTATCTCTTTCATCCGAGCCGGCGGCGGCCGCCTCGAAGGTGTACTTCCCGATGGCCGGTGTCGACGCTTACTACAGCGAGATCACTCGGGCGGGAGCCAAGGTGGCGGTCCCGCTCGCGGATCGCCCGTACGGCATGCGGGATTTCAGGATCGTGGATCCGAACGGTAACGAGCTTTCCTTCGGCGAAGCTACGGTTTCGTGATTTTCGTCAGTCGGGAGGATGGTCGATGTCTGTGCACGAAGGTAGCTGCGTTTGCGGGGCCGTACGCTACGTGACGCGTGGCGAACCTCTATGCGTGACGGTGTGCCATTGCACATGGTGTCAAAGGCGCACGGGAACGGTGTTCGCTGCGGAACCCGTGTTCAACGAAAAGTATCAGAAGTACTTCGCGGCTTGACTGCCAGGCCATCCATATGAGCGTCATCGCATTCGACCACGTCGCTGTCCCGACCGCGAAGCCTGAAGAGATGCTGAGGTTCTACCGCGCTCTGGGCTTTGCTGCGCCGGCACCGGAAGATTGGCGCGCGCAGAATCTCCCTTACTTTTCGATCCAGTTCGGCGAGAACAAGATCAACGTCCACGCGCCCGAGCTCTGGCAGAACCGCAGGTTCACTCTCCGCGGACCGACCGCTCAACCCGGATGCGGAGATTTCTGCTTCGTCTGGTCGGGGGCCCTGAGCGATCTGAGGGAAACACTCAAACGGGCAGGTGCCAGCATCGAGGAAGGACCGGTCGAGAGAGTCGGCGGGCGCGACGCCGGCCGCGCGAAAGGGATGAGCATCTACACACGGGACCCCGACCAGAATCTGCTCGAGTTCATCGTGTATGCGCCGGAGTGATCGTGGATCGCCGCGTGTCCTCCAGCAAGGTAGAGCTGTTGCCGTCTGGGAAAGCTCCCGAGCGGCGACGCCTCGAGGGCAGGCTCGTGATCGCGGAACCCTTGGATCCGGAACAGCACGCGGCGCCCCTTTTCGAAGCGTCGCACGAAACTGCCGAAGCCAGACGGATCTGGGACTATCTGCCTGACGGTCCTTTCGAAGACCTCTCAGGCTTCGAGGCTTGGCTAGGCGCTATGACGGCCAACGCGGACCGCTGCGTGTTCGCGTTCCGAGACAAGCCGAGTGGTCGCGCCGGAGGGATGGCGACCTACCTGGATATCCGTCCGGCCCACGGCGCCATCGAGCTGGGCTACATCTGGTTCGCGCCGTCCGTGCAGCGCACACCCTCCGCGACCGAGGCGCTGTTCCTGATGTTGCGGCACGCATTCGACGATCTCAAATACCGTCGCATGCAGTGGAGATGCAACGTGCTCAACGAAAAGTCGCGCGCTGCAGCGCTCAGGTTGGGTTTCACCTACGAAGGCCTCTTCTATCAGCACATGGTCGTGAAGGGGTACAACCGGGATACTGCGTGGTACTCGATCCTCGACAGCGAATGGCCAAGGATCCGCGCGAACTTCGAGGCGTGGCTGGCACCGGCGAACTTCGACGAACAGGGGCAGCAGAAGCAGTCGTTGAGGGCGATGAATGCAGGGGCGAGCTGACGTGAGTTTTTTCACCCAACCCTCTCCCGCACGGGGAGAGGGAGATTGTCACCCCTCACCTGCCCTCTCCCGCAAGGCGAGAGCTGATTGCGGTTCTCGGCCGTGATCGAACGTCTATGAGCCGACTTTCCGCCACGGTGCTGGGTGCACTGATCGGCGGCGTCGCAGGGTACTTGCTGGGGGTCACGATCGGCTGCGACTGGCTGATTCCGACGAGCAACCTGTGCGGCATCTACACCGTCTTTACGATGCCGCTTGGCCTCGCGCTCGGAGCGATCTTCGGCTGGCGGATGTCGAGACCGAAAGCAGACTGACTCGAGGTTTACCCCTCACCACGGCTCTCTCCCGCAAGGGGAGAAGGAGATTAGAGTCGCTGCTGCACCCAGCTGGTGACGGACTTTAGCGCGTCGGGCAGCTTGGCCGGTTCGGTCCCTCCAGCCTGTGCCAGATCCGGGCGCCCGCCGCCTTTTCCGCCCACCTGCTGAGCGACGAAGTTGACCAGCTCGCCGGCCTTCACTCTGCCGGTGAGATCATTCGTGACGCCGGCGATGAGCGTCACCTTGCCGGCATCGACAGAAGCTAGAACGATCGCGGCGCTGCGGAGCTTGTCCTTGAGCTTGTCCATGGTCTCGCGCAGGCTCTTGACGTCGGCGCCATCGAGCTGCACCGCCAGCACCTTCGCGCTGCCGACTGGCTCGGCTTGATCGGCCAGATCCTCGCCTTGGCTGGCCGCGAGCCTGGATTTCAGGCGCGACAGTTCCTTCTCGAGCGCGCGCACATTGTCCATGATCTGGTGCAGGCGCGCGCCTACCTCAGCCGGCTGCACCTTCAGCATGTCGGCCACACCTTCCACCTGCGCGTTTTGCTGCTGCACCCACTGCAGCGCGCCGTCGGCTGTCGTCGCTTCCACGCGCCGGATTCCGGCCGCGACGGGCGCCTGGGACACGATCTTGAAGAAGCCGATGTCGCCGGTACGCCGCACGTGCGTGCCGCCACACAGCTCGGTGGAGAAGTCACCCATGCCGATGACGCGCACTTCGTCGCCATACTTCTCGCCGAACAGCGCCATCGCACCGGCCTTGATCGCCTGATCGTATTTCATCAGGCGCGCTTCGACAGCGACGTTGCGACGGATCTCGTCGTTGACCAGCTTCTCGATCTCACGGATCTCCTCGGCTGTAAGCGCCTTGTCGTGAGAGAAGTCGAAGCGGGTCTTGAACTCGTCGACGAGCGACCCTTTCTGCTGAACATGATGGCCGAGTACCTTGCGCAACGCGGCGTGCATCAGGTGCGTCGCGGAATGGTTGAACACGGTGGCCTGGCGCAACTCGACGTTCACCTGCGCACTGACCGGGTCGCCGAGGCGCAGCTCGCCGCTCACGACGCTGCCCTGGTGCCCATACACCTCGGCCTGGATCTTCTGAGTGTCTGCCACGTTGAAAGTGGAGTGCGGCGTGATGTTGCGCACCAGCGTTCCGCGATCGCCGACCTGGCCGCCAGACTCAGCGTAGAAGGGCGTCTTGTCGAGCACTACCACGCCGCGCTGTCCTTGCGCCAACCGGTCGACCGCGACGCCATCGAGATAGAGCGCAACGATAGTCGCATCGAGCTTTACCGTCTCGTAGCCATGAAACTCGGTGGCACGCCCCTTGTAGTCGATGCTGCCCTGCATGTGGAACTTGGAGGCAGCGCGAGCGCGCTCGCGCTGTTGCTGCATCTCCGCCTCGAAGCCGGCGAAGTCGACCTGGATGCCGCGCTCCCGAGCGATGTCCGCCGTCAGGTCAACGGGAAACCCGTACGTGTCGTACAGCTTGAACAGCGTCTC
>DATJZQ010000099.1:0-24562 GCA_035499005.1 Burkholderiales bacterium | reverse complement strand
GGAGCATGGCGATCTGACGCTCGGTGAACATCGCAGGCTCAGGCCCGCTCACACCAATCGCACCGATTGGCTCGCCTTCGCGCAGCATGGGCACGAAGACCACGCTGCGATACCCAACGATGTCAGCGATGCCTCGGTTGTCGTATTCGAGATCCTCACGGATATCCGGGACGTACACGGTGTCTCGGGTCAAGATGGAGCGGTTGGCAAACCCGCCCCGTGCAGGCTTTGAGGGGAACGCCTCCCGGACCGCCTCGATGCCGCGCTCGCTAAAGCCCACCAGAGCCGAAACGTGGACGAGGTCTCCGTCATACGTCCAAACGCCAGCGAAGGTTCCTTCGCAAAGCTCTAACGCATTTGCTGCGATCGACTCGAATACCGGCTGCACGTCCCGCTGCGACTGACTGATCACGCGCAGGATGTCGCTGGTGGCAGTCTGCTGCTCCAAGGATTGGGTCAGGTCACGATTGCGTGTCTGGAGCTCGTTGAACAGGCGCGTGTTCTCGATCGCGATCACCGCCTGGTCAGCAAAGGTCCGTAGGAGCGCGATCTGCCGCTCGGTGAACATCCCCGGCTCCGCGCCGGTGACCGCTAGTGTCCCGATAGGAGTTCCATCTCGTAGCATCGCGGCGCAGATAATGCTCCGATAGCCGAGCGTCCCTACGAGGCCTGGCATTGCATAGTCTGGATCCTCAAGCACATCCGGGATGTATCCCGAAGCAGCCCCGGACAAAAGGAGGCGCCCGGCGAGATGCTCGCGGTTGGGTGGCTTGGGGTATGACCCCTTCAGGGTTTCGAGCTGCTCCGGGCTCACGGTATCAACTGCGTCGAGGTGGACCATCCCATCAAATTTACCGACCAGGCCATTTGTGCCTCGGCACAGTTTCCGTGCATTAGCCGCTATCGCCTCAAACACCGGCTGCACATCCTGCTGCGACTGGCTGATTACGCGCAGAATCTCGCTCGTTGCCGTCTGCTGTTCTAGGGATTCGGTCAAATCCCGGTTGCGTTTCTCAAGCTCGTTGAACAGCCTCGCGTTCTCAATCGCGATCACTGCCTGATCAGCGAATGTCTTGACGAGCGCGATTTGACTCGTGCTGAAGGGTCGAACTTCTTTCCGGAAGATGCCGATGGCGCCGATCGCGGTCCCCTTGCGCATCAGCGGCACGCCAAGAAGCGTGCGTGCGCCGGTGGCTCGAGCAATTGCCTTGTTCGCTGTGAACTCAGCGTCCAGCTCGGTGAGGATATCGCGGACGTGGACGATTAGACCATCCAAAACCGCCCGCCCGGTAACGAAGTCGCGCGCTAACGGGACCGTAAATCCGACGCTGATGCCCGGCATGCCTCCGTACTTGCTCGCCAGCCTCAATGTGTCGTCATTACGCAGCATGATGATCGCATCGGGCGCTTCGCAAAGCTGCGCGGCACTGACCGCGACGGCGTCCAGCACGGGCTGAACGTCCGTTGGCGAACTGCTGATCGCGCGCAGAATCCCGCTCGTCGCGGTCTGCTGCTCGAGGGATTCGCTGAGATCTCGGTTGCGCTTCTCAAGCTCGCTAAACAGCCGCGTGTTCTCGATTGCGATCACGGCTTGGTTGGCGAAGGTCTTCAGCAGCTCGATCTGGGCGCCCGAGAAGCAACTTGCTTCTGTGCGCACAACGGAAATGACCCCCATCGCTTCGCCGCGGTGAAGCAAGGGAGCAAGAAGCAGAGCGCGGTATCCGATGTGCTGTGCAAGCTCGCGGGCTTCTTGCGTAGCCGTCTCGTCGCGCTCGATATCGGGCACATGCAGTACACGCCGTTGTTCCAGGCAGCGGTGCGCGAAGAACACGCCCCTACGATTAGTACGGAAGGCGCTGCGAAATTGCTCAAGCCCAGCCTGCGATACGTTGTATCCGGCGACGAAGTCCAGGCGGTCATCCCGCGAGAGGTAGAGACCGCACTGAAAGCCATCGCAGAGCAGTGCCGCACTCCTCGCGATCGTGTCGAGTACCGACTGGGTGTCCGTCGGGGAACTAGAGATCGCCCGCAAGATCTCGCCAGTCGCCGCCTGTCGCTCCAGCGACTCGGTGAGCTGTTGCTTGGTGGTCTCGAGTTCGCCGAACAAACGCGTGTTCTCGATTGCTATCGCTAGATGAAGAGCGAAGACAGGGAGCAGGTGCAGCTTGTCAGTCGGCAACGGGGTTCGGCGGTACTTGTTGTCGGCAACGAGCAGGCCAAGCACGCGGCCGTGGGCAAAGATCGGGACGACGACAAAGCAGTTGGTGCGAAGCGCCTTGATGCTCGAGTGTGGCGCCTTGAGGCGAAGCTTTGGCGGCAGAGGACTCTGTTTGCTGACGATGACGGGGGCCTTGCTACGGTAGGCTTTTCCCATGACGCCGGAGTGGGGGAGCGGGATATCGGTGGCCCGCGAGAGCGAGCGTACTTCAGCCGCTGCCAGGCCGGAGGCCGCCACATGAATCAGCCGATCACCTTGTGAGCCAAGAGCCCATACAACGATGCGATCGATCCCGACGGCATCGCGCGCGGCTTGGAGCACCTCTTCGACCTGCTGCTCGAACGGAAGCGCGTCGGCCATGACGGCGGAAAGCTGGAACAGGCGCTCGGCGCCCACCGCGGACTTTTTCGTTTTGCTTTGCCCAGCCCCGTTTCGCGCTCGAGCTCGACTGGGTTGACTGACGCCTTTGACGTTGGCCGTGTGGTTCATGGCGCTCACTCCCGCATCATCGCCGCTCTGAAAAGGACATTACCAACTGTCGCGAGCTGGTCGGCCGCATCGCTTCAAGGCGATGGGCGAGGTCAGTCTAATCCAGCTTCGCTCGCGATGCCGCTCCTCCCAAGCGATACGGCAGAGGGCTAGTCGCGACGGTGCTATGCCTTCGAGCTTTTTGACGAGGACAGTTCGAACGACTGGCCTGCCTGGACGAAACCGCGAAAGCCGTCGGCCACCGCGTCGGGCAGAGGCCCGGGCTGATAGTCGTACAGCCAGGTTTTGGCGCGCACAGAGTCAGGCAGCCGGCACAAGTCGTCGTAGTGCGCGTGGATTCCGGTTTTGGCCGGCCCGGTCTCGCAGTCGTGGAAGATCAGATCAGCTCTGGCGTAGTACGGCGCCAGGTGGTCCGGTGTAAATTGAGTGTCGGTAGTGATGAAGCTGTGATGGTTGCCGCTCTCGATCAGCAGCCCGTAGCTGGCGGCGCTGGCGTTGGCGGCGGCAACGTGAATCGTCGGAACCGCCTCGAGGTGAACTCCGTCCCATTCGAAGGGCTCATACCGATTGACCCTTCGGACTTCGAAAAAGGTCTCCAGGGTCGTTTCGCCTCCAGAGATGACACCCATGCCCCCCTGAAGACAGTGGTCCCACAGGGGGTCGGCCAGCGATGCTTCAACATACAGCCGGGGCCGGCTACAACGCGGGTCGAACTTTCTCTGGAAGCCAATCGACTCGAGGCCGCCGACATGATCCGAATGCAGGTGGCTTACGTAAATGTCCGTTATGTCGAGATAGGATAGACCCTGCCTGGGAAGCGACCAGCGGATGTCGCTCCCGCAGTCGATCAGCAGCCGCTGCCCCTCCGGGGCAAGCAGCAGCATGTTGGACTGGAAATTGTCCCCTCCCACGGTGTAGGCTGAGCCTGAACCGAGGAAAACAAGTCTCATTTTCGCAGTTTACGACTGCAGTCTTTCGATGTCCTATGAAGTGGGTCACACTTGAGCGGTGAGAACTGATCTCGGCGATGCGCTTTCAAGGGTCTGGCTCCTCGAGGGACTCTCAGAGGAGGAGCTTGGGCGTCTGTCACGCCTGGCGCGCACAAAGGTTTACAAACCGCGAGAGGTCATTGTCCGCAAGGGAGACGCCGCCGAAGAGGTGTTCGTGCTGCTGCGCGGCCGTGCAAAAGTGGGTGCGCCGGGCGCAGAGGGCGCCGACGCTACGATGAATCTCATGGGTCGCGGCGAAGTGTTTGGGGAGATCGCCATCCTGGATGGCCAGCCGCGGTCTGCGACGGTAACGGCGCTCGAAGAATGCGAGATCGCGGTGGTGGATAAGCCGGCGTTCAACTCGGTGCTCGCCTCGTCGCCGTCGATTGCCGTAAAGCTGCTCGGCGTGCTCGCGGGGCGCGTGCGGGAGCTCACTACTCGCATCGAGGAACGCGCCTTCCTCGATGTATCGGCAAGACTCGCCAAGGAGTTGCTGCGCCTCGCCAAGCACCACGGGAGCGCGAGCGGCTCTGCTGCGCGGATCGAGCTCAAGCTCTCTCAGCAAGAATTGGGTGACCTGATTGGCGCCACGCGGGAGAGCGTGAACAAGCAACTGCGCGAGTGGACCAGAACCGGCATTTTGAAGCAGGAACGTGACCGCACCGAGATCCTGGATCTTGCCGCGTTGACTGCTGCGGCTGAGGGGCGTCAGGACGACTGAATATATGTGTTTCTCCCCTCCTGCCGGAGGAGGTGTGCCCGCATTGCGGGCGGGGTGGTGGGAGTCTGTGCGACCACCCCGTGAAGGTAATCACAACCGCACGTACTCGTACTCCACCGGAAGATTGTTGATGCCGCGGTCCGGCGGTGCAATCCAGCCCGCGATCCTTCCGGGCTGCACCACGCGTTGCATCACACTGCGCACGAAGGCCTGGTCGGCATCGCTTGGCAGCCATACCGGAAGCTGGCGGTCGTATTGCTCACGGGGAAGCAGTTGGCCTGCGGGATCGACCGGCGTGTTGGCCCACACTCCGATGGAGCGGTGAAAGCGCGCGCTAGGCAGCGCCAACCGGAAGTCGAACCCCGCGCGCTGGATCTGCATGTTCCAGCGCTTGACCCCGATCTCGCAGTCCTTCACGTACGATCCGCGCAGCACCTCGTTCATCGCGTTGCGCAGGCTCACGCTCTCTTTGCCCTGGGGCGTTTCCAACTCGAATTGAGCCTCGCTGCAGAGGTGGTCGGCGTACTGGCTTTCGTCCGGGCGGGCTTTGATGCCGTTGGCGAATGAACTGGCGGCGTTGGAGGACACCTCGGAGCCGAACAAGTCCATGGATGAGGTGAACCAGAAATTCAGATAGCGCTGCAGGGTCGGGAGATCGATGGCGCCGTGACCGCGCACCTTTTCCGGGTCATCCGTGCCGAGCTCTTTCATTACCTCGAGCGTGCGCTTCACCACGCGGCCCACTCCGGTCTCGCCGACGAACATGTGGTGGGCTTCCTCGGTCAGCATGAAGCGGCAGGTGCGGGACAGCGGATCGAAGCCCGACTCGGCCAGGCTTTTGAGCTGGAATTTGCCGTCGCGGTCGGTGAAGTACGTGAACATGAAAAAGGACAGCCAGTCGCTGATCGGCTGGTTGAAGGTCTCGAGAATGCGCGGATTGTCCGGATCGCCCGAATGGCGGGCCAGCAACCCCTCGGCTTCTTCGCGGCCGTCGCGCCCGAAATAGGCATGCAGCAGGTACACCATGGCCCACAGATGGCGGCCTTCTTCCACGTTCACCTGAAACAGGTTGCGCAGGTCATAGAGTGAAGGGCAGGTGTGGCCGAGCAAGTGCTGCTGCTCGACCGATGCCGGCTCGGTGTCGCCCTGCGTGACGATGATGCGCCGGAACTGAGAGCGCAGATCGCCAGGCACCTGCTGCCAGACTGGCTGGCCGAAGTGATCGCCGAAGCCGATGGTACGCTCGGGAACTGCTTCGGCCAGGAAGATGCCCCAGCGGTAGTCGGGCATCTTCACGGCGCCATAGCTCGCCCAACCCTGTGCGTCGACGCCGACTGCGGTGCGCAAGTAGACGTCGGCGCCGGAAAAGTCGTTGGGCCCCATCTCGCCCCACCAATCCTGGAACTTGGGCTGCCAGTGCTCCAGCGCACGCTGCAGCGCCCGGTCGTTGGCAAGGTTGACGTTGTTGGGGATTCGCTCGCTGTAGTCGATCGTCATGACGTGCCTCTCACACTCGCTCCCAGCCAAACTTCGCTTTGCTGCCGCTCCCGAACACCTTGAGCGCTCCTTGCTCGCCCACAGCATTGGGTCGGTTGAAGATCCAGTTTTGCCATGCGGAGAGGCGCCCGAAGATGCGCGTCTCCATCGTCTCTGCACCGGGGAAGCGCAGGCTTGCCTCCATTCCGCTGAGCGCATCGGGCGAGAGGCTCGCACGCTCTTCGATCGCGAGGCGCACCTCGTCGCTCCAGTCGATGTCGTCCGGGGCAAACGTCACCAGACCGAGTTCCTGCGCGACGGAAGCCGAGAGCTTGTCGCCTGACACGGCGTGCGCTGCCTCGACCGGTTTCTTCTCTCCGCAGAAGCGCGTGGCGATGCGGGTCTGGTGGTTCACCATCGGGTAGGCGCCGAAGTTCATCTGCGACAGCGCGATGCGGGGCGGGTCGCTTTCCTCATCAGGGAGCAGCAGCATGTAGCTGCGGTCGGCGGCCAAGGCCAGCTCGAACAGGGTGCCGGCAAAGCACGACTCCTTGTCGACGATCGCGAATAGCGTTCGCGAGGACACATCCAGACGAGCCAGAGTGCGGCGCAGCAGGCCGATCGTCTCGGCCACGAGCCAATCCGACTCGTGTGCCTTCAAAACGGCATCGGCGGCCAGCACGGCGTCGATGTCGCCGCGTGTCTTGAGGATCCACAGGCCGATGTCGAGATCGTTGGTGCGCAACATGAGGATGGCGTCGTCGAGCTGGCGCGCCATCGCCAGCGGCCACCAGCGCGTACCGGCCGCTCGTATGCCTTCGATATCCGTCGCCTGATTGCCCACCGGAGCGTTCACGGTGATCGTCGCCGTGCGCGCCTTGCGGTCCACCGCCACGTCGACGTGCTCATAGTGATAACCCGCATCGTCGACCGAGCGTTCGAGCGGTGCGAGCGTGATCCCATGGCCCGAGCCGGGGCGCCTGCTTCGCGTGGCGAGCGCGGCAGCGCGCTCGGCCACCGTCTGCTTGAATTGCTGGGGCTTGGCGACCCGATCGACAAGATTCCACTGCTGCGCGCGGTCGGCGCGCACTCCTTCTGCGGTACTGCAGAACACATCGGCCAGGTCGCGGCGTACTCTGCGCTTGTCGGTGAGACGTGTGAGTCCACCCGTCCCGGGCAGCACGCCGAGCAGCGGTACTTCGGGCAGGCTCACTGTGGACGACCGATCGTCGATCATCAGGATCTCATCGCATGCGAGTGCCAGCTCGTAGCCGCCGCCCGCCACGGTGCCGTTCACGGCTGCAAGGAACTTGAGTCCTCCATTCCGGCTCGAGTCCTCCATGCCGTTGCGCGTTTCGTTGGTGAACTTGCAGAAGTTCACTTTCCACGCGTGGCTGGCGAGGCCGAGCATGTAGATGTTGGCGCCGGAGCAGAACATGCGCTCGCGCGCCGAGGTGAGCACCACGCACTTCACTTCCGGATGCTCGAAGCGGATGCGCTGCAGCGCGTCGTACAGCTCGATGTCCACGCCGAGGTCGTACGAGTTGAGCTTCAGGCGGTAACCGGGCCGGATGCCCTTTTCCTCGTTCACGTCCATGGACAGCGTCGCGACCTCGCCGTCGAACGCGAGGCGCCAGTGGGCATAGCGGTCGGGGTGGGTGTCGTAAGTGATGGGAATGCGAGGCTCGGATGACGCGGGTTCGAGGACTGCGCTCATGCGGTTTTCCTCCAGGTTTCGATCAGGCGCGAATGGCCTTCCTGAGGTCCTTCAGGCTTTGCTCGAGCGTGCGCCCTGCCGTGTCCACCACGGTGTCGGCCTGTCCGTACAGGGCGGCGCGTCCCTCGAGGATGCGCCGCAGGTCGTCCATGGCTTCGGCGTTGCCGGCCATCGGACGCGTATCGCCCTGCGCAACGACGCGCGCCATGTGTTCCTCGGGCAAAGCCTTCAGCCAGATCGTGTAGCACGCGGACAGCAGCAGATCGTAAGTGCCGGGCTCGGAGACGATACTTCCACCGGTGGCCATCACACAGCGCTCGTGCTGCCGCAGGACTCTTTCCAGGCAGCGCCGTTCATAGCGGCGATACCCCGACTGCCCGTACAACAAGAAGATCTCGGACAGGCTGGTGCCGGCTTCGCGCTCGACTTCGCGATCGAGCTCGATGAAAGGCACGCCGAGCTGCTTTGCGAGGTGCGCGCCGAGACTCGACTTGCCAGCGCCACGCAGGCCGATGAGCGCGATGCGCTTCGTCCGCTCGAGCGGCCCGCCCCCGAACTCGCGTACGAGCTGGGCGCGCACTTTCGAGAGCTGCTGGGTCGGCAGGCGCGTCAGAAACTGCTGGATCAACGAGAGCTCTGCGGCCTGTTCGTCCTGCGCGCTGAATAGCTCGGCGAGCGACAGGTCGAGCGCCGTCGCAACCTTCTGCAGCAGCAGCACCGAGATGTTCCCCTGCCCGGACTCGAGCTGCGCCAGGTAGCGTTCGGACACGCCCGACTCGGTCGCCAGATCCTTGCGTGTCAGCCCGGTGCGCTCTCGTGCGGTGCGCACCCGCTCGCCAAGCTGCCCCAGAAAGCGCTCATCGTTAGCGGGCGCCGGTTTCGCGGCGCGGCGCTGGGAGGGAGTTCGAGTCTTGAGGGCTTGTTCGGATGTCATGCAATATAGTGCTTGTAAAACATATTATCTGTACTATAATGCATGTAGCGAAAAAACGGAAGCACAATCGACAGGGCCTGATCCTTGGCGCTCGACATCACCATCCTGGTTGGCACCATGACCGGCACGGCGCAGCTCGTGGCACAGGAGCTCGAGCTTCGCATCGACGACGGCAGCAACCGCGCACAGGCCCGCCTGATGGACAATCTGGACGCCACCGTGTTCGAAGACGGCGGGCTGTTCTTGATCTGCTCGTCGACCTACGGACAGGGCGACGTGCCGGACAATGCCAAGCAGCTATACGAGTCGCTGCTCAGCAGCCGGCCCGACCTCACGCAGGTGCGCTATGGCGTCATCGCGTTGGGCGATCGCACCTACGCCGAGACATTCTGCAACGGTGGCCGCCGCTTCGATCGCATCTTGTCCGAGCTCGGCGCACGGCGAATTGGAGACATCCTGCTGCACGATGCGAGCGCAGGCACGATGCCGGAGGAAGTTGCCGCCGAGTGGATCGGCGGCTGGGTCACGCTGTGCCGCGAGCAGATCGGCGAGAGCGCAAGCGCTTAGCGCCGCTTCTACTTGTCGTCCACCATCGCCACCGCCTCGACCTCGAGCAGGAGATCTTCCTCAACCAGCCGGTCGATGCCGACCATCGTCGCGGCCGGTGGCCGATCCGCGGAGATGTAGCGGCTGCGCACGTTCATCACCGCCTTGCGCGCCTCGGGCGAGAGATCGCGGATGAAGATGGTGAACTTCAGCACGTCCCGAAACGTGGCGCCGGCCGCCTCCAGTGCTAGCTTGAGGTTTTCGAAGACCTGCACGGCCTGCGCTTCCATGTCGCCCTTGCCGACCACGCGGCCCTGAGCGTCGACGGCCACCTGGCCGCTGACGAACACCAGTGTGCCGCCGCGCGCGCATGCGACGTTGGAATACATCCCGAGTGGCTTGAGTCCTGGTGGATTGATGAATCTCTTTTCCGACATGGCTCCTCCTTCCGAAAACTCCCTGCTCCGTTGTCCGGGTCCCGCTGGTAAGATCTTGATTCTCCCAGAGGAGCCTCGAGTGTGTCAGGTCTGAGCAGCGCTGACCATAGCGTAAGCCCGCCGATCGTCTCCATCCCGCGGCAGTACAACGCGGCACATGACCTGATCGAGCGCAACCTGTTGGCCGGACGGGCTGATAAGGTCGCCTACATCGACGATTCGGGGCGCTACACGTACGGCGAGCTCGCGCAGCGTGTCGACCGTGCGGCGAGCATTCTGACCGGTCTCGGACTCGAGATGGAAGACCGGATCATGCTGGCCCATCTGGACACGATCGACTTTCCCAGCGTGTTCCTCGGCGCCGTGAAAGCCGGCATCGTCCCGGTCGCCGCCAACACGCTGCTCTCCCCGGATGATTATAGATTCATGCTCGAAGACAGCCGTGCCCGCGCGCTGGTGGTGTCCGAGGCGCTGCTGCCGAGCTTCGCGCCGGTCTTGTCCAGCTCCGCATTGCTCAGACATGTCATCGTCTCCGGAAAGGATGCGCAGGGGCATCTTCTGCTGCAGGATCTCATGGTGAACGCGAAGCCGCGCTCTGAAGTCGCGCCGACCACGAGCGATGACGTGTGCTTCTGGCTCTACTCCTCTGGGTCGACCGGGACGCCGAAGGGCGCTGTCCACGTGCACTCGAGCCTGATCCAGACCGCTGAGCTGTACGCGCGGCCGATCCTCGGGATGCGTGAAGAGGACGTCGTGTTTTCCGCGGCCAAACTGTTCTTCGCTTATGGGCTGGGCAACGCGCTCACGTTCCCCCTGGCGGTCGGCGCGACGACCGTGCTGATGGCCGAGCGGCCGACACCCGCAGCGGTGTTCAAACGGCTGAAGGAGCACCGCCCGACCATCTTCAACGGTGTGCCGACGCTGTACGGATCGCTGCTCGCGAGCCCGGATCTGCCGCGCCGGGAGGAGGTTGCGCTGCGCGTGTGCACCTCCGCGGGCGAGGCGCTGCCAGCCGAAATGGGCAGACGCTGGACCGAGCATTTCGGTGTGGAGATTCTGGACGGCATCGGATCGACCGAGATGCTGCACATCTTCATCTCGAATCGCCCCGGCGAGGTGCGTTACGGCAGCACGGGGAAGCCAGTTCCCGGCTACGAGATCCGGCTGGTCGACGAGTACGGCCAGGAGGTCGGTGTAGGCGAGCTGGGCGAGCTCCAGATCAACGGACCATCGAGCGCGATCTGCTACTGGAATAACCGTGCGAAGAGCCAGGCCACCTTCGTGGGCCACTGGACCCGCGCTGGCGACAAGTACACTCTGGACGAGGACGGCTACTACACCTACGGCGGGCGCTCGGACGACATGCTGAAGGTGAGCGGCATGTACGTGTCGCCGTTTGAGGTCGAGGGCGCGCTCCTCACACACCCGCAGGTGCTGGAGGCGGCGGTGATCGGCGCGCCGGACGAGCAGCAGCTCATCAAGCCCAAGGCGTTCGTCGTAACAAAGCCTGGGGCACAAGCCGGAGAAACGCTCGCCGAGGCGCTGAAGCAGCACGTCAAGGCGCGCCTTGCACCTTACAAGTATCCCCGCTGGATCGAGTTCCTGCCGGAACTGCCAAAGACCGCCACCGGCAAGATCCAGCGCTTCAAGCTCCGCGGGCGCGCCTGAATGGACAGGCCGGCCACAGAGCAGCGTTTGGACACTCCCACCCTCACTTCGCCAGAGTTTCGGTCCGAGATCGTCGACCGGGCGCGCGCTCTGGCGCCGCGCATTGCGGAACTTGCGGCCGACATCGAGCGCGAACGCCGGCTGCCCAGGGAACTGCTGGATGCGCTGCACGAGGCACAGTTGTTTCGCCTGCTGCTGCCGCGCTCGCAAGGCGGGCTGGAGACCGACTCGGTTACGTTCTTCCATATCATCGAGACGATCGCGGCGGCCGATGCCAGCGTCGCGTGGTGTCTGGCTCAAGCAGGGGGCTGTGCGACGGCGGCGGCTTATCTCGACCCGGCCGTTGCGCGTGAAGTGTTCGGCGATTCGCGTGCGGTCGTCGCGTGGGGACCGGGCCCGAAGGCGAGGGCCGTTGCGGTCGACGGCGGCTATCGTGCGACCGGCACCTGGAGCTTCGCGAGCGGATGTCGACATGCGACCTGGCTCGGCGCGCATTGCCTGATTTTCGAGTCGGATGGGCAGCCGTGTCTCGGTGAAGGGGGCAAGCAAATCGAGCGCACCATGTTCGTACCGGCCACCGAAGTCCAGTGGACCGATATCTGGAGCGTGGTCGGGCTGCGCGGCACCGCGAGCGACCAGTTTGCGTTAAACGATCGGTTCATCCGCGCTGATCACTCGATCCGGCGCGATTTCCAGCCAGAATGCCGCGAAACCGGACCGCTCTACCGCATGCCCTCGCTCGCCTACTACGAATTGGGGTTCGCGGCGGTCGCACTGGGTATCGCGCGCGCCTCGCTGGACATTTTCATTGATCTCGCGCGCACCAAGGTGCCGCGCGGCATGAAGAGCCCGGTGCGCGACAGTCCTACGATGCAGTCGGGCTTGGCTCAAGTTGAGGTGCGCATGCGTGCCGCGCGCGCTTACCTCATCCAGTCCGCTCAGCAGATCTGGCAGGAGGTGGCGAAGCCCGCTGGTGCGCTGACGTTGCCCCACCGCATGACGAGCCGCGGCGCTTCCACGCACGCCATCCACAGCGCGCGCGAAGCGGTCGACTTCGCGTATCAGGCCTCGGGCGCGACCGCGATCTTCACCAGCCATCCCCTCGAGCGCCGCTTCCGCGACATGCACACGGTGACGCAGCAGCTGCAGGCGCGGCTGGTGCACTTCGAGAACGTCGGCGCGTACCTGCTGGGCGGCGAGCCCGACCTCGCGTTCGTTTGACAAACCAAGGTGCAGACTACGAGCCTCGTCGAGTTCTACTTCGATCCCATCAGCCCGTATGCGTGGCTCGCGAGCCGGCAGTTCGACCGGCTCGAGTCCGCCGGCGCGCAGCTCGACTTTCGACCCGTGCTTCTCGCCGGGATGCTCGCCGCGCACGGGCAAAAGGGGCCGGCAGAGATTCCCGCCAAACGTGCGTACACGATGCGGGACGTGCTGCGTATCGCCAGCGGCCTGGGCTTGAGCGTCTCCGGTCCGCCCACGCACCCGTACAATCCCCTGCGTGCGCTGCGCATGTGCATCGCGCTCGACGACGCCGCGCATCGGCGCCGCTTCGGTCTCGCAATGCTCGATGCGTGCTGGTCGCGCGGACTGGAGCTCTCTGACGAATCTGTGCTGGTCCAGCTTGCGCGGGACTGCGGGTTTGATGCTGCGGCGCTGCTGGCACGCACCGGCGCGGCGGATGTGAAACAGCGCCTGATCGCGGCCACCGACAACGCGGTCGCTGCAGGTATCTTCGGCGTGCCGACCTTCCGCTTCGACGGCGAGCTGTTCTGGGGCGAGGACCGCATCGATGCGCTGCTGCGACGCCTGCGGGGTCAAACGATCGACGAAGCGCTGCTCGCCCGCATTCTCGCGCGGCCGGCGTCGGCGGTGCGTAAGACGGGGCAAACCTGACCCCCTGAGTTGACAACCTCCCCCCGGAACGTTAGAAACGCGCCAGCAAGAGCGAGTCTTGCCAAGACCTGACTAGCGATACTCGTCATTCCGGACGGCCGAAGGACGCTCCGGAATCCAGCATAGGCGACGCGGCCTTGGCCCTGATCGCCTGGATTCCGGGTTGCCGCGTCGCGGCCCCCGGAATGACAGGCTGAGACGCTCGCCAGTCAGGCGCTAACAAGAAACCAGGGGGAGGAGGCGCAGTGTTTGGTCTGAGCGTATATGCGACGCAGGCCCTGCACGGCATGGTCTACGGCATGCTGTTGTTCCTGGTGTCGTCGGGCCTGACGCTGGTGTTCGGCATGATGGGCATCCTCAACATCGCCCATGCCGCTTTCTACATGCTGGGCGCCTACCTCGCTTACACGACGGTAGCCGCCACCGGAAGTTTCTGGCTCTCCCTGCTCGTAGCCCCCATCGTGGTGGGGTTGCTTGGCGCTGCGGTCGAGCGCGGCTTGCTGCGGCGCATCCATCGCTACGGGCATGCGTACGAGCTGCTGTTGACCTTCGGCCTCTTCTACATGATGGCCGAGGCGGTGCGCTGGATCTGGGGCAACTACACCCTCGAGGTGCCGACGCCGGCGCTGCTCAGCGGATCGATTCCTCTGCTTGGCAGCCAGTACCCCGTGTATCGCCTTTTCATCCTGGCGTTCTCGGCGCTGATCTGTCTCGCCATGGCCACCGTGCTGCTGCGGACCCGCGTGGGTATCATCATCCGGTCAGCGGTCGCCGATGGCGAGATGGTGAGCGCGCTCGGGATCAACACGCCGCTCGTAGCGCTCGGCGTGTTCAGCGTCGGAGCGGCTTTGGCCGCCATCGCAGGCGTGATTGCCGCGCCTTTCCTGCAGGCCGACCCTGCGATGGGGGCGGCGATCCTGGTCGACAGCTTCGTCGTCGTGGTCGTGGGCGGCTTCGGGTCCTTGCTCGGCGCGCTGCTCGCTTCCCTGATGATCGGCGAGCTGCAGTCCTTCGGCATCCTCTGGTTCCCCGCTTTTGCCATGGTGTTCCAGTTCCTGCTCATGGCCGCTGTGCTGGTGCTGCGCCCGCAAGGGTTGTTCGGGGAGAAGGGCTGATGCGCCGCAACGTCCTGATCGCCGCGGCGATCGTGCTGCTCTTCCTCATGCCGTTCGGGCTCGATACCTTGCGATTGCGCGTTGCGATCGAGATCCTCTATTTCGGGCTCTTCGCGGTCTCGTTCAATCTGCTGTTCGGTTACTCCGGCATGCTTTCGTTCGGATTTGCCTCGACGTTCGGCGTGGGCGGATATGCAGTGGGTCTGATCTGGAAGCATTTGGGTGCGGTCCCGTTGCCGTTGGCAGTGGTAATGGGTGCACTGGCGGGGGCGGCGGTCGGCCTGGTTATCGGGTTCTTCTGCGTGCGGTTGCGGGGCACGTACTTTTCGCTCCTGACTCTGGCCTTCAGCCAGTTCCTCTTCGCCGTGGCCCTCAAGTGGCGCGATGTGACGCGCGGTGACGATGGGCTCACCGTGACTCCGCCCGATCTCACTCTGCCGGGCGGCCTTGTGCTGCACATGGGCAACGCGCTCCACTTCTACTGGCTCGCGCTCACGATCGTGCTCATCTCTCTGTGGCTCGCCTGGCGCTTCATCCGCACCCCATTGGGCAACGCCGCGCTGCTGATGCGCGAGAACGACGAGCGGGCTGCATTTCTCGGCTACAACGTGTTTGGAACCAAGCTGATCGTGTTCACTTTCGCGTCGACGCTGGCGGCGGTGGCTGGCGCGCTGTTCGCGAGTTTCCAGCGCCTCGTCTCGCCTGGTGCGCTCGACCTTCAAACCGGCACCGAGGTGGTGTTCATGGCGTTGTTCGGAGGTACCGGCGCGTTCCTCGGGCCGTTCCTCGGCACCGCAGCCTACATCCTGCTGCAGAATTGGCTGGCGAAGACCACGGAGCACTGGCCGTTCGTGATCGGCTTCCTGTTCGTGGTCATGATCCTCTTCATGCACACCGGGCTCGTCGGCCTGTTCGGGCGCGGTGGCCCGGTGCAACGGCTGCTGCGCCTGAACCGCACCCCAGCGGAAGAGCCGCGATGACGACGCCTGCACTCGAGCTGCGCGACATCCACCACGACTTTTCCGGTTTGCAGGTGCTGACCGGGGTGAATCTCGCAGTGGCGCCAGGCGAGCGCCACGCCATCATCGGTCCGAACGGCGCCGGCAAGTCGACGCTGTTCAACATCATCAGCGGACGGCTGCGTCCGCGCCAAGGACGCGTGCTGTACGGCGAACACGACATCACCGGGGTGCCGCCCCACCGCATCGCGCGACTGGGCGTGGGCCGGTCGTTCCAGATCATCAATACGTTTCCGCGTCTCACCGTCTATCAGAGCGTCCGCAGCGCAGTGGTCTCGCGCCGCGGCATGCGCCTCGACGCCTGGCGCCTGCTCGACGGCCTGGACGACGTGGCACGGGAGACGACGGAAGTGCTGAACTTGCTGGAGCTCACGGATCGGCGCGACACGCCGGCCAACGCGCTTTCATACGGAGAGCAGCGCGAGCTCGAGATCGCGCTCACGGTGGCGGTGCGCCCGGAGCTGATCCTGCTCGACGAGCCGACGGCGGGTCTCAACGCCGAGGAGACGCACAAAGCCATCGGCCTCATTCGCCGCGTGAGCGAACGCAAGACCCTGGTCATGGTGGAACACGACATGGACGTGGTGTTCACGCTGGCCGACCGCATCAGCGTGCTCCACTACGGCAAGATGCTGGCTAGCGGACCGCCGGATGAGATCCGCCACAACGCGGAAGTCCAGCGCGCCTACCTCGGAACCAAACATTCTGTTGCCGGAGCGGATCGTGCTGCAGGTTGACGCTCTGCATGCCCACTACGCCAAGTCGCACATCCTGCACGGCGTGACGCTCACCGTCGAAGCCGGCGAAATCGTCTGCCTGCTCGGACGCAACGGCGTCGGCAAGTCCACCACGCTCAAGAGTTTGATGGGGCTGGTCAAGCCGTCCGCCGGCAGCGTCAGGTTCAAGGGGCAGGATATCACCGGGTTGCCGGCTTACCGGGTGGCGCGGCTGGGTCTCGGCTATGTGCCGGAGGAGCGCCGCATCTTTCCCACCATCAGCGTGAAAGAGAACCTGCTCATGGGCATCAAGCCGCGCCTCGGCGCCGGCCCGCGCGCGAACGGCAAGGCTTGGACGTTGGAGCGCGTCTACACGTTCTTCCCGCGGCTGCGGGAGCGGGAGAACCAACGGGCCGGCACGTTGTCTGGCGGGGAGCAGCAGATGTTGACGACCGGGCGGACCTTGATGGGCAATCCCGAGGTGCTCCTGGTGGATGAACCGACCGAGGGACTGGCACCGATGATCGTGGAGCAGGTCGAGCGCATACTCACCGAGATCCACCGCGACGGCACCCCAATTCTGTTGGTCGAGCAGGCACTGGAAACAGCGCTCGGCCTCGCGCATCGCGTATACGTGATGTCCAAGGGAGAAATCGTGTTCAGCGGCAGCACGCAGGAACTGAAAGCGAGCGAACAGGTCAGGAAGCAATATCTCGAGGTGTGAGGCATCGCGCCGTCCATTTGGGGAGCGCGGATCGAATAAGAGGAGATCGAACATGAAGAGACGAGTGAGCCGCCGATCGTTTTTGAAGGGCGCAGCCGCTGCAGGCGCCGCCTCCATTGGCCCCTGGGTCATCGTCCGGCCGGGCTGGAGTCAGACCGGGCCCATCAAGATCGGGATCACCGAGCCGCTGTCCGGTCCCGTGACCTACGTCGGCGAAGGCTACGCCGCGGGCGCAAAGTTCGGTGCCCACAAGCTGAATCAGGCCGGCGGGGTGCTCGGGCGTCAGGTCGAGATCGTAGCGGTCGACAGTGAGCTGAAACCCGACGTCGCGACGCGCCGCGCCAACGATCTCCTGTTCGGCGAGAAGGTGGACATTCTCGCCATGGGCACCGGGTCGGCGGTGGCCAAGGCCGTCTCCCAGGTGGCCAACCAGAACCGCAAGATCTTCATCTCGTATGGAACCGAGGCGGCGGAGCTCACCGGCGAGGAGTTTTTCGACACGACGTTCCGCTGTTGTCTCAACACGGACATGCATTCGGGCATGCTGGCGGTGTACTTCGCCAAGATGGCGCCGCAGAAACCCGGAAAGATCTATCTGCTCAACCAGGACTACAACTTTGGGCGGGCCTGCGCCGACGGCTTCAAGAAGTTCTTCAACCGGGTCAAGGGACCGAACCAGAACATCGTCGGCGAGGAGTATCACCCGCTGCAGAAGGTGCAGGACTTCGGGCCTTACATCACCAAAATCGAGGCGTCGGGCGCGGAGGTGGTGATCACCGGAGATTGGGGGCAGGACTTGCGGCTGCTCCTGCAGCAGGGCAAGGCGCTGGGCTGGAAAGTGAAGACGGGGCAGTACTTCCTGAACGACCCCGTAGTGCTGCAGGCGGTGAAAGACGCAGCCGTCGGCCACATCACGGCCGACGCATACCACATGACGATCGATACGCCGGAGAACAAGGCGTACATACAGGAGTGGCGCAAGTTCTATCCCAATGCGCCGCTCAGCTCCAAGTTCCCTGATCTGTCCTGGACTCGCGCATTCAACTCCATTCTGTGGGTGGGCGACGCGATCAAACGCGCGGGCAGCCTGGACACCGACAAGCTGATCAAGGCCTGGGAAGGATCGAAGTTCAAGGCAGTCTGGGGCGAGGTGGAGATGCGCGCCTGCGACCACCAGATGCAGACGCCGGGCTATGTCTCACAGATCCTCGAGCCGGAGCAGATTCCGTCCGATATCCGCTACTGGGGCAACGAGTTTCCCTACATCGGCAAGCCGACCCGCATCGCCATGCAGGACATGAGCGTTCCGCCCAAGGAGACGGGCAACAAGCGCTGCGCCTGACGTCAGGTTTCCCTCCCCCGCTCGCGGGAGGTGACCAGCTATTCCCTCCCCCGCTGGCGGGGGAGGGTTAGGGTGGGGGGCTGGGTCAGGCCGCCGGAGCCGATTTCACGGGCGACGCCGTGCGCGGAGCGTGGCCCGTCCAGCGCTTGAAAGCCCGCGAGAAGCTGCTGACTTCGGCGAATCCGAGCAGGTAAGCGATCTCCGATACCGACAGGGTCGAGTCCTTCAGGTACTGCTCGGCGAGCTGTTGACGCGTGTCGTCCAGCAGCTTGCGGAAGGTGACGCCGCGTTCTTCGAGCTTGCGCTGCAGGCTGCGCAGGCTCAAGTTGAGCGCGCGCGCGATGAATCCTTCCTCCACTTTGCCGCTCGGCAGCAGCTGAATCAGCTTGGCCTGCACCTGCACGGTGACCTCGGCGCGCTCGAGGCGTGCCAGGTAGTCGGTCAACACCTGCTCGTTCACGCGCAGCAATACCGCGTTCGTCGTGGGTAGCTCTGCATCCAGGTCGGAGGCCCGGAATACGACGCGATTTTCCGCCGCGCCGAAATCAACCGGGCAGCCAAAAAAAGTGCGCAGCCGGCTCGAGCATCCAGGCTCCGCCCGGACCAGGCTGACGCGGACAGGATCGATCGGTTCACCGCGGCCTGCGCGGCACAGGATCACGACCGTGGCGACGCCGGCATCGACCGAGGCGGGAACGAACTCAGCCCCGGGGAGCAGACCGAGCAGTCTCAGCACGACTTCGTCGCCGGTCTGCTCGAGGTCCACACGCGCGCCAGTCGTTACGACCCGGCCGTACCGCACCACCCGCAACAGCGCGTCGCGCAGGGTCTCGCTTGCCAGCGCGGAGTAGCCGAGCGCGTGGAATGTGGTCGGATGCCAATGCTGCGCCACTTCAAGCCCGAAGCACTCGTCCCCGCTGGCCGATGTGGCGAGCGCCCACAACCGTTGCATTCCGGTCTGTGGGTAGCGAGCGTTCGGATCGTTCATCCGGGCTGGATCCAGCCCCGCGCGGCCGAACAAAGCGTCGCCGTCGATCCCGTGGTCGGACAGTGCCCGGTGGATCAGCAGCGCCCAGGACGTCAAAGTCGAGGTTACCAATCACCCCTCCAGCCGCCTTGGCGTGATCGGACAACCGATTGGCGCAGCGCGACCTGTGCCTGTGCGCGGCCGCCCCTTAGGATCGCCGACGTATGTGGTGCTGCACTGGCCGCGAAACGAAGGAGGAATACGAGATGGCGACGAAGGAAGGCGACCCCATTGCGCAGCGCACGCTTGCCGCAGACTTCCGCATCTTCGGAAAGGGGGCGCATACAGGTCAACCCGTTTGCTTGACGCTTTACCCGGGTGAACCCGACACCGGGATTTGTTTCCTGCGCTCCGATCAGCCGCCGTCGCGCGGATTGATTCTCGCACGCTGGAGCAACGTGGTCAGCGCGCATTACTCGGCCGACATCGGCAATCACGCCGGGGTCGGTGTGCGCATGGTCGAGCATCTGCTGGCTGCGCTGCGCCTCGCAGGCGTCGACAACGCGCTGGTCGTTCTCAACGGCCCGGAAGTCCCGGCGCTCGACGGCAGCGCCGCCCAGTTCCTCGCGCAGATCGATCGCGTCGGTACCGTGGAGCAGGATGCGCCGGCCCGGACCATCGTGTTGCTGCGGCCGGTAGAGGTGCGCGAGGGTGACCGCTACGTGCGGCTGAGCCCGAGCCTCAGTCCGAGGCTGACCGTAACGATCGATTACCCGAACACGCCGTTGGGGATGCAGTCGGTCGCCACAGCGTGGGACCGCGACCTTCTGAAACGCGAGATTGCTCCCGCTCGCACGTTCGGCTTCGTCGCCGACCATGCCGAGCTCATGAAGCGCGGCCATGCCTTCGGAGCGGACCTCGCCAACACGGTGGCGGTGGACGGCGAACACATCCTCAACCCGGACGGCTTGAGATTCCCGGACGAATTCGTCAGGCACAAGGTGCTCGATGCGATCGGAGATCTTTATCTCGCGGGCTGGCCCATACGCGCCAACTATGAGGGGTTCAAACCGGGCCATGCGCTCAATCTCCGGCTGCTCAACAAGCTGATGGGACAGCAATCGGATGCCTGGGTGCTCGTGCCTTCGCGCGATGTGAAGCGCACCCCGTGCGTGCCTCGCACCGCGCTCGTTTCAGCTTCTGCGTGACGTTGGTGCGCAGATGATAGGCCGAAACAGCATCAAGAGCTTGAGGAGGTTCGGGCGCGTTGCCCATGCGTGCCTGAGCCTTCTGCTGAGCTGGCTCGGCGTGATCTTCGGGTTCGGGCTCCTTCTCGTCGGTATCCTCAGCGTAGTCGCGGGCCAGGTGATCTGGTCGATCGCCTGGGCCGTCATGACGGCGGCTAAAGTACGACTGGCAGATCTGGTATCCGAGAAAGTGAAGCCCGAAACGGAAAGCGATTTAGAGAGGCGGCGGGGATTGCCGGCTTCACAGACTGTCGAGCAGCGCCGCGACATTCAGGCGATGGAGGAGCCTTTCGGTTAGTCGGTGCCCTTGCAGCTGGGCAGGCGCAGACAGCCTGGCCCTGCGATACTAGGCGGGTCAATCCACAGTACCGCCACGTTCGCGGCAACCCGTGCCGAGAAAACTTCGCATCGGCGTCGTCGGGGCAGGCCCGGCTGGGCTCCTCTTCGCGCTGCTTGCCAAGCGCGATCGCCCGGAGGACGAGATCTTCGTGCTCGAGCAGAACGCGCGCGATGCCACGTTTGGCTTCGGCGTGGTGTTCTCCCAGGGCGCGCTGAGCTTTCTCGAGCACGACGAGCCGGCAGTCCATCTTGCGCTGGCCGGCCAGATGGAATCCTGGCCGATCCAGAAGATCGTCCATCGCGACCAAGCCGTTGTCATCGACGGCAACGGTTTCTCGGCCGTCTCGCGCATCGGACTGGTGCAGCTGCTGCAACGCCTCGCGCAAGCGCGGGGCGTTCGTATCACGTTCGGTACTGCGCTCAATTCTCTCGCGGCCTTCGAAGGCTGCGATCTGGTGGTTGGCGCCGACGGCGTCAACTCGCTCGTCAGACGTCTGTACGACGAGCGCCTTCTGCCACGCATCGAATACCTCACCAACAAGTTTGCCTGGTACGGCACCGGGCGTGCGTTCGACTGTCTGACGCTCACGTTTCGCGGCACCGAGCACGGCGCTTTCGTGGCGCACCATTACCGCTATAGCCCGCGGATGAGCACTTTCATCGTCGAGTGCGATGCGGCGACGTGGTATCGCGCGGGGCTCGATGGCATGAGCGACGAGCACAGCCGAGCCTATTGCGAGCGAGTTTTTGAAGCGGACCTCGACGGGCAGCGCTTGGTGTCGAACCGCTCCCACTGGCGCAGCTTTCCCCTCGTCTACTGCCGCAATTGGAGCGCCGGGAACACGGTGCTGATCGGCGACGCGCTCCGAACTGGTCATTTCTCGATCGGCTCGGGAACGCGCCTGGCTTTCGAGGACGCGATCGCGCTCGCACGCGCGCTCTCATTGGCGGGCGACGATGTGCCGCAAGCGCTGCGCTTGTTCGAGCGCGAGCGGCGGCCGGTGGTGGATAAGCTGATCGCCGCCGCGAACAGGAGCTCGTTCTGGTACGAGCGCATCGCCGACAAGATGCAGCTCGAACCGTGGGAGCTCGCCTACGATTACATGACTCGCAGCGGCCGCATGAGCGATGAGCGTCTGCGGGAGACTGCGCCCGAGTTCATGGCTGGAGTTGAGGCAAGGCGTCGCGCCAATCCTGATTGGAAACCGCGACGGGACGGGCAGGATCGACCGCCGGGCGCTGCGCGCAGGTTCTAGTAATTCTCGCGCAGGAAGATGAAGCGGCTGTTGTACGTCCCGAAGCGGATGGTCGCTGAGGGATTGGTGCCCGCTGTGTCGTTCGGCCCCAGCTTCAGCCAGCTCGGCGCCTCGACCGACATGCCGATCGTTCCGGACGCCTTCGGCGCGGTCAGCATCACGTTGCGTTGCCCGAAAGAAAATTGGGGGGAGCTGTACGACAGGGGTGCAACGGCGTTGGAAGCCACAGTCTGGACGCGTGTGGTGTAGATGCTGCCTGCGCTGCCGCTGGAAACGGCCGTGCATCCATTGCCAAAGCAGGACGACGCGGCCACGTTGCCCGCGAACGCGGTCGGTGTCGTCGCGAGGCGGGTGCAGCTCGCGTCCAGAGTGTTCAGCGCCCAGCCGCTGCCCATCCAGTATTCGAGGAAGACCGGAACCGCCACCGGCACCTGCTCAGATCCTGAGACGTTCTGGATGCGCATTCTGCCGTAGCGCTCCTTGATCGGCGCAGCCCCGCTGATGCTCTGATAGGTGTCGCCATTCAACACGAACGACTGTCCCGCCGGAATGGTGAGCGTCGAGCCGTCCGAATCGGAAACCGTCAATCCGACGTAGAGATTGTCGTACGGGCCCCAGGTCACATCGGGCGTGGTAGTCGTGTCCTTCGGGGGATCGAAGTAGAACGTCGTCGCCGGCGCGCTGTAGACCCCGGTTGCCCACGTGTTGGAAGGAGCCGCCTTGTAAGGTGGCGTGCTGGCCCCGACGGTACATCGGCTGGCGCTCGCGTTGGGGGTGGACGCGATGCACTCGATCACATCGGTGCCCGGGCGAAACACTGGATCCTGCGCGCCGAACCAGACGGTGGCCTGCGGCGTGTAGCCGCCCGTGTATGACGGCAGGCCCGGCGCGCTGGCAAAAGTCTGCCCGGACGCGAGCGCCTTGACCTGGATCGCACCTGAGCTCGCCGACGTCATCGAGAACGGTTGCCCCATGTAAGTGAAGCCGTCCGTGGAGCAGCCTTGAGTCATCGCCACCGACGCCTCGTAGTGATCCGGGTAGAAACGATACGGGGCGCTGGAAAATGCGCCGCTGCCGATGTCGCAGGAGTATTTCCCGCTGGCATCCGGGTTCCACGGCGTAGTGTTGGTGCACGATGCTCCCGAGTAGCCATAGCAGATGTTGGGGACGTACGGCGAAGTTCCCGTGCCCGGATTACAGTCGCCGTTCGTCCTGTCCTGGGCTTCGCCTGTGGCATTGCCAAACTGCGCGTCGTAGATTGCATTCTGAGGCAGAGTCAAAACGCCGACGTCGTTGTAGATGAAACTCCCGAATGCGGCCCCCGCGTTCCACGATTGCAGGAGCAGCGTCTGATTGCCGCCCGCCGTCGGCGCCTTGGTGTTGTCGAGCGTGGTTGCGCCCGTGGCCTGGGTCAGTGCCGTGTTGTTGACATCCCGGGGCGCTGCAGTGATCGTGAACGCCGTTCCGGCCTTCGTGTTGGCAGCTATGCTGCTGGTCAGCGTGTAATACGCGGGCCGCACCGAGAAAGCATCGACGGAGCAGCCCGTCGTCGTACCGTCGCTCATCTGCACGATCAAGCGCTTGTAGGCGTCCGACACGGTGAAATTCGCGGAGGTCTTGAAGCCGGCATCCGCGGCCGTGAAGGTCATGGTCTGGGTCTGGCTGGTCAGCACGGTCTTAGCGCAGGCCGTGCACGCCGCAGCAGACGAGTTGCACGAGGTGCCCGGCTGGCTGTCGTCGATGAGTTTGACGGTTACCGTCTTCGTGCTTCCGGCCGGCGAACTCGGGACATAAGCGGTGTTCACGCCCTGCGATACCCCGCCGACGGGGGGCGCCAACGCGGCCACGTTGAGCTTGAATGGCACGCTCGCGACTTTCATGTAGATGTGGCCAAACAGCGCGTTCTGCTTGGTGTTCGGCAGCGCGCTGTCGATGGCATTGAAGCCCGCGGCGTTGCCGTTCGACGTGGGCGGGATGAAGGTTTGCGCGCAGACCTTGAGGCTGCCGATCTCGTGGATGTTGGTCGATCCACCGGTCGAGCCGGTGAACGAGATCTGCCAGTTGACCGGCACCACCGCCTGCGCGGGATTCACGACATAGGCATCGAACGGCGCGACTACTGTCGTGTAGTTTGCCCCCGTCTTGGTGGTGGCGTCCCGATTCACCGATACGAGCGCCGTCTTCGTTGTGGTGGTGTAGTTGCGCGCGTCGACGATGACCTGGTACATGTAGCCGGGGCCGGCCGTCGCACCGGGCTGGTCGATGTTGCCGATCGTGGTGTTGCCCGCGAGCCAGGGGTAGTTGCCGGCCGTGGCCGCGCTGCCTGTACCCGAGCCTCTGATGCCGACCGAATCAGGGCACAGACCGCCGCACGCACCACCGACACGCCCCTCGGTTGCGTTCTCGTAGTTGCCGTACTCGTCCAGCGCCACGCCGATCCAGCCTCCCGCGAAGCCGTTGATCCCGGTCTTCTGTGCATAGCCGAGCGAGCCACCGTATGCGCCCGGCGTCGGGGCGACGGAGTAGTCGGACAGCGTCATCGCGATGCCGTCCGCCCCGGTTCCGTTGTAGGCGTACTGCTTGAACTCGACCGAAATGTAATTCCCCGCCGCGGGAAAGATCCCGGGCACCGTCGCCGCGGTAGCGTTGTTGCCGGTGTTGTCGGTGAGCTCCAGCCGTCCCTGATTGACGATCTTCGGGATGCCGAACGTGCCACTGCTGGTGGACAGCAGCCAGTTGGAGTTGA
>DATJZQ010000098.1:0-9106 GCA_035499005.1 Burkholderiales bacterium | reverse complement strand
TAGATCCACGTCGAGCCCGAGCCGGGCCGCCATACGCTGCCACAGCGAGGCGAAGTGGCCGGTCTCGTACATCACCACCCGGTCTCCCGGCGAGAGCGTGTTGACCAGGGCCGCCTCCCACGCGCCTGTGCCCGAAGCGGGGTAGATGATCACGGGATGCTTGGTCTGGAAGATTTCTTTCAGGCCCTGGAGGACCTCGACGCCGAGCGCCGCGAACTCCGGGCCGCGATGGTCGATGGTCGGATTGTCGATCGCGCGCAGTACCCGGTCCGGGACGTTGGTCGGGCCCGGGATCTGAAGAAAATGACGGCCTGAGTGGAAGGTCATGGGTGACTCTTGCGGTGAGGTAACGGTCCAGCGTACAGAAACTGACTCTGGTGCTCAACCATGGCATTCCCCCACACCGCCCCGTCACCGGAGCCTGCCCCGGGATGACCCGGGGGTGTCACCCCGCCTCAAGGCAGGGACAAACACACCGGTAAGGTAAGATGACGGGATAAGTCGATGAATGTCCGCAGATCCGGAGCATGAACGCCCCAGCGGCACCGATTCAGATCCATCGGCGTGACGCGGTCCGCTCGGCGTTCGAGCAGCGCCTGCGCAAGGAAGTCGACGGCGAAGTGCTGTTCGATGCGTTCTCGCGCGGGCGCTACAGCACCGATGCGTCCATCTATCAGATCGAGCCGGTCGGCGTGGTGGTCCCGCGAAGCGAAGCCGCGGCGCTCACCGCACTCGAGATCGCGGTCGAGGAGGGCGTCCCGATCCTGCCGCGCGGCGCCGGGACATCTCAATGCGGCCAGACCGTGGGCGCGGCGCTGGTCGTCGATCACTCCAAGTATCTCAACGACATCGTCGCTTTCGACGAGCAGGCACGCGAGGTCACGGTGCGGCCCGGCGTCGTGCTCGATAGGCTCAATGCTTTCCTCAAGCCCCACCGCCTGTGGTTTCCCGTCGACGTGTCGACTTCGGCCCAGGCCACCATAGGCGGCATGGCCGGTAACAACTCCTGCGGTTCCCGCTCGGTGCGCTACGGCAACATGGTGCACAACGTTGTCGCGATCGATGCCTGGCTCGCGGGCGGCGAAGAGATGACGTTCGGGCCGGCGCAAGGGGCGGGGCACGCTAGTGGCGCGTACGGCGCGCTCGTCGACAAAATCCACGCTATCGCGCAGCGCGAAGCGAGCGAGATCGATGCGCGCTGGCCCAAAGTCCTGCGGCACGTGCAGGGCTACAACCTGGACATGGTGCTCCCGCGCGCGCCGCACAACCTCGCTCATCTGCTCGTGGGCTCGGAAGGGACCCTGGCTTACTTCAAGCGGCTGCGCTTGAAGCTCGCGCCCATCCCCGAGCACAAGGTGCTGGGCGTGTGCCACTTCCCGAGCTTCTACCGCGCGATGGAGCTCACGCAGCACATCGCCAAGCTGAACCCGGACGCCGTAGAGCTTGTCGATCGTACGATGATCGACCTGGCGCGCGGCAGCGCCGCCTATCGTCCGATCGTCGAGCGTTTCCTGAAAGGCGAGCCCGACGCCGTCCTGCTGGTCGAGTTCGCGGGCGAGGACAAAGGCGCGCAGGCGGCAAGGCTCCAGCAGTTGACGACGATGCTGGCGGACCTCGGCCTGCCCGATTCGGTGGTGCAGGTGACCGACGCGGCGCTCCAACGCGATATCTGGGAGGTGCGCAAGGCCGGCCTCAACATCATGATGTCGATGAAGGGCGACGGCAAACCGGTGTCCTTCATCGAGGACTGCGCGGTGCCGCTCGAGCACTTGGCCGAATACACGGACCAGCTCACGCGCATCTTCGAGAAGCACGGCACCAAGGGCACGTGGTATGCGCACGCCTCGGTCGGCACGCTGCACGTGCGGCCGGTCCTGAACATGAAGACCGACGGCGCGCACAAGATGCGGGCCATTGCCGAAGAGGCCTGCGCGCTGGTCCAGCGCTACAAGGGCGCTTACTCTGGCGAGCACGGCGATGGATTGGTGCGCTCCGAGTGGATCGAGCCGATCCTCGGCGCTCGGCTGACGCACGCGCTGGCTGAAGTGAAGGCGCTGTTCGACCCCAAGGGGCTGATGAATCCCGGCAAGATCGTCCGGCCGACGCGCATGGACGATGCCTCGCTGTTTCGCTTCAAACCCGGGTACGCCGCCAGCAAGCTCGATACGGCGCTCGACTGGAGCGAATGGGGCGGATTCGACCGCGCGGCCGAGATGTGCAACAACAACGGCCACTGCCGCAAGTTCGACGCCGGCACCATGTGCCCTTCATTCCGAGTCACCGGCGACGAACAGCACCTGACGCGCGGCCGCGCCAATACGCTTCGCCTCGCGCTGTCCGGGCAGCTCGGGCCCCACGCGCTCACCTCGCCGGCCATGCACGATACGCTGGCGCTGTGCGTGAGCTGCAAGGGCTGCCGGCGGGAATGTCCCACCGGCGTGGACATAGCGCGCATGAAGATCGAGGTGCTGCATCATCATGTGCGGCGTCACGGCTTGAGCGCGCGCCAGCGGCTCATTGCGTTTCTGCCACGCTATGCGCCATGGGCTTCGCGCGTCGCGCCCGTGTTGAACTTGCGCAATCGCATTCCCGCCGTTGCTCGCCTCAGCGAGCGATGGCTCGGCATTTCCGCGAGACGGCAGGTGCCGAAGTGGCGCAGGGACGTCTTTACGCGAAGTGCTGTGCGCGCCGCTTCCGGCAGTAGCGGACGCCCCGCGCGCGTCGCCCTGATGGCGGACACGTTCAACAACTATTTCGAGCCGGAGAATCTGCATGCGGCAAGCGAGATACTGCAGGCTGCTGGCTACGAAGTCGAGACGTTGCGCGCGCCAGATGGCGGACGCCCGCTGTGCTGCGGCCGCACTTTCCTGGCGGCCGGGCTGGTCGACGAGGCGCGCGCGGAAATGCGGCGCTTGATCGACGCGGCGAAACCTCTGGCCGAGCGCGGCGTGCCCGTCATCGGTCTCGAGCCCTCGTGCCTGTTCACCTTACGCGACGAGATGGCCGCGTTGTTTCCGCGCGCTGAGGTCGAGGTGCTGTCGCGCCAGGCGCTGCTGTTCGAGGAGTTCCTCGCGCAGCAGCACGATGCGGGGAAGCTCCAGTTACCGCTTACGCGTCAGGCGGGCAAGCGAGCGCTCCTGCACGGCCACTGTCATCAGAAAGCCTTCGGTGCCATGTCTGCGGTCGAAAGAGTGGTGCGCCTGATTCCCGGTCTCGAAGTCGAGACCGTGGTCTCGAGCTGTTGCGGCATGGCCGGTTCGTTCGGCTACGAAGCGGAGCACTTCGACGCGTCGATGAAGATGGGCGAGTTCAGCCTGCTGCCGCGCGTGCGAGCCGCATCGCCCGATGTCCTCATCCTGGCGGACGGCACGAGCTGCCGGCACCAGATCCGGGACGGCTCCGGGCGCGAAGCCGTGCACGTGGCACGCGTGCTGCGGGGGGCGCTCGACGGCGTGAACACGGCGCGTGCGCCATGAGACGGGCCAGCGTCATCCTCGGTTTTGTGGTGCCGGCGCTGTGCAACGTCGGCCTGGCCATCTGGCTCGTTTTGCATCTGATGCGGAGCCAGCCCTATGGGCGCGACTTGAGCTTCCGCACCTTCGTCTGGTTCTATGGCGTCGGCGGGCTGGCGATCGTGTTGTCGTGCGCCGCCGCGTTTATGCTGCTCGCCACCGAGCAGCCGCTTGCCACGAACGTGGGCGCGCGCAGACGGTGGGTGGCGGTAGCATTGATCAACACCTGCGTTCCGAGCCTGCTCATCCTTGCGCTGATCTTCTGGCGCTAGATGTGCAGAGCTGTTTTGGGTGACAGATGGAATCAAAATGGAAGTTTCACGGCGTGCGCGTGGTGAAGGGCACCGAGCTCGACCCGAACACGGCGCAGACGCCGGGCATGAACCGCGCGGCCGCCATCACCAACGCCCGCGCCGGCGCCGAGAAGCTGTGGGCGGGCACGGTCGTCATCCACCCCAAGGCGAAAACGGGTGCGCACCACCACGGTGAACTGGAAAGCGTGATCTACGTGGTAAGCGGCCGGGCGCGCATGCGGTGGGGGGACCGCCTCGAGTTCGTGGCGGAAGCCGGGCCGGGCGATTTCATCTACGTGCCGCCGTTCGTTCCGCACCAGGAGATCAACGCGAGCGACGAGGAGCCTTTGTCCTGCGTACTGGTGCGCAGCGGGCAGGTGCCAGTCGTGGTCAATCTGGATATTCCAGCGGTCGAGAAACCGGAGCAGGTGCACTGGGTGGACAATATCCACCCCGATCCGAGCGCGGCGCCGAAGCGTTGACGCCGACTACCCCTCACCCCGACCCTCTCCCGCAAGGGGAGAGGGAGTTTTAGGGCCCTCTACCCTCCCACCACTCCGCCTGCTTCGCAGGCACGCCTCCTCGGGCAGGAGGGGAAAAAGATTTACTTCTCCCCTCCTTGGTCAAGGAGGGGTGGCGCGAAGCGACGGGGTGGTTGTGCAGCAACTAGTGCCGATCGCCCTCGGCGCGGTCGGTGCCGGACGAGTCGAGCCGGTGCTCGAGCTCGCCGATGTATGCAGCGAGCGTGTTGCCCGCGTGCTCGATGTCCGTGCGCAGGGCTTGCTCGGCCGCGTCCACCCTGGAGACGAGCTTAGCGTCGGCGTCCGCGCTGAAAGCGCGCAGCGCTGTCAGCTCCTGCGCGACAAAGCCGCGCAGCTCGGTGAAGCGCGAAGCCTCCGCGCGATCCGCTAGTTCCCGTTGAGTGTTCAGCTCCTTCGCGAGCCGCCGCGTTTCGCGCATGGTGCTGGTTTGCAGGTACACGAGGAAAGCGAGGAACGCCACGACGACCGCCGCGGTCAGGATCAGCATGAGCACCCCGAGCGGCGCTTCCACCGTCGTCAAGAGCAAGCTCAGTTTCGTGGGCGTGGTGAACGCGCTCCAGTTGACCACCGTGAAAACAGTCAGAGCGATCAGCATAAGCAGCAGAAGAGCGGTGCGGATCTTCAATTCAGCCTCCGGGAGTCAGTGAATCTCGGGCTCGGGCGTCGGCGCCGTCCCTTCGAGAAAGCGCAGGTCGCAGCCCTCGTTCGCCTGAGAGATGTTGTCCTGGAACAGCGCGCCGAAGCCGCGCTGATATTTCGGCGGCGGCCGCCGCCAAGCGGCGCGGCGACGAGCGAGCTCCTCCTCGCCGACCTTGAGCGTGAGGCGGCGCGCGGGCACGTCCAGGTCGATCGCATCGCCGCTTCGCACAAGAGCAAGCGGGCCGCCTACGAACGACTCGGGCGCCACGTGCAGCACGCAGCAGCCATAGCTGGTGCCGCTCATGCGCGCGTCCGAGATGCGGACCATGTCGCGCACGCCCTGCTTGAGCAGTTTCTGCGGGATCGGCAGCATGCCCCACTCCGGCATGCCGGGGCCGCCCAGCGGACCGGCGTTGCGCAGCACGAGCACCGAACTTGCGTCCAGATCTAGCGCGTCCGAATCGATGCGTGCCGCCATGTCGCTGTAATCCTCGAACACCACCGCTTTGCCCGTATGCTTCAGCAGCTTCGGGTCAGCGGCGCTGGGTTTGATCACCGCGCCGTCCGGTGCGAGATTGCCGCGCAGCACCGCCAACCCGCCGGCCGCCTGCAGAGGCTCGCGGATCGATGCGATCACATCGCGGTTGTAGCTCTGCGCACCGGAGATATTTTCGCCCAGCGTCTTGCCGTTGACGTTCTTCTCGTCGAGCCGCAGGTGATCGATGAGCTCCGCCAATAACGCGCGCAACCCGCCCGCGTAGTAGAAATCTTCCATCAGCCACTTGCCCGATGGCCGCACGTTCGAGAGCAGCGGGACGTTGCGCGAAATGGCGTCGAAGCGGTCGAGATCCAGCTTGACTCCCGCGCGGCCGGCCATCGCCAGCAGATGCACGATAGCGTTGGTCGAGCCGCCCAGCGCCATGAGCGCGACGATGGCGTTGTCGAATGCGCCGGAGGTGAGCACATCACGCGGCTTGAGGTCTTCCCACACCATCTCGACGATGCGCCGCCCGCAAAGTTCAGCCATGCGCGCATGCCCGGCGTCGGCTGCCGGGATCGACGCGGCTCCAGGGAGCGTAAGGCCCAGCGTTTCGACCAGGCTGGTCATGGTCGAAGCGGTGCCCATGGTCATGCAGTGGCCGGCCGAGCGCGCGATGCCCTCTTCGATCTCCTCCCAAGCGCGCTCGTCGATATTCCCGGCGCGCAGCTCGGCCCAGTACTTCCACGAATCGCTGCCGCTGCCCAGGACGGCGCCGTGCCAGTTGCCGCGCAGCATGGGTCCGCCGGGCATGAACACAGCGGGCAGGTTCATGGATGTTGCGCCCATGACCAGCGCAGGCGTGGTCTTGTCGCAGCCTCCCATCAGCACGCATCCGTCCACCGGATAGGAGCGCAGCAGCTCCTCGGTTTCCATCGCGAGGAAATTTCGGTACAGCATGGTGGTGGGCTTCTGGAACGGCTCGGACAGAGAGAGCGCCGGCATCTCGAGCGGAAATCCGCCGGCCTGCCACACACCGCGCTTCACTTCCTGCGCGCGATCGCGGAAATGGCTGTGGCACGGGTTGATCTCGCTCCACGTGTTGATCACGGCGATGACCGGCTTGCCCTCGTAGTCCTGCCGCGAGTAGCCCATCTGCAGGGTGCGCGAGCGATGGCCGAACGAGCGCAGATCTTTCGCGCCGAACCAGCGGTGGCTGCGCAGATCTTCAGGTCTTTTTCTTGGCATGTCGTGTTGCTCGGAATTTGGACGGAGCGTGACTTCGGCAAGGGTCCTGGTTGATTTCGCTCAACGTCAACTTACCTATATGCCGTATTCTAGAATTTTTCCGACGAGAGAATGGATCACGTCTTTTTTCTCGCGGCGTTGGCATTGCACGCCGCATCCCCGAATGCGCTCGAGCTCGAATCGGGCGCCGAGCTGAGCGCGCTGTTTGTCGAGCAGGTTGACCGCCGCCTCGAGCTTACCGACGACCGGCGCACCAAGTACGCCGAGCGTTTGTCGGTTGCGCTCGCCGGGGCGGGGCTTGCGGACGTGGGTCCTCAGTACTTCGTCCTGGTGGACATCGCGCCCAGAGCGCAGGCCGCGATGATCTACTGGAAATCTCCCGAGAGTAAGTTCCACTTCGTCGGAGCTTCGCCGGCTTCCAGTGGCAGGCCCGGCGAATTCGAGCATTTCGTCACGCCGACCGGGGTGTTCGAGCATTCGATCGCCAACCTCGACTTCCGCGCCGAGGGCACGAAGAACGAGTACGGCGTGCGCGGCTACGGCGTCAAGGGTATGCGCGTCTACGATTTCGGCTGGCAGAGGGCGCCGCGCGGGTGGGGCGGTCACGGCGAGAGCATGATGCGGCTGCAGATGCACGCGACTGACCCCGACATGCTCGAGTCACGGCTCGGAACGCGACAGTCCAAGGGATGCATCCGCATCCCCGCGACGCTCGATGTCTTCATCGATCGCTACGGGCTGCTGGATGCGGACTACGAACAAGCTGCTGCGCAGGGAAAGCACCTGTGGGTCCTGCGTCCCGATCGGCAGCCCACCCCTTGGTCCGGGCGCTACCTCGTCATCGTGGACTCGAGGCAGGTCGCCCGCCCGGAAGCGTCGTGATGACTCCGAACCGCTCGCGCAGGTGTGGCGCTAGGCGCGGTGCCAACCTTGGCAACCCATTGATCTGCATCAAAGGGCGTTGCGGTGCGCCCTGCTAGGTTGCGCTTGGTGGGAGCGCGGGCGTGCGCGCCCGCTCGACCGAGGAGAGCCATGGAACGCGGTGTCGCCGGGACGCCTGTTCTCATTCCCAAGCAAGCCAGGAGCGGTTGGCCGGAGCCCAATCTGGGGGCTTACGCGGATGCGCGCGCATCGTTTACCTGGGAAGAGGCGCGCCGCGAGCTGGACGGCTTGCCCACCGGCGGGCTCAACATCGCGCATGAAGCCCTGGACCGGCATGTCGCGGCCGGGCGCGGCGCGACGCTCGCTCTGCGCTGGCTGGGCAAGAGCGGTCAGACCAGAGATTACAGCTATGCGCAGCTCGCCGACCTCACCAGCCGGTTCGCGAACGTGCTCGCGGGCCTGGGTATGGGCAAAGGCGACCGCGTGTTCGTGCTGGCCGGCCGTATTCCCGAGCTGTACGTTGCGGTGCTCGGAGCGTTGAAGCATCGCTGCGTGGTGTCGCCGCTGTTTTCCGCCTTCGGCCCGGAGCCCATCGCCACGCGCTTGAGGATCGGCGAAGGGATCGCGTTGGTCACGACCGACGCGCTGTACCGCAAGAAGCTGGCGCCGGTTCGCGCCTCGATACCGTCTCTGCGGCACGTGCTGGCGGTGCCGGAGGAAGAGGGCTCAACGCTGCCTGACGATACGTTGGACTTGCGCGCATTGATGGCGCAGGCCTCGCCACAGTATCGGATCGGGCCTACCGCGCCGGAAGATCCCGCGCTGCTACACTTCACCAGCGGCACGACGGGGAAACCAAAAGGCGCGGTGCACGTGCACGAAGCGGTGGTCGCGCATCACATCACCGGCAAGCTCGCGCTGGACCTGCACCCGGACGACGTGTTCTGGTGCACCGCCGATCCCGGCTGGGTCACGGGCACGTCCTACGGCATCGTTTCGCCGCTCACCAATGGCGTCCGCATGGTGGTGGACGAGGCCGACTTCGACGCCGAACGCTGGTATTCGATTCTCGCCGAGCAGCGGGTGAGCGTGTGGTACACCGCACCGACCGCAGTGCGCATGATGATGCGAGGCGGGGCGGAGGCGGTACGGCGGCACACGTTCGACAAGCTGCGTTTCATCGCGAGCGTGGGCGAGCCGCTCAATCCGCAGGCTGTGCTGTGGGGGCAGGAAGCGTTCGGCCTGCCGATTCACGACAATTGGTGGCAGACGGAAACGGGCGGAATCATGATCGCCAACTTCGCTTCCATGCCGATCAAGCCCGGCTCCATGGGCTGCCCTCTGCCCGGCATCGAGGCGGGCATCGTACGGCGCAGCGCAAACGGAACGATCGAAGCGTTGGCCGAGCCCGACGTGGAAGGCGAGCTCGCGCTGCGGCGCGGGTGGCCATCGATGTTCCGCGCTTACCTGCACGACGAAGAGCGCTATGCCAAGTGCTTCGCCGGCAACTGG
>DATJZQ010000097.1:0-29909 GCA_035499005.1 Burkholderiales bacterium | reverse complement strand
GGCAGGCCGAAGGGCGTGCAGCGCGATACCGGCGGCTACGCGGTGGCGCTCGCGGCTTCAATGCGCCACATCTTCTGCTCGCAGCCAGGCGAGGCATACTTCAGCACCTCGGACATCGGGTGGGTGGTAGGGCACTCTTACATCGTGTACGCGCCGTTGCTCAACGGCTCGACAACGATCATGTATGAGGGCGTGCCGACGCGCCCCGACGCCGGGGTGTGGTGGAAGATCGTGCAGGACTTCCGCGTGACATCGATGTTCTCCTCGCCGACTGCGGTGCGGGTGCTCAAGAAGCAGGACCCGGCATTTCTGAAGAAGTATGACACCTCGACGCTGAAGTACCTGTTCCTTGCGGGAGAGCCGCTCGATCAACCCACGTCGGAATGGATCGAGCAGGGGCTCGGCGTCAAGGTGATCGACAACTACTGGCAGACCGAATCGGGCTGGCCGATACTGACCAGCGTCCCGGGCGTGGAGCAGACTTCGCGCAAACTTGGTTCCCCGAGCTTCGCCGCGTACGGCTACCGGCTTGCCCTCAAGCACGAGAGCACGGGCGAGGAGGTGGGGCCGAACGAGAAGGGCGTGTTGTGCATCGAGCCGCCCCTGCCGCCAGGATGCATGAGCACCGTGTGGGGCGACGACCAGCGCTTCGTGCAGACCTACTTCTCGGCGTTTCAGCCTCAGCAGCTCTACACCACGTTCGACTGGGCGTTGCGTGATGAGGACGGCTACTACTTTATCTTGGGGCGTACGGACGACGTGATCAACGTCGCGGGGCATCGCCTGGGGACACGCGAGATCGAGGAAGCGGTGCAGGCCCATCCCAATGTCGCCGAGGTCGCGGTCGTGGGAGTGAGTGACGCGGTCAAGGGGCAGGTGCCGGTGGCCTTCGCGGTGGTCAAGGACCCGGCGAAGGTGGCGACGCCGGAACTGGCACAGGCACATGAACGCGAAGTGATGGCCACCGTGGACCGGGAGTTGGGCGCCATCGGGCGGCCGACCCGAATTCACTTCGTCCAGCTCTTGCCGAAGACGCGGTCGGGCAAGCTGCTCCGGCGCAGCATTCAGGCGCTGGCGGAGGGCCGCGACCCGGGCGACCTGACCACCTTGGAAGACCCGGCGGCACTCGATCAGATCAGGACGATCCTCGCAGCCCACCGCTGAGCGCTGGAGCGCCTGCGTCTTCGCGGATCTTGCGGGTTGATGTGCTTGATCGGATTGCCGATCAGTCGGTGATCCTTTCCACACCGCTGGCCAGTGCGTTGCATGCAAGATGCGACGCTCGCGCACACTGTCGCACTGCTGCCGTGCTTCGCCACCACGTTCAGCGTACGGCGGTGCATTTGCGGACCGTTGTTCGGCTTGAACTGCCTTCAGTAGAAGCGAATCGGTTGCGCAACTGCAAGTATTCCCAGTGTCGTTGGAAGGCGTCGTACGCAGCGGCGCTGGACCATTCCATATCTTGCAATACATTGAACGTGTGCTGTGCGCATCGGATCCGCTCGCAACCTTGGCCTGCGTCTTGCTACAATCGCGCGCACAGCAACATCACTTACGGCGCGCGCGCTTTCAGTCGTCCAGCAAACTGTCGCGCAATCGCGAGTCATCTCGAAGTGATGACTGTATGCAGTGAAGACGACGCTGCACTGCCTGTGGGCGGGAGGAGAGAAACGCTGCCTTGAGAACTCGCAGTCGGGCGCAAGGCGCAATCATTCGAAATAAAGGAGACCAATTAGATGAATAAAGCAGAGCTGGTTGAGACGATCGCCAAAAAAACAGGCGGCACCAAAGCCGCGGTGGAGACGACTCTGGATGCGCTGATGGACACGGTGACAGGCGTCCTGAGTAAAGGGGAATCCGTTGCGCTGGTCGGCTTCGGCACCTTTTCGATGGGGAGACGGGCCGCGCGCAAAGGCCGCAATCCCGCAACGGGCGCGGAAATCAAGATTCCAGCAGCGAAGGTCGCCAAGTTCGCAGCCGGCGCCAAGCTCAAGAAGGCGGTGAACAGGAAATAGCGGACCGTCTGAATCGCGTCCGGTCTGCCGAAAAGGACGTCCCCGCGGGGCGTCCTTTTTCATTGGTGGAACGCAACGCGTGGAGTTGGCGGAGAGAGAGAGAAAACCGCGCGGCGCTGCTGCGAAGGTTTCGGCGCAGGCTAACTTGACCCTGGAGTCAAGTTAAGTGCAGCGGCCGGAGCCAAGAGAACCCGATTGGTTCGAAGCCCGTCTCGACGAGTAAACGGAACGGACCGCGTGGAGTTGGCGGAGAGAGAGGGATTCGAACCCTCGGTACGGTGTTAAGCCGTACACACGCTTTCCAGGCGTGCACCTTCGACCGCTCGGTCATCTCTCCGCATTGCCAGCCCGGCAAGGCGCGCGAGGATAAAGCACACTTCAGCACCTGTCAAAGCGCGCGTGATCTCCTCGCAGCTCACCTAACCGCCGTCTTGAGCTGTTCCAGGATTGCGGGATTCTCGAGAGTCGACACGTCCTGCTTGATATCCTCGCCCTTGGCGAGGGAGCGCAGCAGGCGGCGCATGATCTTCCCCGAGCGCGTCTTTGGCAGGTTGTCGCCGAATCGGATGTCATCGGGCTTGGCGATCGGGCCGATCTCTTGAGCCACCCAGTCTCTCAGTTTGGTCGCAATCTCCTGCGCGGCTCCGCCGTCGGGACGAGGCCCCTTGAGCACCACGAACGCAACGATGGCTTCGCCCTTGATCTCGTGTGGCTTGCCCACCACCGCCGCTTCCGCCACGAGGGTGTTCGCAACCAACGCCGACTCGACTTCCATGGTGCCGAGCCGGTGCCCCGAGACGTTCAGGACATCGTCGATCCGGCCCATGATCCAGAAGTAGCCGTCCAGGTCGCGGTTGGCGCCATCGCCGGCGAGATAGTACTGACCCTTGAAATCTTCCGGGTAATAAGTCTTCTTGAAGCGCTCCGGATCGCCCCAGATGGTGCGGATCATCGCCGGCCACGGGCGCTTGATGACGAGAATTCCGCCTTTGCCTTTCTCCACCGACTGGCCCGTCTCGTCCACCACATCCGTGAAAATCCCGGGAAGAGGAAGCGTGCACGATCCCGGCTTGAGTGCCGTCACACCGGGCAGGGGAGTGATCATGTGACCGCCGGTTTCGGTTTGCCACCAGGTGTCGACGATCGGGCAGCGGGTTGAGCCTACCGTGTTGTAGTACCACATCCACGCCTCGGGGTTGATCGGCTCGCCGACGGTGCCGAGCAGACGCAGGCTCGACAGGTTGTACTTCTTGGGCTGGTCGCCCCCGGCCTTGATGAGCGAGCGGATGGCGGTCGGCGCGGTATAGAAAATCGTGACTTTGTGGTCCTGGATCATCTTCCAGAAGCGTCCTGCGTCGGGATAGGTGGGCACGCCCTCGAAGACGATCTCCGTCGCGCCTATCGCCAGCGGACCGTAGCATCCATAACTGTGTCCGGTGACCCAGCCCACGTCGGCTGTGCACCAGAAGATGTCGTTGCGCTTGTGGTCGAACACCCAGTGCATGGTGAGCATCGCCCACAACAGGTAGCCGGCTGTGGAGTGCTGAACGCCTTTGGGTTTCCCGGTCGAGCCCGACGTGTACAGAATGAACAGCGGATGCTCGGCATTCACCCATACCGGCTCGCACACGTTGGGCTGATTGCGGATGAGGTCGTCCCACCACACGTCGCGCGGCGCGTGCACGTGGATGTCGCTGCCCGTGCGACGATAGATCACCACGTGTCTCACCGCGTCGCAGCCGCCCATGGCGAAGGCTTCGTCTACCGCCGGCTTGAGCGCGATTTCCTTGCCTCCGCGCATGCCGCCGTCGGCGCTGATCACGGCGACCGCCCCGGCGTCCACGATCCGCTCTTGCAGGCTCTTGGCCGAAAACCCGCCGAACACCACGGAATGCGTGGCGCCGATCCTCGCGCAGGCCTGCATGGCGACGACCACTTCGATGCTCATGGGCATGTAGATGATGACCCGGTCGCCCAGCTTGATTCCGAGCGAGTGCAGCCCGTTCGCGAATTGGCACACACGGTGGTAGAGCTGCTTGTAGGTGATCTTGGTGACGGAACCGTCGTCTGCCTCGAATATGATGGCGAGCTTGTCAGGTTGGCTGGCCAGATGGCGATCCAGGCAGTTGTAGGAGGCGTTGAGCTCACCGTCGGGGAACCACTTGAAGAACGGCCGATTGGATTCGTCGAGGACGCGGTTGAAAGGCTTGTGCCAGAGCAGGTGCTCGCGCGCCAGCCGACCCCAGAAACCTTCGAGGTCGCGCCCGGCTTCGTCGCACAGGGCCTGGTATGCCGCCATGCCCGAGACGTTCGCCTGCTTGACGAACTCTGCCGACGGAGTGAACACACGGGTTTCGTTCAGGACGGACTCGATGGTGCTCATGTGGCGCTCCTCCTGTCTATAGGCCGCTGCGGCGGTGCCTTGATTGGTCTCTTCAGGGAAGATTATAGCGACAAGAGATCACCACGCCCGTTGAGGGCGTCGCGCGCTCATCGCTGCAGGAGTTTGCGAACGTCGGGAAGTTGAGTGGTGTTAGAATTCGCCCTTCGATTGCGCGCAGCTCAAAACCCATGACCGTGGTTCGGCAGGAAGACGTCATCGACAGCGTAGCCGACGCCCTCCAGTTCATCTCGTACTACCATCCGCTCGATTACATCCAGGCCCTCGGCGAAGCGTATCGGCACGAACAGTCGGCCGCTGCGCGCGACGCCATCGCCCAGATCCTGACCAACTCGCGCATGTGCGCGCTGGGTCAGCGTCCCATCTGCCAGGATACGGGCATCGTGGTGGTGTTCGTCAGGATCGGCATGGGCGTGCGTTGGGACGGCGCGAAGATGAGCGTGGCCGACATGGTGAACGAGGGTGTGCGTCGAGCCTACTCCCATCCGCACAACGTGCTGCGCGCCTCCATCGTGTCCGATCCCGCCGGAACGCGCAGGAACACGCGCGACAACACACCGGCCGTCATTCACATGGAAGTCGTACCAGGGAAAACCGTCGAGCTCGACGTCGCCGCCAAGGGCGGCGGATCGGAGAACAAATCCCACTTCGTCATGCTCAATCCGTCGGACAGCATCGTGGACTGGGTGGTCGAAACCATTCCAACCATGGGAGCGGGGTGGTGTCCACCCGGGATGCTCGGCATCGGCATCGGCGGCAGCGCGGAAAAGGCCATGGTGCTGGCGAAGGAAGCGCTGATGGAACGCATCGACATGCATGAGCTGAGGCGGCGGGGACCAGCCAACCGCCTCGAAGCGCTGCGCGTGGAGATCTACGACAGGGTGAACGCGCTTGGCATCGGCGCGCAGGGCCTGGGTGGGCTTACTACCGTGCTCGATGTCAAGATCCGCGATTTTCCGACGCATGCGGCGTCGCTTCCGGTGGCGATGATTCCCAACTGTGCGGCGACACGCCACATCCACTTCGTGCTCGATGGGAGTGGGCCAGCGCGGCTCGAGGCGCCGCGCCTGGACGACTGGCCCGACGTGCACTGGGCGCCCGCTCCGGATGCGCGCCGCGTGGATCTGGCGGCGCTCACCAAGCGCGATGTGGCGCGCTGGAAGCCAGGCGAGACGCTGCTCTTGTCCGGAAAGCTGCTCACCGGACGCGATGCGGCCCACAAGCGCATCGTCGATCTCCTCGCGAAGGGCGAGGCGCTGCCTGCGGGCGTGGACTTCCGCGACCGATTCATCTATTACGTCGGCCCGGTCGATCCAGTTCGCGGCGAGACGGTCGGCCCGGCCGGCCCAACCACCGCCACCCGCATGGACAAGTTCACCGACGTCATGCTCGAGCGCACCGGCTTGCTCGGCATGATCGGAAAGGCCGAGCGCGGCTCCGCCGCAGTGGAGTCCATCAAGCGGCACGGAGCCGTCTACCTGATCGCGGTTGGCGGGGCCGCGTACCTGGTGTCCAAGGCGATCAAGTCGTCTCGTGTCGTGGCCTTCGCCGACCTGGGCATGGAGGCCATCTACGAATTCCAGGTTGAGGACATGCCCGTCACGGTGGCGGTGGACGCCGCGGGCAACTCGATCCACGAGTCGGGGCCGGCGCAATGGCGGGCGAAGATCGCGGGCGTCCCGGTGACGATCGCGTGAGGCACTCGATGTCGCGTTGGCCCGGCGAGACAATAAGCGTGCGCGAGCCACGAATCACGAATCACGAGCCACGTCTTCTATGGCGGGCCTCCCCGCATTGCATGGTAGTGAACCTGGTCAGGTCCGGAAGGAAGCAGCCACAGCTATTCTTTGCAAGTGCCGGGGGTAGGGCTCGCCTCCCTTTTTCTCGCGAGTGCAGCGCGCCACGTGCGCTCGCTGCGAACGCATGATGGCGGAGCGCACCGCAGACACGCGCGAAGGCAACCCGAGGGCCGGCACGGGGCAGGCTCTCGCTCGCAAGTGGCGCCCGCGCAGGTTCGAGGAACTGGTTGGTCAGGAGCATGTCGTCCGCGCGCTGACCAACGCGCTGCGGCAGAACCGCCTGCATCATGCCTGGCTGTTGACCGGGACGCGAGGTGTGGGCAAGACGACGCTCGCGCGCATCATGGCGAAGGCGCTGAACTGCGAGACCGGGATCACCGCCACGCCTTGCGGCGTGTGCAGCGCCTGCACTGAGATCGATGCCGGCCGCTTCGTCGACCTGCTCGAGCTGGATGCGGCGTCCAACACCCAGGTCGACAACATGCGCGAGTTGCTCGAGCGGGCGCTGTATGCGCCCACCAGTGGCCGCTTCAAGGTGTACATCATCGACGAGGTGCACATGCTGTCGCGCTCAGCCTTCAGCGCGATGCTCAAGACGCTGGAGGAGCCGCCGGCGCACGTGAAGTTCATCTTGGCCACCACCGATCCGCAGAAGGTGCCGGTCACGGTCTTGTCGCGCTGCCTCCAGTTCAACCTCAAGCAGATTCCAGCCCCCGAGATTCATGCGCGGCTGGCCCAGATTCTGGAAGCGGAGGGCGTGGCGTTCGAGTCGGCAGCGCTGAACCTCATCGCGCGGGCCGCGCAAGGCAGCCTGCGCGACGGGCTGAGCTTGCTCGACCAGGCCATCTCTCACGGGGCGGGGCGGGTGGACGAGAAATCCGTGCGCGCCATGCTGGGCACTGTCGATCAGTCTTACCTCATCTCCATCCTCGACGCGCTAGGCCGGCGCGATGGAGCCCGGATGCTGGCGATTGCCGACGAGATGCAAGCGCGCAGCCTGGACTTCGAGGTTGCCCTGCAAGAGCTCGCCGCGCTGTTGCATCGTATCGCGCTGTGCCAGACGATACCGGACGCGACGGCGGCCGATGATGCCGAGCGCGCCTCGCTCATGTCTTTGGCCGGCGCTTTGGCACCCGAAGATGTTCAGCTCTATTACCAGATCGCTGTGCAGGGGAGAAGCGATTTGCCGCTGGCCCCAGACGAGTATGCGGGATTCACGATGCCGCTGCTGCGCATGCTCGCGTTCGCGCCGGAAGGATCGGCGCCTCGGGCCTCTCGAGCGGCCGGGCCGAGTGCGGCACCCTCCAGCGCGCCCGCTGGCCGAACCGGCGCAGCACCGAACGCGCTGCCCGGCACAACCGCGCCCAGCCCGGCGGGTGATTTGATGTTGGAGACTGGTCCGCAGCCGGCGGCTTGGCGTCGCCTCGTCGCCGGTTTGAAGCTGGGCGGCATGGCATGCATGTTGGCCGAGCACAGCGAACTGGCAAGTTGGGACGGCCAGCGTTTGCAGCTTGTCGTCCCCGAGGCGCATCGCCATTTGCTGGAGAAACCCTATCGGGAGCGGTTGCAAGCCGCGCTCGAGGCCCATTATCAGCGCAAGCTGCGGCTCGAGTTCACGCTCGGCGCGATGAACGGCAATACACCGGCCGAGCAGCAGGATCAGGAGCGGCAGGCGCGCCAGCGGCGGGCCATCGAAGCGATCGAAGGCGATCCGTTCGTGCGCGAGCTGGTCGAAAGCTTCGACGCGCGGGTGGCGGATGATTCGATCCGGCCGCTCGAATCGGGCGAGAGCAGGCAGGCGGGCGGCTAGCGCATAGTCGCGCGATGATGCGTCGAGCAGAGGAGCGAACAGCATGATGAAAGGTCAGTTGGCCGGGCTGATGAAGCAGGCCCAGCAGATGCAGGAGAACATGAAGCGGCTGCAGGAGGAGCTCGCGAGCGTCGAGGTGGAGGGCCAATCCGGCGCGGGTCTGGTGACGGTGGTGATGACCTGCCGGCACGACGTCAAGCGCGTGAAGATCGACCCGAGCCTGCTGGCGGATGACAAGGAAATGCTCGAGGATCTGGTAGCCGCCGCGTTCAACGATGCGGTGCGCAAAGCGGAGGCAACGACGCAGGAGAAGATGAGCGGCATTACCTCCGGGCTTCCTCTGCCGCCCGGAATGAAGCTTCCGTTCTGAGTGGACACGCCTTCCAGTCTGCAGGAATTGATGGAGTCACTGCGCTGCCTTCCCGGGGTCGGGCCGAAGTCGGCGCAACGTATGGCTTTTCATCTTCTGCAGCGGGATCACCCCGGTGCAACGCGCCTCGCGCGTGCACTCAGCCAGGCGCTGTCGGTCGTTCGGCACTGCGAGAAGTGCAACACCCTGACCGAAGAGCAGGTGTGCGAGCTGTGCCGCTCGCCCCGGCGCGACAGCGCGCTGCTGTGCGTGGTGGAGACGCCGGCCGACCTGTTGATGATGGAACAGGCGCATTGCTATCGCGGCCAGTATTTCGTGCTGATGGGCAGATTGTCCCCGTTGGACGGCATCGGACCGCGCGAGATCCACCTCGACCGGCTGGTCCGCCGCGCGGCCGACGGGCTGGTCAAGGAAGTGATCCTGGCCACCAATTTCACCGTGGAAGGTGAAGCCACCGCTCATTACATCGCGGATCTGCTGCGCTCGAAGGGGTTCAAAGTGAGCCGTATCGCGCGCGGCCTGCCGGTCGGCGGAGAGCTGGAGCATGTGGACAGCGGTACGCTGGCGCAGGCGGTGGTCGAGAGGCGGGAGGTGTGATGTCGCGGGCGACGAACGCCGTTTCTCGCTGGTCCACGCCGCAGCGGCGGACGCAAGCGCGCCGCGGCCAGCCCGAGCTGCCGGAGCGCGACGCCTTCCAAGCCCCCGCGGCCGGCCACGGTCCGCAGAAGATCCACAAGATCCTGGCCGCCGCCGGGCTGGGCTCGCGGCGTGAGATGGAAGAGCTGATCCGCGCCGGCAAAGTGAGGGTGAACGGGGCGATGGCCCAGCTCGGTATGCGAGTGCAGCCGGGCGACGTGATTCGCGTGGGCAAGCGGCAGGTGACGGTGCGCGATAGCGCGAGGCTGCCTCGCATCATCGTGTACCACAAGCCGGAAGGGGAGATCGTGAGCCACGACGATCCGCGGGGGCGGCCGAGCGTGTTCGAGAAGCTGCCGCCCATGCGGCGCGGCAAGTGGCTGGCGGTCGGACGGCTCGACTACAACACGTCGGGGCTGCTGATCTTTACCACCTCCGGCGAGCTGTGCAATCGCCTGATGCACCCGCGCTACGAAGTGGAACGCGAGTACGCAGTGCGCATCATCGGAAAGCTGAACGATGAACAGTTCAGACAGCTCAAGAAGGGTGTGCATCTGGAGGACGGGATCGCGCGCTTCGATTTGATCGAAGAGCGCGGTGGACGCGGGCTCAACAACTGGTACCGGGTGGTTTTGCGCGAGGGCCGCAACCGCATCGTGCGGCGCATGTTCGACGCCATCGGCTATCGCGTGAGCCGGCTCATGCGAGTCCGCTTCGGCGGGGTGTCGCTGCCTTTCGCGTTGCGCCGCGGCGCGTGGCGCGAACTCGATGAAGCGCAGACCGCCGCGATGCTCGAGTGGTCCGCGACGCTAGTCAACTCCGATGGAGCGCACCACACCCCAGCGCCGCGCCAAACATCTCAGCGCAGCATGGCGCAGCGGGAAACGTGGCGGCGCCCATCCGGCGCATTCAAGCGGGCAGCTGCTCCCTCTCGAACAGACAGACCGCGCCGTCTCCGGCCGGCGCCTCGAGCCAAGTGAGCTCGAGCTGCGGGTAGGCAGCCTCCAGCGCTTCCCGCCCCTCGCCCACCTCCATCAACAGCAGGCCATCGCGCGTCAGGTGACGCCTGGCCTGGCGCAGGATGTGACGCACCACGCCCAGCCCGTCTTCGCCGCCCGCCAGCGCGAGAGGCGGCTCATGACGGTACTCCGCTGGCAGCTCGGCCATGCCTGCCGTCGACACATACGGTGGGTTACTGACGATCACATCGTAGCATTGCCCGCTCAGGCTCGCGAACAAGTCGGACTCGACGAGCCGCACGCGCTGGCTCAATCCATAGGCGCGCACGTTGTGCAAGGCCACCTCGAGCGCTGGAGGCGATATGTCGCTGGCATCGACCATGGCGGCCGGGAAAGCGTGGGCGAGCAGCACGGCAAGGCAGCCTGATCCGGTGCACAGATCGAGCGCGCGCTCGATCGAGTCAGGGCGGGGTATCCAGGCGCCGAGGCCTTGCTCGAGCACAGTGGCGATGTGCGAACGGGGCACGATGACGCGCTCGTCGACGTAGAAGCGGAAATCGCCGAGCCAGGCCTCGCGCGTGAGATAAGCAGCCGGCAATCTCTCGCGCACGCGCCGCTGCAGCACGCCGAGCACGCTATCCACTTCCGCCGGCAGTAGACGCGCATCGAGAAACGGCTCCAGCCTGCCGGCCGGCAGGTGCAGGGTGTGCAGGACCAGATAGGCCGCTTCGTCGTAGGCGTTGTCGCTGCCGTGACCGTAAGCAAGACCGGCGGCTTCGAACTGGGTCACCGCGAACCGCAGCAGGTCGCGCACACTTTGCAGGGCAGCACCGGCCTGCGCGAACATGCCCCGGTCCCGAGTTGCTGATTCACCGCCAGGAGCGGACTCGGGACGCGGCTGGCCGCGGCGAGGCTTGCGAACCGGATCGCGGCTCAAGGCGTTAGAAGCTCTTCCAGCGTGCGCTGATAGATCCGGCTCAGCGTTTCTACGTCCTGCAGCGCCACGTGCTCATCGATTTGATGGATGGAACCGTTGACCGGACCGAGCTCGACCACCTCTTGGCAGATGTCCCGGATGAACCGGCCGTCGGAAGTCCCGCCGGTGGTGGACAGTTGGGGCTGAATGCCGGCCACCGCGTGGACAGCGGCATTCAGCGCTTCGACGAGGCGTCCCCGCTCGGTGACGAACGGAAGCCCGGACAGCGACCACTCGAGCTCGAACTCGAGCTCGTGCCGTGCCAGCACCGCCTCGAGACGCTGCTTCAAGCCCTCCATCGAGCTGGCGGTCCCGAAGCGAAAATTGAAGAGCACCGTGAGCTCGCCGGGAATCACGTTGTTCGCACCCGTGCCGGCATTGATGTTGGAGATCTGCCAGGTGGTCGCCGGGAAGTGCTCGTTGCCCTCGTCCCAGCGCGTCGCGGCCAGCTCGGCAAGAGCCGGCGCCGCGAGATGAACGGGGTTTCTGGCGAGCTGAGGATAAGCCACGTGCCCTTGCTTTCCCTTCACCACGAGGGTGCCGGACAAGGAGCCGCGGCGGCCGTTCTTGATGGTGTCGCCCAGGCGTTGCACACAGCTCGGTTCTCCGACGATGCAGTAGTCGAGCCGCTCCCCGCGCGATTTGAGCGCTTCGACGACGCGCACAGTCCCGTCCACCGCGGCACCTTCCTCGTCGGAGGTGATCAGCAGCGCGATCGAGCCTCGATGCGCGGGGTGATCGGCGACGAACCGCTCGACGGCGGTCACGAACGCCGCCAGCGATGTCTTCATGTCGGCTGCACCACGTCCGTAGACCAGGCCGTCGCGCTGCGTCGCTGTGAACGGGTCGCTGCGCCAGCGCTCGAGCGGGCCGGGGGGTACTACGTCGGTGTGACCCGCGAGGCACACCACCGGCGCGGTGCTGCCGCGCCGCGCCCAGAGATTATCGACCTGGCCGAAGCGCAGCCGCTCGAGATGAAAACCGAGCGGGGCGAGCCGTGCAGCGAGAATCTCCTGGCAACCGTCGTCGTTTGGTGTAACCGAGCGGCGCGCGATGAGCTGGCGCGCCAGATCGACAGTAGAGCCGCCGCGCCGTCCGTCAGGCCAAGATTCGTCGTTCACTGCGGGCCGTAGAAACTAGAACCTATCTCACAATCGGTCGCGCGATGCGTTGCGGCCAGAACGGGAGGGCCGCAAGGCGCGAGCAGTCAATACCCAGGCTACAGGCCGCAATTATATAGGTCCCCGAGGCGGGCAACCCTCGGAGCGCCGGCGAAGAGATTTCTAGTTGCCGGCGTTGATATCGATCTTGAAGTGATCGAAGGAGGTGGCGTTGATGTCTGCGCCGCGGGAAACCTTGTTGAGGTCGCCTTTGGCCAGGCTCGCCTTCTGCTCGGCGTTGTTCATCAGCCACGCCAGGTTGGTGGCCGAATCGGAGTTGCGCAGCGCCTCTTCCTTGGTGATCTTGCCTTCGGTGTAGAGCTTGAACAGAGCTTGCTCGAAGCTCACCGATCCCGGCGACAGGCTCTTTTCGATGGCGTCTTTGATCTGATCCATCTCGCTCTTGATGATCAGCTCGGCGATGTGCTTGCTGTTAAGTAGCACCTCGACAGCGGCCACCTGGCTGCCGTCGACTGCCTTCACCAGGCGTTGGGAGATGACGGCCTTGAGGCACACGGACAGGTCGTGCAGCAGCGCCCCGCGCGCATCGTGGGGGAAGAAGTTGATGATGCGGTTGAGGGCGTGGTAGCTGTTATTGGCATGCAGCGTGGACAGGCACAGGTGGCCGGTCTGAGCGTAAAGCAGAGCTTGTTGGAGCGTATCCCGATCGCGCACCTCGCCGATCATGAGAATATCAGGCGCCTCGCGCATCGCGTTCACCAGGGCATTGTGATACGACTTGGTGTCGAGACCCACCTCGCGTTGGTTGATGACGCAGCGCTGATGCCGGAACACGAACTCGATCGGGTCTTCGATGGTGAGAACGTGGCCCCCGCGGGTGGCGTTGCGGTGCTCGATCATCGCGGCCAGCGTCGTCGATTTCCCGGAGCCGGTCGCACCCACCACCAGCACCAGCCCGCGCTTCTCGATGATCAAATCTTTGAGAATGGTCGGCAGCCGCAGCGCCTCCAGGCCTGGGGTCTGTGAGCGCAGATAGCGGATGACGATCGCGACGTTACCGCGCTGACGGAACACATTGACGCGAAAGCGGCCGATCTCGGGCACGGGGAAAGAGAGGTTCATCTCCCAGGTGCGCTCGTATTCCGCCTGCTCCTCCGGCGACATCAGCTCATAGGCGATCTTCTTGACGGTAGGGCCGTCGAGCACATCCGAGTTCACCGGCATGATGGTGCCCAGGATCTTGATCGACATCGGTGCGCCGGCCGAGATGAACAGGTCGGACGCCTGCTTCTCGGCCATGAGTTTGAGCACGGGCGTCAAGAACATAGCAGCCTCGCTTCGGTTCCGATTCGATTTGCCGGCCCGCGAGCCATTGAGCGGACCGCAACAGAGAATTGCACCGGGGCCGGTGCAAGCAAGTTTCAGGCTAGAAACGATCTCAACATCCCGTGTGGAATATTGAGAGGGGTTCTAATCGCCGCGCAACAGCTCGTTGATGCTGGTCTTGGCCCGCGTCTTCGCGTCGACCTGTTTGACGATCACGGCACAGTAGAGACTGTGCGTGCCGTCCGGCGCGGGCAGGCTGCCCGATACCACCACCGAGCCGGGGGGGATGCGCCCGTAGGAAACGGTGCCGCTCGCGCGGTCGTAGATCTTGGTGCTCTGTCCGATGTACACGCCCATGGATATCACCGAACCCTCGCCGACGATGACGCCTTCGACGATCTCGGATCGAGCGCCGATGAAGCAGTTGTCTTCGATGACGGTCGGATTGGCCTGCACCGGTTCCAGCACGCCGCCGATGCCCACTCCGCCCGACAGGTGCACGTTCTTGCCGATCTGGGCACACGAGCCGACCGTGGCCCACGTATCTACCATCGTTCCCTCGTCGACGAACGCGCCGATGTTGACATAGGAAGGCATGAGCACGACGTTGCGAGCGATGAACGCCCCGCGCCGAACAGCCGCTGGCGGCACGACCCTGAAGCCGCCGGCACGGAAGTCCGCGGCCCCATACGCGCCGAACTTGGCTGGGACCTTGTCGTAGTAGTTCGTATAACCATCGCGGATGACGCTGTTATCGTCCAGGCGAAAGGAGAGCAGCACGGCCTTCTTCAGCCATTGATGGGTGACCCAGGCATCGCCCGCCTTTTCGGCGACGCGCAGCGTTCCCGCGTCGAGATGGTCGATGGCTTGGCGCACGGCATCGCGCACCTTGGGGTCGGCCGAGCCCGGATTGATGGCCGCGCGGTTTTCGTAAGCCGTTTCGATCAGCTGCTGGGCTTCGCTCATGGTTGCGCCTTGATTGCGACTTGCTCGTGGAAACTGAGGAAGCAGGATCGCATGCGTCGCGCTGCGTCGAGGCAGTCGGCCAGGGAAGGCACGAGGGCGACGCGCACGAAATCCTGCCCGGGGTTGATGCCGCGCGCCTCGCGCGCCAGATAGCTGCCGGGGAGGACAGTGACGCCGTGCTGCACATACAGCGCGCGGGTGAATTCGACGTCCGAGACCGGCGTACGGAGCCACAAGTAGAAACCTGCCTGCGGCATCTCGACCGCGGTGGCTTCGCGCAGTATGGCCGTTGTCTGGGCGAACTTGTCCCGGTACAAGCGCCGGTTCTCGACCACGTGCGCTTCGTCCTGCCAGGCGGCCGTGCTCGCCGCTTGCACTGCGGGGCCCATGGCTCCGCCGTGGTAGGTTCGATAGAGGAGGAACTGCGCGAGAATAGCAGCATCGCCGGCGACATATCCCGAGCGCATGCCTGGAACGTTCGAGCGCTTGGACAAGCTGCCGAACACCATCAGACGCGGATAGTCGCCTCGCCCCAGCTGCTGCGCAGCCTGCAGACCTCCCAGCGGCGGCAAAGTCTCGTCGAAGTAGATCTCCGAGTAACACTCGTCCGATGCGATGACGAACCCGAAGCGGTCGGACAAATCGAACAGACGGCGCCAATCTTCCAGCGTCATGACGGCGCCGGTGGGATTGGCCGGCGAGCACACGTAAATCAACTGCACGCGTTCCCACTTCGATTCGGGCAGTTGGTCGAGCTGCAGGCCCGCACCGGCGCGCCCCTCCAGATTCAGAAACTCCGGCGCCGCGCCGGTCAGCAAGGCGGCGCCTTCGTAAATCTGGTAAAAAGGATTGGGCATGACCACGAGCCCGCCTTGGCGCGTACCGTCCACCACAGCCTGAGCGAAAGCAAACAGCGCTTCGCGGCTCCCGTTGACCGGCAGCACTTGGCGCGCCGGGTCGAGGCTCGGCAACTGGTAGCGCCGCTCGAGCCAACGCGCGATGGCGTTGCGCAACGCATCGCTGCCCGCGGTAGGCGGGTACGAGGCGAGCGCATCCAGGTTATCGATGAGCGCGCGCTTGATGAATTCGGGAGTCGGATGCTTCGGTTCGCCGATGGACAGATTGATCGGGCGCAGGTCGGCGCGCGGGACGAGGTTCTTGAGGAGCGCGCCGAGCTTCTGGAACGGGTACGGCTGCAGGCGCGCGAGGTTGGGGTTCATGTTATCCGCGCGTGCTCGATTCGGGCGTAAACTGCGGCAGCTCAACGAGAGGCTGCGCCTGCCAGCCTTCCTGCTTGTGCTCCGCGACAACGGTGGTGAAAATCCCGCCGCGCACGTAAAACTTCGCGGTGAGGCGCATGAAGCGCGGTTGGGTTGCGGTCACGAGATCGCCCAGGATGCGATTCGTCACCGCTTCGTGGTAGGCGCCCTCGTCGCGGAACGACCAGATGTACAGCTTCAGGCTTTTCAGCTCCACGCAGGCACGGTCCGGAATGTAGTCGAGATGCAGGGTGGCGAAATCGGGCTGACCCGTTCTCGGGCACAGACAGGAGAACTCGGGGATCTCCATGTGGATGTGATAGTCCCGTTCGGGGTTCGGATTGGGAAAGGTCTCTAGTTCCCTGGCAGCGCGCGTTGCCATGGTCGACGCCGTAACGATTCAGTTAAAATACGCACGCGCTTGGGCCTTATCGCCCAGGCGCTTGTTTTATTGAAGTTTCCTCGGCATTATAACCTGTTAGCTCACGCCGCTCGTGCGCCTATCCCATATTAAGCTCGCCGGCTTCAAGTCCTTCGTCGATCCCGCTCACATCCCGGTGCCCGGACAGCTGGTGGGCATCGTGGGCCCGAACGGGTGCGGCAAGTCCAACGTCATCGATGCCGTGCGCTGGGTGCTGGGAGAATCCTCGGCTCGCCATCTGCGCGGGGAAACAATGCAGGACGTGATCTTCAACGGCTCGGGCGAGCGCAAGCCGGTCAATCGGGCGAGCGTCGAGCTGGTGTTCGACAACAGCCTGGGCCGCGCCGCGGGCGCATGGAGTCAGTACGCGGAGATCTCCGTCAAGCGCGTTCTCGAGCGCGACGGCGAGTCCACCTATTTCATCAACAACCTGCACGTGCGCCGCAAGGACGTCGCGGACATCTTCCTTGGGACCGGGCTGGGAGGGCGCGGCTACGCCATCATCGAGCAAGGCATGATCTCGCGCATTGTCGATGCGCGTCCCGACGAGTTGCGGACCTTTCTCGAAGAAGCGGCTGGCGTCTCCAAGTACCGCGAACGCCGGCGCGAGACGGAGCTGCGGTTGAACGACACGCGCGAGAACCTGTTGCGCGTCGACGACATCCTCCAGGAGCTCGCCAAGCAGATCGAGCACCTGCAAGGTCAGGCCCAGGTGGCGACCCGCTACCGCGAGCTCGAAAGCGCGCACAAGCTGACGCAGCACCTGCTGTGGCTGCTGCGCAAGCAGGACGCGTCGAACCAGCGCAGGCGCCTCGCGCGCGATGCCGACCAGGCGGGCATGGAGCTCGAGGCGCAGACGGCGCGCCTGCGCGAGCTGGAAAGCAGCCTCGAGAGCTTGCGTCAGGGTCACTACGCCGGGTCGGATGCCGTGCACGCGGCGCAAGGCGCTCTGTATGAAGTCAACGCCGAAGCCGCACGCCTCGAACAGGCGCTGGCTCATCAACGCGACAACCGGCGCCGGGTGGAGAATCAACTCTCCGCCCTGCTGGAGGAACGGGAACAGGCGCAGCGAGAGGTTGGGGCGTTGCGCGATGCGCTTCGCGCCCAGCGCTTGGTGTTGGAAGAAGCTCGCCGGCAACGCGAGGCATGCGATGCGGAGCGTGCGGCCGAGTCTGCGGCGCTGCCGGCCCGCGAGGCGGCCTTTGCCGAGGCCGGCGCTGCGGTCGACCGCCTGCAGCAGGAAGCCGGACAGTGTGCAAACGCAATGGAGGTCGAAGGCACGCGCCGGGAGCACTCTGAAAAGCTCCTGGCGCAACTTGCCCAGCGGCGGCAGCGCCTCCAGCAGGAACAGACGGGCCTCGAAGATCCCGAACCCGGTGCCCTCGACCGGCTGCGTCGGGAGCTCGACCAGTTGGATGGCCGATACGAGAGCTGCCGCGAGGTGCTCGACCGCGCCGAGCAGGAGCTGCCAGCGCTCGAGCAGGCGCACAGGGCCGCAGCCGATCTTGCCGACGTTGCCGCGCGAGAATTGAACGCGCTGGAGGCGCGCCGCACGGCGCTCGAGCTGCTGCAGAAGCAGGTGAGCCGGTCTGGAGAAATGCACGCCTGGCTCGACCAGCAGGAGCTGGACGGGTCCGGCCGCTTGTGGCAGGGCATTCGCATCGAGCCCGGCTGGGAGGATGCGCTCGAGGCGGTGCTGCGCGAGCGCCTCAACGGCATCGCACTCGACAATCTGCAGCGGGCGAGCGACTGGCTGGCCCAGGCGCCGCCCGGGAAGATCTCGTTCTTCCAGAAGCGCGACGGGCACGCGTCCGCCACCGAGCTGGCCGGCCGCCGACCGCTACTCGGCTATATCACGTTCACCGATCCGGGCGACGCACAGGTGATGTCCGACTGGCTGGACCGCGTTTACGTCGTGCACGATGCAGGCCAGGGATTCGCCGAGCGCGCGAGCCTGCCTCCCGGCGCTGCTCTGGTGTGCCCACAGGGGCATGTGTTTACACGCAACAGCGTGAGCTTCCACGCCGCCGACTCCGAGGTGCACGGCATCCTGTCGCGCCAGCGCGAGATCGAGGAGCTGGGTGAACGCCATGCAGGGCTGGAGGCTGAGGTCGGGGCGGTCCGAGCCCGAGCGGGGGCTGCGCTTGCGGAGCTGGAAAGCCGACGCAGCGAGACGCTGGGCTTGCGCGAAGAGGCCGACCGCCTGCAGCAGCAACGGCACGACCTGGAGCTCGATCAGGTGAGGTTGTCCGAACATACCGAGCGCAGCCGCCATCGGCGCGAGCAGATCGTGAAGGAACTGGAGGAGATCGGCGCGGATTCCGCCGCAGAGGAAGCCCAGCAACGTTCTGCGGCCGACCGTGTGCTGGAGCTCCAATCTCAATCGAGCGACTTGCGCGACCGGCTTGCCGCGGCGCGCGAGAGCCTGCAGGCAGTGATGCTCGCGCTCGAGGGCAATCGTCAGGCTCTGCAGGCGGCGCAGCAGCGCTCGCAGGAGGCCTCCTTCTCCGAGCGCGTATCCAGCGAGAAGCTGAGCGATCTGGAGAGTAACATTCAAAGATTGCTCGAGCAGGAGCAGCGCGCCGAAGCCGCCGCGGCAAAACTTCGAGCTGAGCTCGCGGAGCTGGCGGAGGCACCTCTGCAGGCGGAGCTTGACCGGGCGCTCGCACAGCGCCTGCAACGTGAACGAACCCTTGCGGAGGCGCGCGGTACGCTCGCGGAGGCGGAGAGCGCGCTCAAGGAGGCCGAGCAGCAGCGCCTTGACTGCGAGCAGCAGCTCAACCCGCTGCGCGAGCGCGTGGGCGAGCTGCGACTCAAGGAACAGGAGGCGCGCCTGCAGGAGGAGAACTTCGCGGCGCAGTTAGCCGACGCAGGGGTGGACGAGCCGTCGCTCTCGGGGAAACTGGAAAAGGGAATGCGCGCGGGCGCACTGCAGGCGGAAATCAACCGGCTGGGCGAGGAGATGCAGCAGCTGGGCGCTGTAAACCTGGCCGCTCTGGACGAGCTTGAAACCGCCCGCGGCCGCAACACCTACCTGGACGCGCAGGCCCAGGATCTGCGCGAGGCGATCGCTACGCTACAGAACGCCATTCGCCGCATCGACCGCGAGACGAGGGAGCGGCTGCAATCGACGTTCGATCTGCTGAATGTGAATCTTGCACACATGTTCCCGTCGCTGTTCGGAGGCGGAGAGGCGCGGCTCGTGATGACGGGCGAGGAGATTCTCGACGCGGGACTGCAGATCATCGCGCGTCCGCCGGGCAAGAAGAACAGCTCGATCCATCTGCTGTCGGGAGGCGAGAAAGCACTTGCCGCCCTGGCCCTGGTGTTCTCGCTGTTTCAGCTGAACCCGGCGCCGTTCTGCCTGCTGGACGAAGTCGACGCGCCGCTCGATGACGCCAACACCGAACGCTTTTGCGGCCTGGTGCGCAAGATGGCGCAGCAGACACAGTTCGTGTTCATCAGCCACAACAAAATCAGCATGGAAATGGCCGATCAGCTGGTCGGAGTGACCATGGCGGAACTGGGCGTGTCGAAAGTGGTGGCGGTCGACATCGAGGAGGCTCTGCGGCTGTCCGAGGAGGAGGCAGCCGCGTGAACCCGGGAGCAGCGGCCCCACTTGTGGGGATGCGACCTAGGAGAGCGCGGCCAGCGGCCGACACGTTTCGCGGAAGACGGTCGAGATCGCAAAGAGGCCGCCGCGTGAGCGGAAAGGTATGAGCGACCTGCAGATCGCCCTCACGGTCGTGGGCGCGCTGGTCATCGCTGGCGTGATCGTCTACAACCGGTTCCAGGAGAGGCGGTTCCGCCGGCGCGCCGAAGCGAGTCTTGGCGTCGATCGCGGCGATGCTCTCCTCGATCAGATGAACGGCGGTCTCGAGGAGCGCATCGAGCCGCTGCTCAAGGCGGAAACGGTCGCCGTGGTCGAAGACACGCCGGCGCCGGTGGATACGCGCGTAGTTCGCGTCGAGCCGGTCGGGATGCCGGCCGAGTCCGCGCCGGCCGCTGAAGAGGAGCTTTCCTCGATCGACTACGCTGTCGAGGTGGTTTGCGGACAAGCGGTGGCAGAGGCAGCGCTGCGGCAGCTCCTCGAGGCCCTCGATGGGCTCGGCCGCCGCACCCAGGTGGCTGGACGAGTCGCTGGAGCCTGGGTGGCACCGCCCGGAGGTCATACGGAGGTTTCGCATCTGCGCGTCGCGCTGCAGCTCGCCGACCGGCGCGGGCATGTAACGCTCGACGACGTGAATGCTTTCGTCGGGCTGGTGACTCAATGGGCGCGGAGTGTGGGCGGCAGCCTGGAGGCACCGGACGCGCAGCGCTATCTCGATGCCGCCAGAGACCTGGACCGCTTTTGCGCCGACGTGGACGTCGTCGTCGGCCTCAACGTCGTGGCACCGAGCGGCGCGCCGTTTGCCGGCCGCAAAGTCCTGAACCTGGCGCAGGCGGCTGGCATGCGTCTCGAAGATGGGACGTTCCGCGGCGCGGGCGCGGGCGCCAGCCGGATATTCTGCATGGAGAGCCAGCAGGGCGAACCGTTCGATCCAGACCGGCTCGCGGGCGCGGCGATGAGCGGCGTCACCCTTCTGCTCGACGTCCCCAGACTGGAGCATGGCTTGCAGGCGTTCGACCAGATGATCGACACCGGGCGGCATCTGGCGAGCGCGCTGGGCGGCACGCTCGTGGACGACAATCGCGCGCCGGTGACCGATGCGGGGCTCGAGCAGATCCGCCGGCAGCTGCGAGGCATCTACGCGGCCATGGACGCCAAAGGGATTCACGCGGGCAGCCGCACTGCGCTGCGTCTGTTCTCATGAACGCCCGATACAGCACGGAGCCGACGTGAACGATGTCAGGATAGCGGTGTTTCCGGTAGCCGGAATGGGCACGCGGTTTCTTCCTGCCACCAAGGCGAGCCCCAAGGAGATGCTGCCGGTGGTGGACAAGCCTCTGATCCAGTACGCCGTCGAGGAGGCGGTCGCCGCCGGCATGACGCACATGGTCTTCATCACAGGCCGCAACAAACGCGCGATCGAGGACCACTTCGACAAAGCCTACGAGTTGGAGGCCGAGCTGACCGGACGCGGCCGCCAGCAGCTGCTCGATCAAGTGCGCGATGTCGTTCCAAAGCACGTCACCTGCACTTACGTGCGCCAGTCGGAAGCGCTGGGGTTGGGGCACGCGGTCCTGTGTGCTCGCGCTGTGTTGGGCGGCGCGCCATTCGCGGTGATCCTGGCGGACGACCTCATCGATGCAGACATCCCCGTCCTCAAGCAAATGGCGGATGTGTTCGAGCGCGAGCGGCGCTCGGTGATCGCCGTGCAGCCGATTCCGATCCAGGATTCCGCAAGCTACGGCATCATCCAAAGCGACTCCGCCCAGGGGCGGCTGCATCGCGTGAGCGCGATCGTGGAGAAACCGAAGCCGGAGGCGGCACCGTCCAACCTTGCGGTGGTGGGCCGCTACATTCTCACGCCTGCTGTACTGGATCTGCTCGAGCGTGTGGTGCCGGGCGCGGGAGGGGAGATCCAGCTCACTGACGGGATCGCCGCTCTGCTGAACCTGGAAGGCGTGGTGGGCTACGAGTTCTCCGGCAAGCGCTACGACTGCGGGTCGAAGCTCGGCTATCTCGAGGCAAACGTGATGTACGCGCGCAAACATAGCGAGATCGGTGCGCCGTTCCGCGCTTTTCTGTCGGCACTGGCTGGCGAGGACTGACAAACCGGGCCATGCGTGACAGCGCGCAGTTGTGGGAAGTGCTCAGGCGTGCCGATCTGATCTGCGAGGCAGATCAGCTGTCGGCTGCCGTGCTCCGCATCGCACAGCAGATCACCGCGCTTCTGGCCGAGCGCGTGCCGTTGGTCTTGAGTGTGATGGGGGGCGCAGTAGTTTTCACCGGCCAGCTGCTCCCGCTGCTGCGCTTCCCGCTCGAGTTCGACTATATCCACGTCAGCCGCTACCGCGGCTCGACGCAGGGTGGATCGGTGCAGTGGAAGGTGGAGCCGCGACCGCAGCTCGCGGGACGCGCTGTGCTGGTGGTCGACGATATTCTCGACGAGGGGCATACGCTGGCAGCAATCCGGGAGCGCGTGCTGCAGCAGGGCGCGGCGGCATTCTACAGCGCCGTCCTCGCGGACAAGGACATCGGCCGCAGCAAGCCGATTCAAGCGGACTTCGTGGGAGTGACGGTTCCCAACCGCTACGTGTTCGGCTTTGGCATGGATGTCGAAGGCGCCTGGCGCAATCTACCGGCCATCTACGCGGCGCAGGACTAGGTTCTAAATCGCTTCCAATGCTCGCAATCATCGGCGGAACCGGGCTCACGCAGCTGTCCAGTCTGGCGGTGAGCCGTCGTCAGGTCGTGCGGACACCGTATGGCGAGCCGTCCGGAGCGCTCACGTTCGGGCAGATCGCAGGGCGTGAGGTCGTGTTTCTGGCCCGGCATGGCTACGGGCACACCATCCCCCCGCACGCGGTGAACTATCGCGCCAACATCTGGGCATTGCACTCGCAGGGCGTGGAGCGGATCGTATCGGTGGCTTCGGTGGGTGGCATTCGCGCCGACCTGGGCCCGGGGGTGATTGCCGTGCCCGACCAGATCATCGATTACACCTGGGGCCGCCGCTCCACGTTTCACGAAGGCGAGGAGCGCTCAGTCGTGCATATCGATTTTACCCGCCCTTACTGCGACCGGCTGCGCAACCAGCTCATGTCGGCGGCGGCGGCTGCGGGCGAAGCCGTCGTCGATGGCGGCGTATATGCGACCACTCAGGGCCCGCGCCTGGAAACGGCGGCCGAGATCGACCGTCTCGACCGGGACGGAGCGGACATGGTAGGCATGACGGGGATGCCTGAAGCGGCGCTCGCCCGCGAGCTCGACTTGTGCTATGCGGCGATCGCCGTTGTCGCCAATCACGCAGCCGGACGGGGCCACAGCCGCGACGCGGTGCGCATGGACGACATCAACGCAACGCTTCAGACCGCACTCACGCGCGTGCGCGGCATAATCGAAAAGCTGGTGGAAGATCTTGGCGGTTAGATCCGTGCTGCGCATGGGTGACCCGCGCCTGCTCGAGCGTGCGCAGGAGGTCGAGCGCTTCGGCACGCCGGAGCTCGACGCGCTGCTGGTGGACATGCACGACACGATGGCAGCGCTGAACGGAGCCGGCCTCGCCGCGCCTCAGATCGCCGTGCCGCTGCGAGTTGTGGTGTTCGGCCTGACGCGCAACCCGCGTTATCCCGATGCAGAGGAGGTGCCTTACACGGTGCTGATCAATCCGATCCTCGAGGCGCTCGACGACCAGACGGAGGAGGGCTGGGAAGGATGCCTCAGCGTGCCCGGCATGCGCGGGCTCGTGCCGCGCTTGCGGGCGCTGCGTTACCGCGGTTACGGCGTGCGCGGCGAGCCGATCGACCGCACGGTGAGCGGTTTTCACGCGCGGGTGGTGCAGCACGAATGCGATCATCTGGACGGTATCCTCTATCCCATGCGTATCCGCGACTTGCGCAACTTTGGCTTTCACGACGTGTTGTTCCCCGATCAGCCCGAGGTGGACGAATGAAGCGCTTTCGCGCCGCACGCAATTCAAACGGTGAAGGCTTCCGTGCAACCAAACGCCAGTGCAGCGAGTTGACGCGCTCGCATTGAAGTAGCAAACTCACCGCAAGCCGCAACGGGAGCGAGGATGGAAACATTTGTTGTCACCCGGTGGGAACTGCTGATCGCTGTCGTTGCCGTTTTGGCTATCCACGCGGCCGAGTTGATCGTGCTGTTGCGCTGGCCGGGGGTCGTGGGCCTGCAGCGCTGGAAACGCGGGGCCCGATCCGCGGCCGACCTGGTCGGTCAGCTGCTGCGCGAGATTGCGGAATTGCGCAGGCAGGTTGCCCGACTGCAGGGTGAAGTGGATAAGCTGCGCGCGCCGCAGCCGGCCGTATCACCCTACACCCAGGCGATTCAGATGGCGCGCCGGGGTGCCGGTGCAAGCGAGGTGGCGAGCGGCTGCGGCATCTCTCGGGGCGAGGCGGAACTGATCGTCGCCTTGCACCGCAAGCTGCGTATCTGAAAAAAGCCGGTCTGGTATTTCTCCCACCCGCTCGAGCCTGCGGGCCAGGGCCACCCTCTGTCAGGTCTGCAGTTCGCGGATCAAGTCGCTTTCGAGGCGAATCACCGCTCTGGTGTCGCGCAGCGCGTCGCCGGTGATGACAAAGCTGTCTTCGGCCCGCTCGCCGAGCGTGTTGATTTTCGCCGTGCGCACGTTGATCCCATAGCTCACCAGCACCCGCGCAACGCTCGACAGCAGGCCAGGGCGATCGCCAGCGGTGAACGACAGATACCAGGCATTCCCTTTCTCGTCAGGCCGCAGCCCTACCTCTGGTGTGATCGGGAAGTTGCGCACGCGGCGGCTGATCCGGCCTCTGAGCGGGGGCGGCAGCGGCCCCGTCTGACTGAGCTGGGCGCCGAGCTCATGCTCGATATAGGCGATCACATCGCGATAATGGCTGGTCGCCCTGGCCGGATCCATGACCTGAAAGGTGTCCAGGGCGTAGCCGTGCAACGTGGTGTAGATCTTCGCCTCCACGATGCTGAAACCGGTGCGTTCGAAGAAACTGCAGATGCGGGCAAACAGATTCTCCCGGTCGGGGGCATAGATCATCACCTGCACGCCCTCGCCAATCGGCGATAGGCGTGCTTTGACGACCGCGCTGGTCGTGTCGACACGGTTGTGAAGCAGTCGGGTGTGCCAGGCGACCTCGCGCGCATCGTGGCGCAGGAAATAGCTGGTATCGAGCTGGGCCCACAGTTTTTCGTGGACGTCCGGCGGCAAGGCATACAGGCGCAACTTTTCGAGCGCCAGTTTCTGCCTGCCTTGCAGGCGGCTCCCAGCCGGATCGGTGTCGCCCGACAGGTAGCGGCGGGCAGACCAGAACAGGTCTTCCAGCAGCTTTCCCTTCCACGCATTCCACACCTTCGGACTGGTGCCGCGGATGTCGGCTACAGTGAGCAGGTACAGCGCGCATAGGCGGCGATCGCTGCTCACCAGCCGGGCAAAATCTGCAATCACGGCCGGGTCCGACAAGTCCTGCTTCTGCGCGACCGACGACATGGTGAGGTGTTGCTCGACCAGCCACGCCACCAGCGCCGTATCCTCGCTGTTCAAGCCGTGGTTCAGGCAGAAGCGCCGCGCGTCGCGTGTACCGAGCACGGAGTGATCTCCCCCGCGGCCCTTCGCAATGTCGTGGAACATGCCGGCCAGGTACAGCACCTCGGGCCGGCTGAACTCGCTCATCAGCCGGCTGCACAACGGGTATTCGTGAGACATCTCCGGCACGGCGAAGCGGCGCAGGTTGCGCACCACCATCAGGATGTGCTCGTCCACGGTATAGACGTGGAACAGGTCGTGTTGCATCTGGCCGACGATGCGGCCAAACGGCGGAAGATAGCGCCCCAGCACGTCGTAGCGGTTCATGCGCCGCAACGCGTGCGTCAAGCCGGTGCCATGGCGGAACATGCCGATGAAGCAGGCTCGGTTTGCCGGGTCGGCGCGGAACGCGGCATCGATGTGCCTGGTGCCGCGCCAGAGCGCACGCAAGGTGGTGGCGCCGATGCCCTTCAGCTCGGGATGAGCCTGCAACAGCGCGAATGTCTCGAGGATGGCAGACGGGTGGCGCTCGTAGAGCTCTGCGTCCGCCGTTTCCAGCAGCTCGTTGCGCGCCTGGAACCGGTCGTTGATCCGAACCGCGGTGCTGGACTGCGGAGGAAAGATGCTGACGCGGAGATTCTGCAGGATGATCTCGTTGAGCTGCGTGACTCCGCGCGCCGTGCGGTAGTAGATCTGCATGAGCTGCTCGCTGGCGCGCTTGGCCGGCGAATCGTGCAGACCGATTTCGTTTGCCAGCGGGGTCTGCAAATCGAAGATGAGGCGGTCCTCGCGCCGCTGTGCCTGGTAATGCAGGCGGATACGCAGGTCCTCCAGCGTGCGCTCGTGGCGCGCGAGGTGACGTGCCTCCTCGTGCGTGATGATGCCGTGGCGCCACAGGTCGGTCCAGCTGCGCCCCATGTCGTTGGCGCGCGATACCCACAAGATATTGGTGAGGTCGCGCAGCCCGCCGGGGCTCTCCTTGACGTTCGGTTCCAGGTTGTATGCGGTGTCGTTGAAGCGGCCATGCCGCTGCTGCTGCTCCAGCAGCTTCGCTTCGAACAGTCGCTTGGGGTCGAGGGCGCGCCGGATGGCCACAAAGAAACGATCTGCCAGCCGGCGGTTGCCTGTGATGAAGCGCGCCTCGAGGAGGTTGGTCTGCACCGTGACGTCGTGCTCAGCTTCGAGGACGCACTGATCTACCGACCGCGCGCTGTGCCCGATCTCTAGGCCAATGTCCCAGAGCCAGCCGACAAGGTCCGACACTTTCTCCTTGGTGTCATCGTCGATCTCATCGGGCAGCAGGATCAGGACGTCGATGTCGGAGTAGGGGAACAGCTGACAGCGCCCGAAGCCGCCTACTGCGAGCAGGCTGGCCGTAGGAGGCGTGGCCGACTCCTTCCAGACTGCGCGCAGCACTTGATCGACCAGCGCGGTGTGCTGCTTCAACAGCTGCCCGGGTATCGGGTTGGCCAGATAGCGTGCCCTCAGATCGGCGCGTCCCTCGGTCAGCGTGCGCCGATACGGCCCCACGCCGCGTTGTGCCGGGACGAGAGCGGGAAGAGCGGGGGCGGAAGTTGACGTCGTCATACCGCCTCTGAAGCGGGAGGCGGAGCGCCATCGGAAAGCGTGAGTACCTCGAAACCGGTTTCGCTCACCAGTACCGTGTGCTCCCACTGCGCGGACAGGCTGTGGTCCTTCGTGACCACGGTCCAGCCGTCGGCGAGCTGCCGGATCCCCGCCTTGCCGGCGTTGATCATCGGCTCGATAGTGAAGACCATGCCCGGCTGCAACTTGAGGCCGGTGCGAGGCCTTCCGTAGTGCAGCACCTGCGGCTCCTCGTGGAATCTGCGCCCGATGCCGTGTCCGCAGAATTCGCGTACGACGCTGAAGCCATGGCGCTCGGCGTGGGCCTGGATGGCATAGCCGATGTCTCCCAAGTGTGCACCTGGCTGCACCGACCGGATCCCGAGCCACATGCACTCGTAAGTCACGTCACACAAACGGCGCGCCTGGATGGAAGGCTCGCCGACGTAGAACATGCGGCTCGTGTCGCCGTGGTAGCCATCCTTGATGACGGTGATATCGATGTTGACGATGTCGCCGGCCTTGAGGCGCTTGGGCCCCGGCACACCGTGGCACACCACGTGATTGACGGACGTGCAGATCGATTTGGGATAAGGAACGTAGCCGGGAGGGGCGTAGTTCAGTGGCGCCGGCGTGGTGTGCTGTACCTCGAGCATGTAGTCGTGGCACAGGGCGTCCAGCTCGTCAGTCGTGACCCCGGCTTTCACATGCGGCGTAATGTAGTCGAGGACCTCGCTCGCCAGGTGGCCAGCGACGCGCATTCGCGCCACTTCTTCAGACGACTTGAGATGGACCGACATGGAATACGAGTCTGCCGCTACGAGATTGGTGTAGCAGCTCACGGCGTGCAACGCGCCTACGCGCTACTAATATATAAGACAAATTGAAGCGTGCAGCGCGCATCACCAAGGCTGGGCTGCTTCTTCCAGGCCGGAAACGGCTTAGTAGCTATCGCACCAACGAGTAGACTTTGTCGAGACGCCGCAGGGCCTAATTCTAGCACTGTGAAACCACTTCGGCTCTCTCTTGGAGGGCACATCGTTCCGCTGTCAATTGCGCCGGTGCCAACGAGCGCAAAGACAAGAACCTCTACAGCTAGGAATAAGGAAGAGTCACGCCGCTGAGCGAAGGGAGCGCCCGCGTCGTTCGCCGAAGCGTCGGTCCGGGAATCCTAGTGTGCGAAGCGCCCGACGCCGCTCACCTGAACGCCGCTCGCCTAAACGCCGGTCGAAGGCGAACGCATCCCCGTTATGATCGTTGAACGAGTAAGCCCGATACGAGGTGTCGAGTGCCAGATTAAGGAGTTGGAGACTGCGCTTCGCGGCTAACATCACCCGGGATTGCATCCGCTCGGTGACGGTGTAGCGCTTGACTACTTCTAAAGCTATCTTGGGGTGTTCATCGTCGTACCGGACATGCTCCCTCATCCACTTGTACGTCCTCGCGTTCATGTCGACGCCCGGCGTCCCTCGGTACGATTCGAACCCTGCGATCACCTTTCTGGCTAAGTCTCCTGTCACGCCCTCGATGGCGAAGCTCGTGGCTGACACGGCCTCGGCGAGCGTTCCCTTGGCATTGATGTACCAGAGCCAGTCCGAGAGGGACTGCACGTCTCGAAGAACAGGGCGAGTCCCGTTCGCGATCTCCACCATTTGCTCCGGTCGTAGTCCGAACCCCTGGCCCATCCATATCCAATGTTCCGCGTGTGCCTTCTCGACTCTAATGTTATCGATCAAGAAGGAGCGGGCGTACTCGTCTTCGACTCTCGTGAGCGCCTCGGCGAGAAACTTGGGGAAGGTATGTATAAACGGGTAGAGCTGCAGGATCCAGCCCTGCATCTCAGAAAGCGCGAGACGTCTGCTCGCGACCGCATTTGCCCAATCGCTCTGCAGAAGTTCCGTCCAGTACGGTTGAATGTACTCCTGCAGCGAATCCACCCAGAGAGGATCGGGGGATAATTCATACGTCATACTCATACCTTCGCTCTCTCCCTGGCGTATCCACAGCGCTCGCTGTGACCGGGCCTCTGTTAGGTCCGTCCCGCACACGCTCGACGCGACGCCGCTTCCTAACGTAGGCGCCGTCCAGCAAAGCACCAGTTTGCGTCATATAAGGAATTGTTAATTAGGCCTATTGTGAAACATATGTAAAATATAGTCCAGCGGCCGACTCTAATGGCAAGGCCGGAGATGGTTAGGGGGTGTTCCTGACTCGCTTTGGGGAGGCTGGGCATGTCGCCACAATCGGCTGGGCAGAGCTTGCGGGAGCGCATTCGGCAACGGCAACCCATTCGCTTGCCCTTTTCGTTGTACGCAGTCGGTTGGATTCAGGGTCTGATTCAGCTAACGGTGTTTGCCACCGCCCTTGCACTACTGCAGGGCAAGACGCAGCCGGTTCCGGTCCTGCTGTTATCGATTGCCTTCGGCTGGGCATGGTTCTGCCTGCTGATGGTTGGCCACGATGCGAGTCACAACGCATTCGTTCCCTCGCGTCCGATCAACCAGGTAGTGGCATTCCTCACTCTAGACTGTTTGCTGTTCAGCCGGGCCTCCTGGCTACAGGGTCACCACGTCATCCACCACTCTCGTCCCTTTTCAAAAGAGGACAGGATGTACCTCAGCGCCAGTTCCGTCGCGGGCGACATGTGGAACTTGCTCGGCATGGTGCTGACGTACGTTGCCTGGGATGTCAAACGTCTCTTCCAGCAGCCGACATGGCACGAGTGGCTGGGAATGACCGTGCGGCTGATTCTGCTCTGGTTGCTCATGCCGCTGGCGCTCGTGCCCGCGATCCTGTTCCTGCTTTTGTTCGGCAATTACCTCGGGTTGCTTTCGCACTCGTTGCCGGTTGCCCGTCGCACCGCTGACCCTGTTCTGCGTCAGCTGCGAACCACCTGGGATCTTTACCCCGGGTCGTTCATGGCATCTCTACTGACTGGGGGCCTAAATGCCCACGCCACTCACCATGTGTATCCGTCGTTGCCTCGGGGTGCCCAGGCCCTTGTGACGCGGATACTATCCGAGGAAGCGGGGGCAGAATATCGTCGCGTCCATACGTTGGCGGGGCTTTGGACACTATTTCGCCTGCGGCAATACCGCACTCATGAAGTCGCCTCCATAGAGGCGATCG
>DATJZQ010000096.1:0-6822 GCA_035499005.1 Burkholderiales bacterium | reverse complement strand
CGGGTCGCAGACGTCCACGTGCGAGCGGATTGCCAGCAGGCCCTTGGCCACCGCCCAGTCGCAATACGCGAGGGCGCGCTCTACGATCGCCTCGAACGTGAGCTGAGGCTTCAACTCGCCCCACAGCGCGATGCCTTCGAGCAGCGTGCCGCTCTGGTTGACGCGCGGCAGCCCGTAGCTGAGCGTCGCGTCCATGTGGAAGTGCGCGTCGACGAAAGGCGGCGAAACAAGTTGACCGGCAGCGTCCACGATCTCGCGCGCCTGACCGGCGATGCCGGGCGCCACTTCGACGATGCGGCCGGCGTTCACCGCGATGTCGACTTTCTGGCGACCGTCCGGGAGGTTGGCATTGCGGATGATGAGCTCGATCATCTTCGCTCCTATCGTTCGCCTTTGCGGTACGGCTTCATCAAGGCCTGAGGATACGCTGCCTTGCGTGCCACCAGCGCGAGCGCGAGGATGGACAGCAGATAGGGGATCATGAGGTACACCTGGTAGGGCAGGGTCCCGCCCGCGCTCTGCTGCAGGCGCAGCTGCAAGGCATCGAAGGCAGCGAACAGGATCGCGCCGAGCAACGCCTTGCCCGGACGCCACGATGCGAACACGACCAGCGCCACGCAGATCCAGCCGCGCCCGTTGATCATGTTGAAGTAGAAAGCGTTGAAAGCGGACAGCGTCAGGAATGCGCCGCCGACACCCATCAGTGCGCTGCCCGCCACGATGGCGCCGATGCGTACGCCGTTGACGCTCAGCCCCTGGCCTTCGGCCGCTGCCGGATTCTCGCCGACCATGCGCACGGCCAGCCCGACCGGTGTCCGGTACAGAACGTACGCGATCAGGGGCACGATGGCGAGCGCCAGGAGCGTCAGCGGCGTCTGTGCGCTCAGAACGGGGCCGATGGCAGGCAAACCGTCGAACAGATGTGTCTCACCGAATGGATTGACGGTCGGCGGCGAGCTCACTTTCGGAAAGCTCACGCGATAGGCGTAGTACGAGAGACTGGTCGCGAACAGCGTAATGCCGAGTCCTGTCACGTGCTGCGATAGCGCCAGCACGACGGTGAGCGCGCCGTGCAGCAGACCGAAGAGCGCGCCCGTGCCCGCCGCGACGAGCACTCCGGTCCACAGCCCGGCTCCCTGGTATACCGCGAGCCAGCCGGCAAACGCGCCCGCCACCATGATCCCCTCGATTCCCAGGTTGAGCACGCCGGCGCGCTCGCACAGGAGCACACCGAGGGTGCCGAAGATGAGCGGTGTCGCAATGCGCAGTACCGCGATCCAGAACGGCGCCGACGCGACGATGTCCAGCATCTCGGTCATGACCAGCGTACCCGGTAGCGCGCGAGCATGGTCGCGACCAGCATCGAGAGCAGCGACACGGCGACGATCACGTCCGCAAGGAAGGTCGGTACGCCCACGGCGCGGCTCATGGAATCCGCCCCGACGATCAGGCCGGCGACGAACAGCGCCGCGAGAACCACGCCCAGCGGATTGAGGCCGGCCAGCATGGCGATCACGATGCCCGAATAGCCGTAGCCGGGGGACATGTCCAGCGTCAGATAACCGGCGCGGCCGGCCACCTCGCCCACGCCCGCAAGGCCGGCGAGCGCGCCCGACAGCAGCGCAGTTTTCAGCATGACTTTGTCCACCGGGATGCCGGCAAAGCGCGCGGCCCGTGCGTTGGCGCCGACGGCCCGCATTTCGTAGCCGAACGTTGTGCGGACGTTGACGACCCAGAGCGCTATCGCCAGCACGACGGCGAAGATCAGGCCGACGTGCACGCGCGAGCGCTCGAGCAGCTTGCCGAACTCGAGCTCGGGGCGGATTGGGACCGATTGCGGCCAGCCCATCGCGGTGCTGTCCTTCATCGGCCCGTCCAGCATCATCGAGACGAACAGTAGGGCCACGAAGTTCAGCAGCAGCGTCGTCACCACCTCGTCCACGCCCAGGCGCGTCTTGGCGAGAGCCGGAACGACCAGCAGCAGCGCACCGGCCGCCATCCCGGCCGCGATCATCAGCGGGAAGAGAATGGGCGCCGGCAGAGCGATGGCGCTGCCACCCACGGCCACCGCCGCGAGTGCGCCGAAGTAGAGCTGGCCCTCGGCGCCGATGTTGTAGAAGTGCGCGCGGAACGCGACCGCGCAGGACAGTCCCGTGAGGATGAGCGGCGTCGCGCGCGTGAGCGTTTCGCCGATCGCAAAGCGCGACCCGAAGGCGCTCTCGAACAGGAGCGCGTAGGCACGGGCAACCGGCGCACCGGCCCAGATGATCAGTCCTGCGCACACCAACAGCGTGAACGCCACCGCGACGAACGGTGAAGCGAGCGCCATCGCGAGCGGCACCCGCTGGCGCGCTTCGAGGCGCAAATTAAGCAGACTGCGCATGAGAAGACTGTGCGGCGCCCGCCATCGCCAGCCCGATCTGGCCCACGGTCCAGTCGTCGCGCGCGTCGGACAGGACACCGTGGAACATGACTGCGATGCGATCAGCGTTGGCGAACAGCTCGTCGAGATCCTCGGAGATCAGCACGATCGCCGCGCCGCGCTCGCGTGCGGCCAGGAGCTCACCGTGGACATACGAGACCGCCCCCACGTCCAGGCCCCAGGTCGGCTGGTTGGCGATGAGGATCTGCGGATCGTTGGCCAGCGCGCGGCCCAGTATGAGCTTCTGGATGTTGCCACCCGACATCGACTTTGCCGGCGCGTCGAGACCGGAGCAGCGCACATCGAACCGCTCCACGATCTGCTGTGCCTGCGCTTTGGCGGCTTGAAGCTGAAGCCAACCGGCATGAGCGAAACGCGGCTCGCGATAGCGCTCGGAGATCGCGTTTTCCCAGATCGCGAGATCCCCGATGATTCCGACCGAGCCGCGATCCTCGGGCACGCGCCCGACTCGCGCGTGGACGAACGCGTGCGGGTCCGGGGAAATGGGCTCACCAGCGACGCGTATTTCGCCGTGCGCCGGAGGTAGCAGCCCGCACAATGCGTCGGCGAGCTGCGCCTGACCGTTGCCCGAGACGCCGGCGATGCCGAAGATCTCGCCGCGCCGGACCACGAAGCTCGCGCGCGTGAGCTTCCCGCCGGCGGCGAGCTCCTGCACCGACAGCAGGACTTCCGGCGCAGCTATCCGATGGGCCGGGGTACGAACGGGCGCGTCGACGCGGCGCCCGACCATCAGCTCGGCCAGCTCGGCCTTGCTCGTTCCACCCGGATCGCGGATGGCGACGAGCTTGCCCTGCCGCAGGACGGCGATGCGCTGGCTGGCCGCCAGCACCTCGTCCAGCTTGTGCGAGATGAAGATGATCGACAGGCCGTCTGTCACCAGCGTCTTGAGTGTGGCGAACAGCGCCTCCGATTCCTGCGGCGTGAGCACGGCCGTCGGTTCGTCGAGGATGAGAATGCGAGCGCCGCGGTAGAGCGCTTTGAGGATTTCAACGCGCTGGCGCTCGCCGACCGAGAGCTCGGCGATGCGCGCATTCGGATCGATCGCAAGGCCGAACTGCTTGGAGATTTGGGCGAGACGGGCACGCGCTTCGCGCCGCCGGGAGAAGGGCTGCCACAGCTTCTCGGTGCCGAGCAGCACGTTGTCCAGCACGGACAGGTTGTCTCCCAGCGTGAAGTGCTGATGCACCATGCCGATGCCTGCGGCGAGCGCCGAAGCCGGGTCTCCAGGCGGCAGAGGCTTTCCGAACACCTCGATCGAGCCGCCGTCCGCCACGTAGTGGCCGAACAGGATGTTGACCAGCGTGCTCTTGCCGGCGCCGTTCTCACCGAGCAGCGCCAGCACTTCGCCGCTCGCAAGATCGAGCGAGATGGCGTCGTTAGCGACGAGTGCGCCGAAGCGCTTCGTGATGCCGGACAGGCGAAGGACGGGAGGGGGCAATTATCGAGCTTTACGCAAACTGCGCCGGGACTACAAATCGATCACGACGTCTCCGCTTGGTCGAGAGCAGCAGATTAGCAGGTTGCCGCTCGCCGGTGGATCGAGAGGATCGGGGTCGTAAGTGACGCTCCCGCCGATCAACCCGACTTCACAGCTGTGGCACACGCCGGTGCGGCATGACCAGTGGACCGGAACGTCGCACGCCTCGGCCAGTTCGAGCAAGCTCTGAAAGCGCGAACCCCAGTCGACGGAGAGTCCCGAACGCCCAAAGGAGACGCGCGGTCCTTCTCCGCGCGCGCCTTCGGGAGCGTGTGGAGGCGGCCGGTGCTCCTCGATCCCGGGCGTCGACGACGTCCCGGCACCGAAGATTTCGGAGTGGATCCCGCTTCGGGGCACGCCCCAGCTCAGAAGGCCACGCGTCAAGTCTTCCAAGAAGGCGGAGGGCCCGCACAGGTAGAAATCGGCCTCCCGAGCCACGCCGAGGTGGGTCAGTACCCCCAGATCCAGATGTCCGTGCGCGTCGAAATCGTTGCCGGGCGATTCCGAGGCCGATGGCTGACTGTAAACGATGTATCGGTGACCTCGAGGGAGCTGCCGCAGCAGCTCATCGCACTCGCGCACGAAAGGATGCTCTGTTCGGTTGCGCGCGCCGTACAACCACCAGACCTCGCGCGTTGATCTCGTTGCGGCCAGCGTGTGGAGCATGGCTAGAACCGGCGTTACGCCGACGCCGGCACTCAGGAGCACAGCGGGCCGCTCGCCCGATCTCAGAGTAAATGCGCCTCTTGGTGCGCTCACTTCCAGGCAGTCTCCGACGCGAATATGGTCGCGCAAGTAGCTGCTGGCTGCGCCATGCTCCTCCCGCTTGATGCTGATGCGATAGTGATCCGCTTCGGGCGCGCTGGACAGCGAATAGCTGCGCAGCAGCGGCGCGGCTCCGGGATCCGTGTGCAGCCGCAGAACAACGAACTGTCCTGGCAATGGAGTTGCCAGTGGGCGCCCATCGACCGAGGTGAGAACGAGCGAGAATACCGTCAGGCTCTCCTGATCGATGCGCGAGACGCGCAGCGTGCGGAAGCCCGTCCACGCGGGAGCTGGGCCAGTCCCCGCAGACAAGCCGGCATTGCCTGCGCCGGGGCCAGCGTCCGAAGGTTGATCGAGCAGGGCGCGGAACGACCCTTGCCAGCCAGGGCTCAATGCGGGTATGCGCAGTGCGCGCTGCAGGTCTTCGCGCCGGTGCCCCGGCAGGTAGAGCAGGGCGTTGACCTCGGCGACGGTCATGCGCTCGGGTCCATCGGTAACTTTGACGATCTCGTCGCCCGCGCCGACCATTCCTTCCTCGAGCACGCGCAGGTAGAAGCCCGGCCGACCATGCGAGACGAGCAACGCAGCCATCCGCGGCTCGTCCATCCGCAGTCCCACGCGGTAGCACGTCACGCGCGGCTGGCTCACTTCGAACAGCGCTTCCCCGATGCGATAGCGATCGCCGATACACACCTCGCGGTCGGATAAACCATCGACCGTGAAGTTCTCCCCGAACTGGCCAAAAGCAAACTCCGGGCGGCCGAGCTCGCGCTCCCAATGACGATAGGATTCGAGCTGATAGACGAGCACCGCACGTTGCTCGCCACCGTGACCCGCCAGATCTCCCTGCCCGTCGCCGTCGATATTGAGGCGCCGCACCATCCGCCGCCCCACCACCGGCTCCTTCCAGACTCCGGTTCGTACGACCCGGCTGCGCCAAGTATGCTCGCGCGGGAGTCCGACGTTGACGGCTAAGAGGCGCGGCGGCACGTTGCGCTATTCAGGCCGCCGAGCGCATTGCCGGATAACCTTTCTTGGTGCCGCCTTCGCGCTCGTCTTCTTTTTTCGGCGCTAAGCTTCCGGGTTGATGCCGCATGCGGTTCAGCCGTAAGTGAATCCCGGCTTGCTTTGCCCAACTTCTATCACATAACCATCAGGATCGCGAATGTAGCAGCGCGTCTCGCCGTACTTATCTTTTGGCTCCGTGATGAACACGGCTCCCCGCTTTCGCCACAGCTCATAGCACGCTTGAATATCCGCAACGCGGATATTCATGAAGCTGCTGACTGAATCGGGGTCGGCCGGGACACTGAGCGTTACCGATGGTTTGTCGGGTGTCGGACCACCCCCGACGTTGACAATGAGCCACGTGTTCGCGATCTGGATGTACCCCGGTGCGCCCTTGCTGTCGCCCCTGCTCTGAATGCGGCCTCCGAAGACCGTTTCGTAAAATCGAAGCGATCGCTCGATGTCGACGACGGTGAGAAAGTGCGCAACGGTAATTCCATCCTGCGGCGGCATCTGATAGCTCTTGTGCTCGACTTGTACCTGGTTCATAGACATTTCTCCGTTCACAACAATACCTCGGGCGTCGTACTCGAGCAAATCGACTTGCGAGTTACTCGCTGCCGCTCACCGGCCAGTGGGCAAGGTGAAAAGGCATGTCCGCCTTCTGGCACAAGCGACAACATCACCTCTCTTGCAAGCCCAACACGGCATCGAGCGAATATTTACCCGCACCGGTGACATAAAGCAGTAGAAAGCCTCCCGCAATACTGAGGTTCTTGAAAAAGCTTTCCATGCCGTCGACCTTATTCGCCCCTGTCACTGTCCAATAGTGATGCGCAATGAGGGCGGTTCCCAGCGTGTATAAAACCAAAAGAAAAGCTGAAGGACGTGTGAACGCTCCAACAGCGACCGCGAACGCAACCGGAAGCTCCATGAAGATCGATACGGCAGCAGCCAGTACCGGAATCGGCGCGCCGTCCTGTACCATGCGACTTACCGTGCCAGAGTAGTCCGTCAGTTTTCTCCAGCCGAAAATCAAAAAGAGTGTCGCGAGAAAAAGGCGCGCAGCGAGAATGACTTCATTGTTGATGTTGTTTTCCATGACGCTGGCTTTGTCCTCGGCAATCGC
>DATJZQ010000095.1:0-41413 GCA_035499005.1 Burkholderiales bacterium | reverse complement strand
AAGATCGTCGACGGATTCAGGGTCGCACGGCCGAAGTTGTCGCACACGCATACGAGGCCTGCCGGGGCATTGGCCGGTGGAGCGCAAACGTAAGGCTCACCCACCACTAGGTTGGCCGGCGTGGTGAATGCCGTCGTGATGCCGCTCGCGACGATCGAGGTCGCAGTATTGGCGCTGGGAGTCGGAGCGGGTACGAGCCATCCGCCCGTGCTGGTGTATTCGCCGACGATGAAGTTTTGATAGTTGGCGCCGCCCTGAACGTCAGCTGCCGCCCAGTTCATTGTCGCGCTATAGCTTGTAGCCGTGAGCGTGTCCGTGGCCGAGCCCAGCGTCCAGTACCGATTGACGTACTTGGTCGTGCTCAAGGGCCAGGTCGCGTTTTGCGGGTGGATCGCATTGGTCACGTCCGCGGTGAGTGTTCCGCCGGCGCCACCGGTCGTCGAAATCGCGAGCGGGCTGTAGACCGCTGCATCGCCGACTGGGAAGGTGCAGGTCTGCGGAGGTGCCCCGAAAGTGAGGCGCAGATTCCCGTTGAGCCAGCCGGATCCGGTCTGTACAACCGAGGCAGGGCATGTATTCGTCACCGTCAGGAGGTTAGTACCCGACATCGTCACGATGCCGGCGTTCGATGCGGCGAAAATCAGCGTCGCGGTGCTGACGGCACCTGTGGCGGCAGCTACTCCTCCGCTCTTGCTGATCGTCAGGTTGTTGTAGGTGTACGTCCCGAGGTTCTGCGCGCCGCTGCCGTTGTACACGACGGTGCCGGTACCCCGCGTAAATGTGCCGCCGTTGCCGAAATCCCCGCCGACGTTGAGTGTCCCTTGCCCTAGAAAAGTCACCAGCGCGTTAGCGGTCGTGCCGCCGAAGGTGATGCTCCCGGTCACAGTCACGCTGGTGGCGGCGTTGTTCCCGAGTCGAAGCAACGCCTGGCGCGTACCCGAAGTGCCGCCAGTGAGCGTCAAGCCACCGTTGATGGTGAGTTGGGCGCTGCCGAGGACGTCGATCAGGTCGGTAATGCCGCCTGCCGTAGGCGCGCCGATCGACACGGCGCCGTTGATCGTGAGGCTCACGCCGCTGTTGATCGTCAGCGTTGAGTTGTTGCCGCCACCCTGAACGGTGAGCGAATCGGCGACGGCGTTCGCCGTAACCGTCACCACGTCGCCATTCGTAATGGTGACGGTGTCGCCCGCAACCGGGCCACCGTTGCATCCGGCTGCCCAGGTGGCGGTGACATTCCAGGTTCCACCTGTGCCAGTTGAGGTGCAGGTGCGCGCGAGCGCGGACGAGCAGCAGATGCTCAGCAGGAGAAGCGAGATGCAGATCGCCCCACGGCGCAGCCGCATCAGCTGCACCCGTACGGGGGCTGCGCCGCCGGATTGCCGTTGGGATCTCGGCAGTAGGACACGCGTGCGGACAGCTGACGCTCGACCTGGCCGACGCCCCCGCCGAACGTGGCGGTCGATTTCAACTGATACACGCGAACGTTCCTTCCGGCCTCGGTGAAGTCGGCGCACGAACACTGGACCGTGACTACGTACCCTCCCAGGACCGTAGATGCAAATGGACCCGACGGCAGAGTCGAAGAACTCGGTGCCGCGGCGGTTGGGCAAGCGCCCGCAACGCCAGGGCAGTTGGGCAGTGGCGCGTTGCCGGCTGTGGCAGTGACATTTGCCGGATCCAGCACTTGATACGCACCCCAGTCGAGCCCTGCACGCGCCGCCTGGTACGCGCGCGACCCCGAGATGTCGCGTGCGTGCCCGGTCTCGGTCTGTGTGGTGAGCAGCGTGATGCCGAGCGCCAGCGCCGCGAGAACGACCAGGATGAAAATTGCGCTGGCGAGCGCAAATCCGCGCTGGCCGCGAAAACTATGGAGTATTGTCAACATGGATCTGGTGCAGAAGGTTGACGGTCTCTCCGCTGATCTGAAGCGTGATCCATGCCGAAAGCAGGCTGTAGCGTTCGGAGGCACCGCTCGAGTAGGAGAAGCGCGGCGGCACACCGGCACCCGTCGCCGGGCAGGAGACGTTGGTCGCGAGCGGAACCTTGCTCGAGGCTGTGGAGAGTGGAGCCGCTGCCAGGGTGACCGGCTGCGCCGCTTGTCGCGTGTAGCCCGAGATGCGCCACAGCGTGTTGGTCGCTGCCTCGCATGCATAGGTCACCGGAGAGGCGGCGATGATGAATACTCTGCGCGTAGGCGACCCGCCCGGCGGGAGGAATACAGTGTTGGCGAAGCCGAGGGTGTCGCTCGTCGTGCCCGCGCCGCTGGCCGAAGCGAGCACGCTGACTCCCTGGCCGCAATACGCGCTGTACAGGCCCGCCGTCGTCGGCGCACAATCCGCGCCGCTGTTGTTGTATTGATTGTAAATTGCGACCAGATCCGAGCCCGTAGCGATCTGAACATTGGTCAGCATGTCGCCAAGGGTGGATAGGGTGCTGCAACCGGTGGAGAAGCAGGCATCGCTTTGCTGGTAGCGGCCGCCGGTCTTGATCGGGATCAACTCCAGGAACAAACCGCCTCCGCCGACTCGTACCGTATTCGGCAGCGCGAGGCGCACATCGCGTCCGATGCGGCGCAGTGCGGTATCGGCCGTGTCAGCCATCGCCGCGCGCGTCGTGCTGCTGAAGTAGCCTTGAATCGGACGCTGCATGAAGACCGCCACCGCGGCCACGATGATGCCGCAGATGATGATCACGGCAATCGCCTCGAGCAGGCTGAATCCGCGCATCGCCCTGTTGATCATGATCAGTCGATCAAGTTGGGCGAATGGCGAAATCGGAAGCCGGTCAACGTTACGTTGTTGCCGCTCCCGCTGACCGTGACGTCGACGCGCAGGACATTGGCATTGGGGAGGCCGAAGCCGGTTCCGACTTGGGTCACCGTCACGCTCGCGCTGTAGCCTGCCAGCGCCGAGCTGGACTGCTGGAAGACGTCGTTCAGCGTCCCGGCCATGGAGAAATTGTTGTAGTCGGCGACGTTGTCGAAGAAGGTCGGTCCGTAGCGCGTTTTGCCCGCGCCCCAGTTGCCGGTGTTGTCCATCGAGAAACCGGCCGCGCTGCAGCCGGTTGCGCCCACCGCGGAGCTCGTGGCCGTGCTGGCGGAGGTATCTCTCGGATCGCAGTACGTGAACGGCTGGAGCTCGACCTCTTCCAACAGCGATTCGGCCGCGGCCAGCACCTGCTTGCGGATCATCGGGTCGGCGCTGTGATGCACGCCCATATTGATCGCCGTCAGTACACCGGCGAGACACACGCCGACCACGATGATGAACATCAGGAGCTCGATGAAGCTCAGTCCGAGCTGTCGTCGGGTCGCGCGCGGTCTAATGCACATAGCCGGTTTCCGCCTCCACCGTGATCGCGGGGAAACCCGAGACGGTGACGACGACCTGCGCAGCCGCGCGGCCGCGCGGGTCGAACTGGAACGTGGCGGAGGTCGTTGAAAACGACGTCGTCTTCGCGCAGGTCTGATTGGCCGCGCATGAACGGTCGGGTGCCGGCAGCGCGAGGGCGTTGGCAAATGGGCAGGTTCCACCAAACGGCGTCGCCGTCGATTCCGGTGGATTCGGGTCGATGGTCAAGGAGACCGCTGTGGCCGATACCGACACGCACACGTATCGACGCTGAGCGACGGCGGACTTCCGCGCGTACTCGATCGCCGAGACCACCTTGTCGTACTCGGTTCGCTGCTGGAGGGCGCTCATGTTGCTGAGCTTTGCGATTGCGAAGACGGCGAGGATTCCGAGCACGAGCAGGGTCACGACCAGCTCCACGAAGGTAAAGCCGGCGCAGCCCCTCGAGCTCGGCGAAACTATGATTTGGCCTGTCTTCACAAGAAGTTACAGGTTATCGGCGACGTCTCAAGCGAGCTTGAGCAAAACCCGGACCCGACCGGTGCCGTTGAGGAGCGCCCTACTTAGGCGGCTCGGGGTTACGCCAAGAGCAGTGCGCTCAGTTGCTTCGGTGGGAAAGTTCGCGCGCCTGAGCCAGCAGCGTGTACTTGGTCACCAGGTCCGGCCCGAGATTGTCTGGCCACTGGCCGCGATCGGCGTAAGCGAGAAACTGGTCCAGCACGGCGGCGAAATGCTCTTCGTGCGTCGTGCGCAGCGCTGCAGGGATCGTGACACGGAAGACGGAACCCGAGGCTTCGAGGCCGAGGCCGGGGTAGAGGTCATGCAAAGCCGCGATCGCGCTTTGCAGCGCACGGGCGTAGCCGGGGCCGGCATTCATGGGATGAACCGTCAGCTCGGTTCGAAACGCCGTGGCCGGCCCCTGATCGACGATCAGATCGGCGTCGGTGCCGCGCATGATTGCGCGGTGCGTGTCCCCGCCGCCCTCTGGGATAGCGAGCTGCCAAAGCGTTTCCAGCCGGACGGGGACGCCGCGCAGCCGGTAGGACAGCTGAGCGTTGCATAGATAGGATAGCGCACCGTCTCGCACATTCGCGCGCAGGGTCGCCGGAAAATCATCCAGGCCTGTGATCCGCTCGAATGTGTCGCGCGGAACAGCTGTAGGCCACTGGCGTGCCGAGTGCAACTCCACGTCCCGGTCGTGCGCAAACGCTCTGCCCCCGCCGACCATCCAGTGCGTCAAGTCGACGAGGTGTGTGGTGACATCGGTTATGCCCTCGCCCTGCACCGCCACGTCGAAATACCACGGCGGCCGCACCAAGGGGCGCTGGTTGACCACCTTGTAGAGATGGTGAACGCTTTCGATCTCGATCGCCGGCTCGCTGCCATCGATGCGAAACCGGCCGAATATCTCCGGACGTGCTGCGAGCGCTTGCTGCACTCGCGTCGCGATCTCGTGGCGCTCCGTCATGATGTCCATCGCCAGCGGCGTTGCCGCCGTAACCTCGTGCAGCGACGCGATCTGGTCCGACCCGATCAGCCACGGCTTGTCGCCGAGGACGAGGAAGCCGTCCGCATGCAGCAGCCGGATGGTTGCCATGCGGTCGCGGTTCTTTCCGGCCATGATCACGACGTCCCCGTGGCGCTCCGCTCGCAGGCGATCAAGGAAGCTGGTACCGCGGAACACATGCAGCTTCCAGTGCGTTGGAGCCTCGCTGCGCCGGTTGAAGCTTTCCACGATGCGCAGGAAGCTGTCGACGTCCGGGCCGTCCTCTGCGTAGACGTAGACGTCATCGCTCAACCGCGGGTGGCGGCGGCGTAGCGTGAGCGCAGCATGAAAGTGGCCAGGGTTCAGCACCAGCAAGGTGTGCTTCTCGGTAGTCACAATCTGTCCAGGTCGAGGAGTCGCTCGATGTTAGACCATCGGACCGTGCACGCGCTACCATCTTGAGCGCCCGCGTTAGCGTGATCCCCTTCAATGACCTGCCTTCAAGTTGCCGGCCACCGCCTTGAGTACAAATGGGTCGATCCCGGCCGCCTGCATCTCGGTGCAAAAGGACCGACTCTCGTCTTTCTGCATGAGGGGCTCGGGTCGGTCGCCCTGTGGAAAGATTTTCCGGAACGGGTGGCGCGGGCGACGAACTGCGCGGCGCTCGTTTATTCACGCTACGGGCACGGCAGGTCGGACCGGCTCAGCGCACCGCGGAGTGTCGACTACATGCACAGGGAGGCTTTGGAAACGCTACCCGGCGTGCTCGGCGCGTTCGGCGTTTCCGACCCGATTCTCATCGGCCACAGCGATGGCGCGTCCATCTCGATCATCTATGCGGCCAGCAACGCCGTCCAGGGCCTCGTCCTGATGGCGCCACATGTATTCGTCGAAGACATCTCGGTCGCGAGCATTGCGCAGGCCAGAACGAGCTTCGAGGCCACCGATCTCGGCGCGAAACTCGCGCGCTATCACGACGACGCAGCCGCTACCTTCCGGGGCTGGAACGACGTCTGGCTGCATCCGGATTTCCGCTCCTGGAACATCGAGCCCATGTTGCCTTCGATCACAGCGCCGGTGCTGCTGATTCAGGGCGAGGACGACCAGTACGGGACGATTGCGCAAGTAGAGGCAGTCGCGCGCAGAGTGAGCGGACCTGCGCAGGTCCTGATGCTGCAGCATTGCGGTCACTCGCCGCACGTCGATCGACCCGTGCAGACGATCGAGGCGATCGCGAAGTTCGTGACAAGCGTGAAGAGGTGAAGAGGTGAAAAGGCGAAGGGGTGAAAAGGTGAAGAGGCGAAAGGGTGAATGAATAAACGAGTGGCACCTATCGTCTGAACTTCTGTTGTGCACATGCTTCCGGCTTCGCTGTTGATCGCCCCAATGCGCCAGCACAAGGGGCGTCTCCTGGCGTCCATCATCGCCATCGCGCTGGGCGTGGCGCTCGGGTACGCCGTGCAGCTCATCAACCGGGCGGCGGCCAACGAGTTCGCACAGGCGCTCTACACGGTGTCGGGCGACGCCGATCTCACTGTGCGGGGCGCCCGCGCCGGCTTCGACGATGCGTTGTACGTCTCGATCGCGCGGCTGCCGGAGGTTGCGGTGGCAAGCCCGGCGATCGAGGTGGATGCGCGCCTGCCGGGGCGTGACGAGCCGCTGCGGTTGCTCGGGCTCGACATGTTCCGTGCCGGGCGGCTTCAGCCTGCACTGGTGGGCGAAGGGAGCGACCGCTTGGATGCCCTGCGCCCGGATACGGTGTTTCTCAGTCGCACGGCGGCGCGGTGGCTCGGTTTCGAACCAGGATCGACGCTCACGATTCAAGTGGGTCTGGACGACATCGAGCTGAAGGTGGTCGGCGTACTGGCCGACGAGACCGCGCGCCAGCGCCTCGGGGTGATGGACATCGCGGCAGCGCAATGGCGCCTGCATCGGCTGGGAAAGCTCACGCGGATAGATCTGCGGCTGCGTCCCGGCGTGGATGTCGCCCTGTTCCAGCGGCGGCTTCAGCAGACTTTGCCTCCTGGCGTGCACGCGGAGCGACCTCAGTCCACGGTCGAATCGAATCTGCGTCTGAGCCGTGCCTACCGCGTAAACCTCAACGTGCTGGCGCTCGTGGCGCTGTTCACGGGCGCCTTGCTGGTGTTCTCCACTCAGGTGCTGGCGGTGCTGCGCAGGCGCGGGGAGCTGGCTCTGCTGCGCGTGCTCGGAGTCACCCACGGTCAGATATTGCGTTTGCTCGCGATGCAGAGCGCCCTGATCGGCGCGATCGGCGCCGCGCTCGGAGTGGCCGCGGGGCAACTGCTCGCGGGTGCAGCCGTCTCCGTTGTCGGTGCCGATCTGGGTGCGGGATTTTTTGCCGGTGTCAAGCCACAGCTTCCAGTGGACTGGAGCGGAGTCGCCATCTTCTTTGCCGCCGGAGTGCTTGCCGCGCTGGCGGGCGGTCTGCTGCCTGCACGCGAAGCAGCTCGCGCGCCACCGGCTGCCGCACTCAGGGCTGGCGACGAGCAGCGCGCCTACCGGCGCATCCAGTCGCCGCGTGGCGGCCTGCTGTTTCTGCTCGCGGGAGTGGTGATGGCGCAGCTTCCGCCAGTGGGCGGCCTTCCGCTGTTTGGTTATGCGTCGGTGGCGCTTCTGCTTCTCGGCACGGTCCTGCTCGTGCCGTGGATCTGCGCACGGCTGCTCCCGTTGCTGCCACTGCCACGAGCCGTACCATCCGCGCTGGCCTTGGCGCAGCTGCGCGCGGCTTCGGCGCAAACGGGAATCGGCCTGGCCGCCGTAGTCGCGGCCGTCGCGCTGATGGCGTCGATGGCGATCATGGTCGCATCATTTCGCGACTCGCTCGATAGCTGGCTGCACCGTGTGCTGCCGGCCGACCTCTACCTGCGCGCGGGAACCAGCGGCGACACCGCGTTCCTGGACGTAGCGGCGCAGCGAACCATTGCGGGCCTCCCCGGCGTCCGCCGCGCCGAGTTCCTGCGCGCGCAGCAGGTGCTGCTCGACCCGTCCCTACCACGAGTCACGCTGCTGGCACGGGACCTGGACGCTGCGCGCGCGGCAGCCACACTCCCGCTCGTCACGCTGGCAGTCCAGCCGGGTCCGGGCGAACCGCCTGCCGTGTGGGTCACGGAGACGGCGGCCGACCTCTACGCGCTGCGGCCGGGGGCGCGTGTGGAACTTCCGCTGGCTGGGCGAAAAACGCAGTTCACCGTTGCCGCGATCTGGCGGGACTACGCGCGGCAGAACGGCGCATTGCTCATCGATCGGGCGTTGTACATCGAACTGACGGGCGATCGTCTGGCGACGGACGCGGGGCTGTGGCTGGCTGACGGAGCGACGCCCGGCCAGGTGGAGGCCGCGCTCGAGAATGCGCTCCCTCAGGCGGGGCGCATCGAGGTGGCGCAACCCAGCGAGATTCGGCAGTTGTCGCTATCGATCTTCGATCGCACTTTTGCGGTGACCTACGTGTTGGAGGGCTGCGCCATTGTCATCGGGCTGTTTGGCCTGTCGACCAGCGTGTCAGCACAGGTACTCGCCCGCCGGCGCGAGTTCGGGATGCTGCGCCACATCGGCATGACACGCCGGCAGGTCGGCACGATGCTCGCGGTGGAAGGAGCGCTGTCCAGCGCGCTGGGTCTGTTGGTCGGCTTCATTCCGGGCTGGCTGATCGGATTGATCCTGATCCACGTGGTAAATCGCCAATCGTTCCATTGGAGCATGGAGCTGCATATGCCCTGGGGTCGCCTCGCGCTGTTCGCGCTGACGATGCTGGTGCTCGCGACGTTGACCGCGGCGATGAGCGGGCGGCAGGCGATGGGACGCGACGTCGTGAGGGCAGTGAAGGAGGACTGGTAGCTCACCGTCCGCACCCGCCTGCCTGCGCTACACTGTGCCCACAATTAAAAAGGAGACCGTCATGCACCGATTCCTACCCGCGGCAGGGCTCGCCCTGACCTTCGCGTTGTCCGCGCAGGCGGCGGATCAAGTCAAGGTGGGCTTCGTCAGCACGCTGTCCGGCCCTGCAGCGGGCGTCGGCACCGAAATCCGCGACGGCTTCAACCTGGCGCTCAAGATGAGCGGCGGTAAGCTCGGCGGGCTGCCGGCCGAGGTGCTGATCACCGACGATCAGCAGAACCCCGAAGTGGGGCGCCAGATCGTGGACAAGTATCTCAAGCGCGACCGCGTCGACTTCGTGACCGGCATCGTGTTCTCGAACGTGCTGCTCGCAGTGGCGCCGGCGGTATTCGACAGCAAGACTTTTCTGATCAGCGCCAATGCCGGTCCGTCGTTGCTCGCCGGCGCGAAGTGCAGCCCCTGGTTCTTCAGCGTGTCCTGGCAGAACGACGGCAATCCTGAGGCGGCGGGAAAGTACACCTCGGACAAAGGTTTCAAAAAAGTTTTCCTGATCTCACCCAACTATCCGGCGGGCAAAGACATGGTGGCCGGCTTCAAGCGCTACTACACCGGCGGCATCGCCGACGAGGTGTACCCGCGCCTGGGCCAGCTCGACTACTCGGCCGAGCTGGCGCAGATCCGTGCGGCAGCGCCCGATGCCGTGTTCTTCTTTCTCCCGGGTGGCATGGGCATTAACTTCATCAAGCAGTTCTCCGCCTCCGGCCTCGGCAAGCAGACCACGCTGATCACCAGCGCCTTTTCAGCCGACGAGGACATCATTCCCGCGGTGGGCGAGCCCATGCTTGGAATCTACAACACCGGATTCTGGAACCATGACCTGGACAACCCCGAGAGCCGGACCTTTGTCGCTGCGTTCGAGAAAGAGTACGGCCGCTTGCCGAGTGGGTACGCAGCCCAGGGTTATGACGCCGCGCGCGCGATCGATGTAGTCGTACGCGAGGTGAAGGGGAAGCTCGACGACAGCGAGGCGGTACGCAAGGCCCTGCGCGCGAATACGTTCAAGTCTGTGCGCGGGCCGTTCAAGATCAACCACAACGGGTTCCCGATTCAGAACTACTACCTGCGCGTGGTGGAGCGCGACGCCAAGGGGCGCATCACCAACCGCACGCTCAGCACGGTGCTGAAGGACCATCCGGACGCGTACGCGGGCGAGTGTCCGCTGAAGTGACGCGATGGCCACCCTGATTCTCGAGCAGACCTTGAACGGCCTGCAGTTCGGTCTGATGCTGTTTCTGCTTGCCGCCGGCCTCACGCTGGTGTTCGGGATCATGGACCTGATCAATCTCGCGCACGGCTCGCTGTACATGATCGGCGCCTATCTGGCCGCGGCCGTGGTCCAGGCGACCGGGTCATTCGCGCTTGCGGTTCTGGCGGCGGTGCTCGGAACGGCGGTCATCGGCATGTTGCTCGAGGTCACGCTGCTACGCCGGCTGTATGCGCGCGACCACCTGTCACAGGTGCTCGCTACCTTCGCGCTGCTGCTGATCTGCAACGAAGTGGTGCGCCTGATCTTCGGTCCGCAACCCGTGATGCTGAATATGCCGGAGCGTTTGTCCGGCCCGGTGCAACTGCTGCCGGGCTTCTACTACCCCGCATTTCGGCTGGCGGTGATCGGCGCGGGCTTGGCGGTTGCCGTGTTCCTGTATCTGCTCATCGGTCGAACGCGCGCGGGCATGTGGGTCCGCGCCGGCGCCTCCAACCGCGAGATGGCGAGTGCGATGGGCGTCAATGTCAAGGTTCTCTTCACGGCCGTGTTCGGCGTGGCCGCCGCGTTGTGTGCCGTAGCCGGCGTCATGCTCGGGCCTCTGCTCGCGGTGCAGGTGGGAATGGGCGAGAGCATCCTGATTCTCGCCTTCGTGGTGATCGTGATCGGCGGCATTGGCTCGATCCGAGGCGCTCTGGTCGGTGCGGTGCTGGTGGGATTGGTGGATACCATCGGACGCGCCTTTCTGCCGATGTTTCTGCGCAGCTTCCTGTCGGCTCCAGTGGCCTCCGGAGTCGGGCCTGCGCTCGCCTCGATCGCTATCTACGTGCTGATGGCGGCCGTTCTGTTCTGGCGACCGCAGGGGTTGTTCCCCGCGAGAGCGTGAAAGCAGAACGACAGACAAGAACGCATTTACCACGAAGGACACGAAGGAACACGAAGTACATTTCACGAGGAAGACGACCGATTACTGGCCCGTTGTAGCCCGCCGTTGTGCGGGGAGAGTCGACGATCGTGCCGGTTCGGCTTCCTTCGCGACCTTCGTGTCCTTCGTGGTGAGTGAGGTATGACTCAAAAGGGTTTGACGCTCGGTGTGCTGGTTGTGCTCGTCGCTTTTCCGCTCGCGGCGAAGCACTGGGACCAGCTGTTCTACGTGAGCTTTGCCAGCCGCGTTCTGATCTACGCATTGACAGCCAGCAGCCTGAACTTGATTCTCGGCTATGGCGGGATGGTGAGCTTCGGGCACGCGGCCTTCCTCGGCACCGGCGCCTATACGGTAGCGATCCTGATGACGGAGGGCGTGACCAGCGCGTGGGCGAGCTGGCCGCTCGCCGTGCTCATCTCCGCGCTTTTCGCGCTGGCGATCGGCGCCGTGTCGCTGCGTACCCGCGGCGTCTACTTCATCATGATCACGCTGGCGTTTGCGCAGATGACGTATTACCTGTTCATCTCGATGCGCGCGTACGGCGGTGAGGACGGGCTCAACCTGGCACAGCGCTCCGGGTTCGGGTTCGGGTTGGACCTCACCAGCGATCTCACCTTCTATTACATGGTGCTGGCGATCGTCGCGTCGAGCTTGTACCTCATGCGACGCCTGCTGCAGGCTCGATTCGGACAGGTAATTCAGGCGATCCGCCAGAACGAAACCCGCATGGAAGCCATCGGGTTTCCGACCTATCGCTACAAGCTGATCTGCTTCACGATCGCCGGCGGGGCGGCGGGCCTTTCCGGCGCGCTGCTCGCGAATCAAAGCGGCTTCGTCAGCCCGAATCTGCTGCAGTGGACCCAATCAGGCACTTTGATGGTGATGGTGATCCTGGGCGGCGTCGGATACCTGTGGGGCGGAGCGCTCGGGGCACTGGTGCTTCTTCTTCTGGAGGAGGTGCTCTCCGGCTATACGATCCACTGGCAGCTCGGCCTCGGATGCGTGTTGCTCGTCGTCGTCCTGTTCGCGCGCCAGGGTATCGCGGGAATGCTGGCCGCTCTCGTCGGCGAGAGGAGTTTCGAGCGTGGCTGAGCCGTTGCTGCGCGTCGAGCGGCTGCACAAACACTTCGGCGGAGTGCTCGCCACGAACAGCGTCGATCTGTCGCTAGCGCCAGGCGAGATCCACGCGTTGATCGGACCCAACGGCGCTGGCAAGACCACCCTCATCCATCAGCTCTCGGGCGCACTCAAGCCCGACGCAGGCAGCATCTTTTTCGACGGCCGCGACGTCACCCGGCTGAGCTTGCACGAGCGCGTACAACTCGGCATGGCGCGCTCCTATCAGATCACGAGCATCTTTCGCGGGGCGAACGTGCTGCACAATTTCGCCCTCGCCGTGCTGGCGCGGCGCGGGTCGAGCGTGAGGTTCTGGCAGCCCTTAACACACGAGCGGTCGCTGTTCGAAGAGGCGCGGACACTGGCGGCGGAGGTTGGATTGAGTGGCCGTGAGCAGGTCATCGCAGGTACTTTGGCGCACGGCGAGCAGCGCCAGCTCGAGGTCGGGCTGACGCTGGCAACCGGGGCCCGACTGCTGTTGCTGGATGAGCCACTGGCCGGCCTGGGTCCCGAGGAATCGCGGCGCGTCGTAGCTTTGATCGCCGCGTTCAAGGGTGCGCGAACGGTGCTTCTGGTGGAGCACGACATGGATGCGGTGTTTCGTCTGGCGGATGCGGTCTCGGTCCTCGATTCCGGCCGCGTCATCGCGAGCGGCACGCCGCAATCGATTCGCGACAACGTCGAGGTCAAACGCGCATATCTTGGCGAGGATCTGCCGGCGTGAGCGCATTGCTCAGAGTGGAAGGGCTCAAAGCGTCGTACGGCGCGAGCCAGGTTCTGTTCGGCATCGACTTGGAACTGCAGCGCGGAGAAGTGGCCGCTCTCCTGGGGCGCAACGGCATGGGCAAAACGACCACCATTCGATCTCTGTTGGGTCTCACGCCTGCGCGTTCGGGCACCATCACGTTCCACGGTGAGCGCATCGAGCGCCGGCGGCCGGACGAGATCGCATGCCGAGGCGTGGCGCTCGTTCCGGAGGGGCGCCAGATCTTTCCCAATCTCACGGTGCGCGAGAATCTCGTTGCCTTCGCGAAAAACCGCGCTGACGCCGAGCGTCCCTGGACGCTAGAGCGCGTGCTCGCCCTGTTTCCGGCGCTGGCAGCGCGCACGGGACACATGGGGCATCAACTGTCGGGCGGGGAACAGCAGATGCTCGCGATCGGGCGCGCGCTGCTCACGAACCCGGATCTGTTGATTCTCGACGAGGCCACAGAAGGCCTGGCGCCGCTGATCCGCGAGGAGATCTGGCGCTGTCTCGCTAGCCTGAAGCGCGCCGGGCAGACCATACTGGTCGTAGACAAGTACGTGCAGCGCCTGATCGCGCTGGCTGATCACCACACGATCATCGAGCGCGGCCGCGTAGCCTGGCGCGGCAGCTCGGCGCAGCTCGATGCTGACCGAGGCGTGTGGCATCGCTATCTCGGCGTGTGACGGCTGGCCGACGAGCGGGCGGCGAGCCGTCGCCTTGTTACACTAGCGCCTGGCAGCGACATTATCGGAGGCACCATGCTCAGCTACGACGTCACAGAATGGGGCAAGCCCCTGCAACCCGCCACCCGCGAAACGCCCCGACCGACCGGCACGGAGGTGCTGCTCAAGCTCAAGTACTGCGGCGTCTGTCACAGCGACGTGCATATCCGCGACGGCTACTTCGAATTGGGCGGTGGCAAGCGCTTTTACATGACCGAGCGCGGCATGAAGCTGCCGCACACGCTCGGCCACGAGCCGTACGGAACGGTGCTCGCCGCAGGACCCGAGGCCGGCAGCGTTCCGATCGGCCAGGACCGCCTGGTGTGTCCGTGGATCGGCTGTGGAACATGCGTTCGCTGCCGCGAGGGACAGGATAATCTGTGCATGGCGCCCCGCTACGTGGGAGTTCAGCGGCCCGGCGGGTACGCTGATCACCTCCTCATTCCGCATCCGAAGTATCTGGTCGACGCTGCTGGAGTTGATCCCGCCTGGGCCGCGACACTTTCCTGCTCCGGGCTGACCACGTACTCAGCGGTATCCAAGCTCCACCCCATCCCGCGCGACGAATGGGTTGCCGTCATGGGGGCGGGCGGACTGGGTCTGATGGCGATCGAGATGCTCAGGGCGTCCGGCCACGAGCGCATCGTCGCGGTGGACATCGACGCGGCCAAACTCGAGGCGGCGCGCGCAGCGGGTGCCGCCGGAGTTGTCGATGGCCGGGATCCGCAGGCCGCCAACGCGCTGAAGCAGGTGAGCGGCGGGAATATCTATGGTGCGGTCGATCTTGTCGGCGCCACGAGCACGGCGAGCTTAGCGCTCGGCGCACTGCGTAAAGGTGGACGGCTGATCCTGGTCGGGCTGTATGGCGGCGAGATTCCGCTCTCGCTGGTTACTACGATCCAGCGCGCAATCACGATCCAGGGTTCTTATGTCGGTACTGTGGCCGAACTCAAGGAGGTTGTTGCGTTAGCCCGCGCCGGGAAGCTCAAGCGCATCCCGATCGAGAAGAGACCGCTCTCGGAGGTGAGCCGTTCCCTCGATCAACTGAAGGCGGGGGCCGTGATCGGCCGGGTGGTGGCAGAGATTTAGGAAAGCTCTGGCGACGAGCGCTAACGATAGCCAGGCTCGCCCGGGAGCGGCGTGCGGCGAGGCCTGTACTCGGGATTGAGCTTGAGCGTCCACTCGACGCGCGTCGGCGTCTCGTCGCGCAATTCGACACGCTGCACAGTGGCGGTTTCGGAGCCCTGCATCAGCGGGTGCCAAACCCGGACCTGATAGCGGCCCGGCGGCAGCTGATCCACCTCGACGCGGCCGTCGCGAGCGCTCTTGCCGAAATAAGGTGTTTCGGCCACGTAGATGTAACCCAGCATCCAGTCGTGGATGTTGCATCCCAGCTTCACGATCCCCGGCTTGTCGAACAGCACGGGTACGGCCGGTGTGCCGCTGTACAAAGGAAGTTCGAATTTCTTCGGCGGAGAGAACGAGTAAACGTGGTGCCGGATGTTATCCTTGTTCGGAAACTGGACGTAAGAGCCTGCGCGCACCGCCTTGACGTAGGGCACGAATTCCTTGTCGATTTGATCTACCACCTCCGTCGTCTTGGTGAGCGGGGGCAGCCGGCCATCCTCGGGCGCCGCCACGACCACGGCGTTGGGGAGCGGCTTCCCGTCGCCGCCGTGCACGCTCGCGCTGAGTCTTGCCGCGAGCGCACAGGCTGGCAGGGTCAGGCAGACCAGCATCGCAACGCGCGCTGCGGGAGGAGCGATCATCAGTAGCTGTAGGACACGGTTATGCTGATCACGTTCGCGTAGTAGGCGCCGAGTTCGGAGTCCGCCTGGCTTCTGCGGTAGGCGTAGGCCACATTGAATGCAGTATGCTGGCCGAGGGTATGGCTCCACGCGATGCCGATGGTTTGCGTGTTCGCATTGATGCGGTATGCGATCTCGGGGCTCCCGAAGATCGTGGTGCGCGCGACGCGGTCAGAGTATTCCAGGACCTCCAGATCGGGCTCGGTCACCGATGTCACGGTGCCGGTGCGCCAGTTGTAGGACAGCGAGACCAGATCGGATTCAGTGGCGAGGAATCTTGCCTGGACCCCGACATTCCATCCATATACGTCGTAGGGCGAGCCAGACAGGCCCGGAATAATGACCGGCGGCGTCGAGTTGGCCACGTACGCGTCGTAGCGCACGCTGCCGCTCACTGTCCAGCGATCGCCGAAGCGCTTTCCGAGCGTCGCGCCGGCCTCGTAGCTCCAGCCGTCGAGGTTGTCGTCGTGATAGTTGTGATAGACGCCCTGTGCCGCCAGCGCGAGCCATGGCGCTTCGGCGCCCAGGCCGAACTTGGTGCGCAGCAGCGCCCTCGCCCCCAACCCGATGTTGCTCAATCCTGTGTAGTGCAGATAGCTCTGAGAGGTGCCGAGCAGGCTCAAGCCCAAGCTGGTGCTGTCGCCAAGCTGCTGGCGATAGCCGCCGGCGAGATCGACGACAGCCGCCGTGTCCCCCTTGCGCTCGTCTGCTTCGAACGCATTGGACAGGTTGTCGTCGTAGGTGAATCCACCGGTGGCGTCAAAACCCCACTCGGAGCGAGCGGTGCCGCTGTACAGCGCTACCACACAACACAGCCAGCAAGTCAGCAACCGCGGTGCCATTGTCGTTCGCGTTTGCATCTAGACCACCGGCATTCCGTCCCAGGCGCCGGGCTGTGGGTCACGCCGCTGCTTCGGTTGCCACTCGCTGGTCGCGATCCACTCGATGAGCTCATCGGCGGGCAGCGGACGGCAGATTCCGAAGCCCTGGCCCAGATCGCAGCCCAGCTTGCGCAGGACCGCCAAGACTTCGGTGTCTTCGATCCCCTCTGCAACGACCGTCAATCCCAGGCTGTGACCCAGGTCGATGGTCGAGCGCACGATGGCAGCGTCCCGGTCGCGCGCTGAAATATGAGTGACGAAGGTGCGGTCTACCTTGAGCTCGTCGCAGTGCAGACGCTGGATATACGCGAGCGACGAATAGCCGGTGCCATAGTCGTCGATCGCGAGACGCAGCCCAAGGTGCTTGAGCTCTTTCATGATCTCCTGCACGCGCTGTGGATCTTCCATCAGCGCGCTTTCGGTGACTTCGACGATGACAAGGTCGGCTGGCACGCCGTGGGCGCGTGCGGCAGATCCGAAGATTTCCGGCAGCTCGCGGTCGAGCAGGTCGCGAGTGGACACGTTGACCGAGACGCTCAAGGGGACGCCCCTGGACAGCCAGGCACCGCACTGGCGCATCGCTTCGGGGATCACCCAGCGCGTGACCTCTCTGATGACGCCGGTCTGCTCGGCGAACGGGATGAACTCGGAGGGCGGCAGCACCCCGCGGTCGGGGTGCTCCCAGCGCACCAGAGCCTCCACCCCAACCAGCCGCGCGCGCCGCAGATCGACCTTTGGCTGGTAGTGCAGCTTGAGCTGACGGGCCGCAATCGCTCTGCGCAGGTCGCTGAGCAGGGAGAGCTGCTCGGCGCGGTGCTTGTCATAGCTGGGTTCGTATACCGCCACGCCTGACTTCTGCTGCTTCGCTTCGTACATCGCGACGTCGGCGTGCTGCAACAGTACCCCCGCCTCTTCGCCGTGCACCGGGCATTGCGCAATGCCGATGCTCGAGCCCACGTCTACCGGCTGGCCGTCGATCTCGATCGGCTCCTCCAGGACCGCATCGATCATTCGGGCTACCACCAGGGCGCGGTCCGAGCTGCCGGTGGCGAGCAAGACGCCGAACTCGTCTCCGCCCAGGCGCGCTACCGTGTCCGATTCCCTTACTGCATTGCGCAGACGCTTGGCGACCTCCTGCAGTACGAGGTCGCCGGCGCCGTGGCCCAGCGTGTCGTTGATGTACTTGAAGCGGTCCAGGTCCATGACCAGAACCGAGACTTGAGTGCCGGCGCGTCGGAACAGCTTGACCGCCTGCGCCAGGCGGTCGTTGAACATCGCGCGGTTCGGCAGACCAGTGAGCGTGTCTTCGTACGCCAGGCGCATGACTTCGGCCTCGCGTGCCGCGATCCCCTCCAGCATGTGGTTGAAGCTGGTTGCGACCGCCTCGATCTCGTCGCCGTGCTTGACCTCAATGCGGCCTGTGTAGTCCCCGTCGCGGACGCGCTTCGCGAACTGCGTCAATGCCGCGAGTGGCTGAGTGATGCGGCGCGCCAGAACAACGCTGCCGATGACCGATGCACCGATGCTGGCGAGCGTCAACGCCAGCAGCAGCGACTTCAAGCGCTCGAGCGGCTCCATGCCCTCCAGGACCGAGCGCTGCAGAACGATCTTGAGCGGATCGCTGCCCTGCTTCGCCAGCGTGGATACGGTCGTGTCGAACCCGCCCAGCCTCAGCGGCGCGCCGCCCAAGGTGTCTTGCGTCGACACCGCCGGCAGCGATGCTTCCAGGTCCTTCTTCGCCCGGGTGGTGGCAAGCACCTGCCAGTTCCCGCTCGGATCTTGCCCAAGGAATGACACGTGCAGAGAGGTGATCGCACGCAGGTCGCTCAAGAATCCGGCATCGATCAAGAAGCCCATGGCGACCCAGGCGATCGGGTCGGGCGCGAGCACCGGCACGACGACGACTTGATACAGGCGGTTGTCGATCATCAACAGAGCCGACGCCTTACCACGCTGCTGAGCGGAGCGGATCAACGCGGGCCGAGGAAACGGACGCCGCCCCGCTCCCGGGTGCAGCGAGTCGGCGATCAGGATGTTGTCGGGCGACACCAGCATCATGACGCTGGCCTGAACGCGGGCACCGTGGTTGTGCAGCACGGACGGGATGGTTGGCGAGTCGCCGGTTGCGACGGCCTGACGGAACGCGAAGTCTTTCGACAAGACCTCTGCCGCTTGCAGCAACCGCTGCTGGTTCTGCTCGACCAGACGCAGGAACACTCTCTCGCCGACGTGCAACTCCTCCGCGTTGCGCTCGCGGGCGATGCCTGCGCTCGAGCGGTCGACGAGCAACAGCACGCTTGCTTGCACCACAGTGAAGAGCAACGCGAACACGAGCGCCAGCCGACCGCTGAGACTGCGCACCTTGAACGCATCCCGCTTCATGTGGGAACGCTTGTGCCTTAGGAGAAGATGGAGGGCGTCCCGTATTGGCGCTTCTGCGGCTGAGGTACCGATGCCAAGAGCGCTTATCTCGTCGGCGGGAGCCCCTGCATGCCGGTGAGATTCCCGCTTCACTCAACTCGATGATGCGACGCGGGATTTAACAGTGTCGAAGCAAGAAGAAGGCCATTGCGTCGAGTCAAAACTACGCCTTCGCGCGCGCGGATTTTTCCGCGGCAAAACTGTTTTCAACCTAGCGACACAGCCGGCAAAACGCGCGCCCGCCAAATGCGCATGCGCATTGTGGGCTTGGGAGCGCTTCCTGCTTTTCTATGGGCTTGTCAGAGCTTCCTTGCGGAGATGCCGACATGGTGCAGATTGTCGGAATTCTGATCGCGCTCGCTGGTGTGGGCGCTTTGCTGTACGCCTCAGAGCGGTTGTTCTCTGCGGTGCGCGGTCAGCGCTTGTGGCGCCGGGACAGCGGTGTGGATCTGCTCTACTGGCTGATCACACCGCTCGTGATCCGGGCAGTCTCAAAAATCCTTGCTTTCGGTGTCGCTGTCATCGCGCTCGCTGTGCTCGACCGGCAGATCGGCGCACGGATCGCCGATGGGTTCGGTCCAGTTGCGCAGCAGCCGCAGTGGCTGATGCTGCTCGAGCTGCTCGTGCTCGGCGATCTGACCGGCTACTGGGTTCATCGCTGGTTTCACAGCCGGCGCTTGTGGAGATTCCACGCGGTGCATCACAGTTCGAGGCGTCTCGATTGGCTGTCCGCCTTGAGAGTACATCCGATCAATGACCTCGTGACCAAACTGGTGCAGACATCGGTGTTGGCCTGCCTCGGCTTCCCGCTCAAGGCGCTCGCGGGCTACGTTCTGTTTCTGAGCTTCTATTCCACGCTGCTGCATGCCAATCTGAATTGGTCGTTTGGACCATTACGCTACGTCATCGCGAGCCCGTTGTTCCATCGCTGGCACCACACCACGGAAGATGAGGGGCTCAACAAGAACTACGCACCCATGTTTCCCTTTCTAGACCTGGTCTTCGGCACGCTTTATCTGCCGAGAGGGGTTCAACCGACCCGCTTCGGAACGAGCAGCACCAGAGTTCCGGATACCTACATCGGACAGCTCGCGTTTCCCTTCCGGCGTGCGGAACGCTCGCTTCGGCATCCCGAATCTCCCGCCCGGCAGCTCAGCCGCAGTAGTATCGGCGCCAGCCTGCACGTTTGACGTCGAACCGCGCGGGCTCCACGAAAGTGCGCGATAAGCTCAGCGCTGCGGCTTCTTCCAGATGCCGCGCTCGTGCATCAGCGCGATCTGGGTCTTGATTACTTTCTCGCGGTATTCCGCGTGCTTCATCGGCGCGCGCTTGAGGTACAGATTCTTCGGGTAGATCGGCTGCTCGTAGACGATCTGGTACAGCTCGGTGCGCAGGTCCTTCATCCAGTTGTCCCATTGCGCGCGCGCCCGATGGTCGCGCAGCGCCTCGATGTCGATCACCCCGCCTACGTAGGTTGACCCCGCCCCGTAGTCCTGACGCCCTACGATCTGCCCCTTGTAGTTGATGATGAAGGAGCGGCCGCCGAACGTGTCGATCGGGGTGTTCTCCTCGGCGAAGAGATAATAGGTGCCCATGTTGGGCGCCACAACGTACATGTTGTTATCCAGCGCTCTGGCGCGACTTTGAATCTCGAACAGTTCGTTGCCCGTACCCGGATGCGGGTACGATGCGCGGTACACCACCTCCGCGCCGTTCATGGCCAGCGCCCGCGCGTTCTCGGGATACGACCCTTCATTGGCCATCATGATGCCGAGACGCCCGATGTCCGTGTCGACTACCGGCCAGAACGCCTGCAGGTTGCGCCCGTATTTCTCCACCCACCAGTCATACACGTCGTGCGGACAGACCGAGTGCTCGACCGGAAACAGCGGCGAGACCTTGTAATGCTGAAGAATGAGCTTGCCTTTGGGGTCGAGGATGAAGCCGACGTTGAAAAAACGGTCCTTGAGATCGGGATGACGCGCCTTAGCCTGCGCCATGATGAAGGCGTCGTACTCCTTGGCGATCTTGCCCAGGTATTCGGTTTCTTCGCCCGGAATGTCGATCGCGCCCTCGCGCGCGAACTGCACATGATCGAGGTCCAGCACCTCGTCGTTGAACCCCTGCAGCGCGCCCTCGGGGAAGGCGATCAGACGCACCGGCAGATCGAGGCTGGACAGCCAGGCCGCAGCCTTCACCAGGTGCGACAGGTGCTCAAGGTTGATCATGATGTCCTTGCGCTTGCGGATACCCCGCACGGTGGGAATGAGCCCGACGGCGGTATAGGGTTTGATCACGGCATTCCTCCCGGGGTGACGATTGCACTGTGGTTGTTGGAGTCGCGGGTAAGTTTAGCTTAGAGTGAAAAGCGAAGAGGTGAGAAGGTGAGGGGTGGGCGCAGGCGCTTTCTGACGCTACCCCTGCTCGCGTGTGCGACGTGCTCGTGGGCAGCGTATCCGGAGGTGAGCCGTGGTCGGACGCTCGCGTTCCCGCGCGACCACGGCGCGCATCCGCTGTACCGGACCGAGTGGTGGTACATAACCGGGTGGGTAAGTGACGTGAGCAGTCGCGAGCTCGGCGTACAGATCACCTTCTTCCGGAATCGGCCGCAGGTGCAGGAAGACAATCCAAGCGCCTTCGCTCCCAAGCAGCTGGTGTTCGCTCATGCCGCGGTCGCGGATGCAAAGTTCGGAAGGCTGCGTCACGATCAACGCGCGGCGCGCGAAGGCCTGGGGCTAGCAGGGGCAGAAACGGGGAGCACGCGAGTGTGGATCGAGGACTGGTCGCTTCGGCTCGCGCCCGAGGGTTACGTTGCGCAAGTCGCAGCACGAAACTTTGGCATGCGGCTCACATTCAAGCCGACGCAGTCGATCCTGCTCGAGGGCGAAGATGGTTACAGCCGTAAGGGCCCGAAGTCCGGGCAGGCGAGCTACTACTACAGTCGGCCGCAGCTTGCCGTTGCTGGCGAACTTGTGGTCGAGCACAACACCATGGCGGTAACGGGCACGGCGTGGCTCGATCACGAATGGTCGAGCGAGTATCTCGCGCCGGATGCCGCAGGCTGGGACTGGGTCGGGATCAACTTTTCCGACGGCGGCGCGCTCATGGCCTTTCGCATTCGCCGCAAGGACGGACGCGAGCTATGGGCCGGCGGCAGCCTGAGAGATCCTTCAGGTCAGACGAGGGCTCTGGCACCCGGCGAGATCGAATTCACCCCGATGCGGCGCTGGCGCTCCCCGCGCACCAACATCGAGTACCCGGTTGCAATGCGCGTGAACACGGGTTCGCTGGCGCTTCATCTGGAGCCTCTCATGGACGACCAGGAGCTCGATTCGCGCGCCAGCACAGGCACGATCTACTGGGAGGGGGCGGTGCGGGCGACGCAGGAGGGGCGCGAAGTAGGACGCGGCTATCTCGAGCTAACCGGCTACGCTCTAGCGCTGCGGCTGTGAGACTTGATCAGAGCTTCCCTAGAAGGCGGCGTACGGCCTCCGGCCTCGGCAGTGGCGCTACCGCGCCAAAGCCGGTAGTTGCCAGCGCAGCTGCGGCATTGGCGTAGCGCACCGCATTCCAGAAATCATCTCCCAGCGCCAGACGCGCGAGCAGTGAGCCCGCGAAACAGTCGCCGGCGCCGGTTGCATCCACGCACTCGACCCGGTGGGGTGAGATCCGTTCGCGGCGCACGCCGTCGCTGGCGAGAGCGCCCCCCGCGCCGAGCTTGAGCACGACGTGCTTGGCGCCCGCGCGGTGACTCCAGTCGACGATGGCCTCGGGCTGCTCCAGCCCGCAGAGCGCTGTCACGTCGTCCAGGCTGGGCAGGAAATAGTCAGCCGCCGGGATGGTCGCCGTAATCACCGCTTTGGCGCGCGCCAGCGGCCACAGCTTCAGCCTCAAGTTCGAATCGTAGGCGAACTTGGCGCCCGCACGCTTGGCCGCGTCGATCGCGGCGAAGACCGCGTCGCATGCGCTGGCGCTGATGGCCTGTGAGATGGCCGAGGCGTGAAGAAATTTCGCCGCGCAGATCAACTCGAGCGGCAGCTGCTCCGGCCGCATGCGGCTCGCGGCAGAACCGGCCCGCAGATAGCTGAACACGTGCCCCTGCGGCCCGTGGTGAACGAAGTAGACTCCGGTGTGTGCATCGTGGTCTATGGCGACGCCGGAAACATCCAGGCCTTCCGCTCGCCACAGGCCCAGGAACTGTCTGCCGAATTCGTCGTCGCCAAGGCGCGTTACGTAGGCGACGGCCGCATTCTGGCGTGCCGCAGCGATGGCCGCGTTGCTGGTGTCTCCGCCGAAGCCTTGGAGATATTTGCGCTCTTCACCCGGGATCTGGTTGAACTCGTACAGCGGCTCGCCAATCGACACGATATCGGCGGCAGCTCTCATCTTCACTCGCGTGCGCCCGGCGCCAGCTCGAGAAACTGCCGCGCGTGACGCTTGACCTGCGCGCGGTCGCCGGCGGCCAGTGCCTTGTGGTCGATGATGTTGTTGCCGATCCCGACGATGGCTGCACCGGCTGCGAAATAGTCGCGCATATTTGTTGCCGACACGCCGCCGGTTGGACACAGCGGGATCTCGGGAAATACGGCATGGATCGCCTGCAGGTGAGCGGGTCCGCCGCTGGAGGCGGGGAACACCTTGACGATCTGCGCTCCGTCGCGCCACGCCGCCAGTACTTCGCCAGGCGTGAAACCGCCGCTCAGCGCAGCTCGATCGGCATCGCGCGCGATTCTGGCCATGCCCGCGACCAGGCAGGGGGACACCAGATAGTCCGCGCCGGCATCCAGACAGCGTCTGGCCGTGTCGAGGTCGAGGACAGTACCAGCGCCGATCAGGAATGCGTTGTCCATACGCTTGCGAAGCTCGGCGATGAGTTGGAGTGCGTCCGGCGTGGTGAGCGTGAGCTCGACGGTTCCGTAACCGGCTTCTACCAGGCAGTCGACCGCTGCTGCTGCCGCAGCGCGCGTGGCGAGGCGCAGGACCGGGATAACCCGCATCCCGGTCAGCTTGTCGGAAATCGTGGCTGCGCCCATGTGTATCCCCGCGGAATCGGGCCGACGGGGGTGAGCCGCGTCAGCTCCCTCGAGGCATTTTCGGTGCTGTGCGGGCGCAGGGCAAGCCCGCGAGGAGTGCAGGGAGCGGCTATTGTGCGCCGCGTTGGGCTGCGAGCTGCTGGAGCGCGGCGCTCAGCTCGGACGCTTCGATGCGACCGTTGTGGTTTACGTCGATCTCGTCGAATCGCGCGGCAAGGCGAGGGAAATTTCTGGCCATTTCCTCGCGCGTGAGCCCGGTGTTTTCGGCGTCGGCCGCGTGGAAGCGGGCTTCGACCTTTCGCTCCCAAGCGGGCGTCGGGACCTGCGCTTCGGCTGCTTCGCCTGCTGATCGGGCCACCGGCGCCGCCGCACTGCTGTCAGGTGCCGTCGAGGTCGGCTGCGCCTCGGCGTGCGCTGCGGCAATGTTCGCGTCCGCTGCGACTGGCTGTGGGGCTGCCGAGGACATGGGTGAAACCGCTTGCGGCGGCTGCAGGGCCACCGTGGGCGCATGTGTCTCGGCCCCGGGTCCGACTAATTGCCGGGAATTCAGCACGACAACAGTCGGGGTATTGGTAGGGGCGTGCGGTCGCATGCTTCGGAGCCCGATCCCCAGCATCGCGATCCCGGCCACGGCCACTATCATCGTCTTCCAGGGGAACCCGCCTCTTTCCGACAGGCGCAGCCCGCCGGACCCAGCGGCGGCCGTCGCCAGTTCCATAGCGCGTGCTCGCGCAATGGCGTCGGCCGCGACGGTTGCGGGTGGCTTGCTCGGGGACGGAGCTGCGCGGGGTACAGGGGCGTTCTTCGCCCCGGCCGGCGCGCCCGGTGCCGCCGCAACAGGCGCAGCCATGGGACGCTGTCCGAACAGCACCTCGCGCCACTGCGCGATGTTGCGCGGCCGCGAGCCTTCTTCCAGCGCAAGGCCCCAGCCGACGGCATCGACGAAGGCTCCGCTGTAGCGCATGCGCGCTGCGCCCAGGCCCTGAGTCAAAGCGTCCGACTTCATGCGCGTGATGGCGTCAGGCGGGCTCTGGCTCGTGATCGCAAAGTACAGCACGCCGCTGAGTGAATAGATGTCGGACCACGGTCCCTGCTCGGCGGACGTGGTGTACTGCTCGAATGGCGCATAGCCGGGCGACACGATCGTGGTCAACGTTTGCGTTGCGCCACCCACGGCCTGCCGTGCCGAGCCGAAGTCGATGAGCACCGGTCCGCCGTCCTTGCGGATGAAGATGTTGTCGGGCTTGATATCGCGGTGCAGGAACCCCGCGGCGTGTACCTTCTCCAGACCGTCCAACAACGGCGCGAGCATCGCTCGCAGCGCCGGCTCCGGCGGGAACGGGTTGCGCTGGAGCCAGGCCTTGAGCGGCTCGCCGGCTTCGTAGTCCATGACCATGTAGCCGGTGCCGTTGGCCTCGAAGAAGCGATTCACGCGCACGATGTGCGGGTGGCTGAACTTGGCGAGCGTGCGAGCTTCCTGGATGAAACGGTCGAGCCCCCAGCGGTAGTCTTTCTCCATGCCCGTGGTCGTCGGCAGCACCGTGCCCCCCGAGCCGCGGACCGCGACCGCGCTCGGCAGATACTCCTTGATCGCGACGTCCTTCTGCAGATTGGTGTCGTGGGCCAGATAGGTGATGCCGAAGCCGCCAGCGCCGAGCACGGACTGAAGCTTGTACTCCATCAGCATGGAGCCCAGGGGCAGAGCGTTCTGGTGAGTAGGTTGTGTCATCGTTTCCAGGCCTTACGCGATCGCTCGGTCCCTTCATGCATTTTCCTTGCCTGGAATCCTTGTGACGGCCTTGCTACCGCAGGTCATACCCGCGGGATGCTCGCAAGCGCTACCATTCAGAGGTGCCAAGCGTAGACCAACAACGGGAGGAGGCATGGCCAGCAGGTCGCTGGGTACCTACGATTACGTGATCGTGGGGGCAGGCACGGCCGGCTGCGTGCTGGCCAACCGGCTGTCCGCCGACCCGGATGTCAACGTCCTGCTGATCGAGGCGGGCGGAAAGGACAACTATTTCTGGATCCGCGTCCCGGTGGGGTACTTGTATACCATCGGCAACCCGCGCACCGATTGGTGCTACAAGACCGAAGCCGAAGAGGGGCTGAACGGCCGCTCGATCGGATATGCGCGCGGCAAAGTGCTGGGCGGGTGCTCGTCGATCAACGCCATGGTCCACATGCGTGGACAGCGCGCAGACTACGATCACTGGGCGGCGCTCGGCAACCGGGGCTGGTCGTGGGACGAGGTGCTGCCCTACTTCAAACGCACGGAAGACTATGCCCATGGCGCCGACGCCCTGCACGGGACGGGCGGCGAGCTGCGTGTGGAAGAACGTCGCGTGAGCTGGGAGATCCTCGACGCCTGGCGTGAGGCAGCAGCAGAATGCGGCATCCCGAAGATCGTCGAATTCAACCGGGGCGACAACTTCGGCAACGCCTACTTTCAGGTCAACCAGCGCCGTGGCGTCCGCTGGAGTGCGACCAACGCATTTCTGCGGCCGGTGCTGCACCGGCGCAATCTCAAGGTCATGACGCGGGCGAGCGCCCTGCGCGTTCGCGTCACGACGCGCGAGAACGTCAAGCGCGCGACCGGCGTGGAGCTGCGCGTGCCCCATGCGGGGGAGGGCATAGTCGAGGCGCGGCGCGAAGTGATCCTCTCCGCTGGCTCGATCGGTTCGCCGCAGCTGCTGCAGCTGTCGGGCATTGGTCCGGCCGGGCTGCTGCGTCAGCTGGGCATCGCGGTCGTCCACCAGTTGCCGGGCGTCGGTGAGAATCTGCACGACCACTTGCAACTGCGCATGGTCTACCGCGTCAGCAATGTGCTGACGCTGAATGAGCGCGCCCGGACAGTGCGGGGCAAGGCCGCCATGGGGTTGGAGTACCTGCTGTTCAAGACCGGACCGCTGACCATGCCACCCTCGCAGCTTGGTGCATTCGCCCGTAGCGACGCGTCGCAGCCGTCGGCCAACATCGAATGGCATGTGCAGCCGCTGTCGCTGGACAGGTTCGGCGAGCCTCTGCACCCGTTCCCCGCGATCACACCCTCCGTGTGCAATCTGCGCCCTAGCAGCCGCGGCTATGTACGCATCAAGACCCCGGACCCGCGAGCGCACCCGGCGATCAAGCTCAACTACCTTTCCACGGACGACGACCGCCGGGTCGCTGTGGACTCGATGCGCTTCACCCGCCGTATCATGGCGGCAAAGGCGCTCGCCAAATACGAACCGCGGGAGCTGAAACCCGGCGCCGAAGTCGAGTCCGACGAAAAGTTGATGTGGGCAGCGGGCGATCTGGGCACGACGATCTTCCATCCGGTTGGGACCTGCAAGATGGGACAGGACGACAGCGCGGTTGTGGACGACTGTCTGCGCGTGCGCGGTGTGCTTGCGCTCCGGGTGGTCGACGCCTCGATCATGCCGCGTATCACCTCGGGCAACACGAATGCGCCTACTGTGATGATCGCCGAGAAGGCAGCGGAATTCATCCGGGCGGAGCGCATGGCTGGCGGCATCACACAGCGCCGCATGGCGGGCAGCGGCTGAGGACGCTCTGGAGCGCCTGCAGGACGCGCCCTGATATAATCGCGGCGCGAGACCGGAAGAGGACGTTCAGCTGTACGCCCCGCAGCCCCGCCCCGCAACATTCGGTTTGACCAAAAGGTGATTTCGATGACGATGCGCGATGCCATCGCAAAGACTGGTGCGTGCCTGAGCGCTGCAGCCGTGGTGTTGGCAGCGCTGACGGTGAGCCATGCTCAAGCCCGCACGCTCGCGGAGATCAAGAGCCGCGGCGCGATAGAGCTGTGCGCCAATCCCGATGCGCTCCCTTACGCCAGCGAGAAGGGGGAAGCGCCCGGCTTCCAGATCGAGCTGGCACGCGCGCTGGCACAGAGGCTTGGCGTCGAGCTGCGGGTGCTGTGGATCTATCCGCACTATCGCGCGAACTGGGTCAACTGCGACATCGTGATGGACGCCTTCAGCGATCCGAAGGTACACGAGGGCAAGCTCAAGCTGTCCGTTCCCTACCAGAAGTCGGGCGTCGCGCTTGCGCTCGCCCCCGGCGTCCCGCCCGTGCAGACGTTCGACGAAGTGCAGCCTCCAGCGAAAGTCGGCGTCATGATCGGTTCTCTAGCAAGCGTGGTGCTGGGCAAGAAGGGCTTGCGCACGTCGCCCTATTCGTTCGAATCGGACATGATCGACGACCTGCTCCGCGGAGAAATCCAAGCTGCCGCTATCAGCCCTGCCAAGGTTGCCTACTACAACCACACCCATCCCGATCGGCCGCTCGGGCTGGCCTACGCCTACGACCACGAGGCTGAGCTGGGGTGGACGGTATCCGTCGGCATGCGCAAAGCGGACGACGCGCTGGTCGAGGCTGTCAATCCGGTTCTGATCGAGATGCTCACCGACGGCACCGTCGATCGGATCTACGCCAAGTACGGCGTTGAGCACCGCACGCCGTAAGAATCGATTACGCGTTTCGCGAAGCAGCGCGAGATTCGTCGCCCATCTGACGCTGGACGCTCGCAAATGGTGCGGCTCGCCGCGCACCAGAGGCCGTCGGTCGCCCTGACCCGACCGCTGATCCGTTCGTTCCGGGCTCTGCCTCGCTCGGAAGGAGACCGGCCCCCGGGCACACCATTCGCATACAGGTTGGGGCTGGTCGCCCGTTTCCCGTTCCGAGAAGGTGACATCAATGTCACGCAGCAGCGTAATCAAGTTAGTGCCGACTCCGCCCATCGGCCGTGCCGCCGATCTGCGCTATAGACTGCTCATGGCGGCGCTCGGAGCGAAGGACGAAGCAAATCCGCTGCTGCCCGAAGCTGCGAACGGCGAAGAAGACCAGACAAACCCTGCGCCGGAGAAGGTAGCGCAGGGAACCGGCGACTGAGCCACACGGTTCGATCGCTGCTCAGCGCAGCGTAGGGCGTGCGCAAGCACGCACGTGCGTCAGGCTAGCGCTCGGCTCACGACCTCGAACGTATCCTTTGACAAGCCTCGCGTGTCGCGAATGCGCTCGAGCGCGGACCGGGCGTGCGACTGGCGTCCCAAATCGAATTTTCTCCAGCGGTCAAAGCCCCTCGCCATACGTGCCGCGACAGTCGGGTTTAGCGCGTCGAGCGCGATCACCTGGTCCGCGAGAAAGCGATAGCCTGCGCCGTCGGCCGCGTGAAAGCGCACCTGGTTACTGCGCAGCCCTCCGATCAGCGCGTAGACTTTGTTCGGATTGCGGATGTTGAACGCCTCGTGCGACAGCAGGCGGCTCACCTCAGTGAGCGTGCCCGGCAGGCGCGAGGTCGCCTGCACCCCGAGCCACTTGTCCACCACCAGCGGTTCAGCCTTCCACTTAGCGTAGAAGCGATCGAGCGCCACAGTGCGCTCGCGACATTCGCAGTTGGCCAGCGCCGCGAGCGCTGCCATGGCGTCGGTCATGTTGTCGGCGCTGTCGAACTGCTTCATGCACAGCGCCCGCACTTCGGCGTCGTCCAGCTCCATCAGATAGCCCAGACACAGATTGCGCAGAGAACGCCGCGCCGCGGAGTCTGCGTCGGGGCTGTATGGGCCAATCACGCGCTGCCTGGCATACGTTGCGGTGATCTCCGCGCGCAGCGAGTGGGCGAGGTGCCGGCGCAGCCGTACGCGCGCCGCGTGGATCGCATCGGGATCCACCACTTCCATCTGCTCGGCGAGATAGCCTTCCGAGGGCAGCGCCAGGGCTTCGGCTGCGAACGCGGGGTCGGCTGTGCCGTCAGCCAGTACGTGCGCGACCGCGGCCACGAAAGACTGCGGGAATACCGGCTCGGTGCCGGACTTCAGTGCCGAAATCGCGCGCAGCAGAATGTCCAGCGCGAGGCGCTGTCCAGCCTCCCAGCGGTTGAACGCGTCGGCGTCGTGGGCGGCCAGATGCGTGAGCTCCTCGCTGGTGTACGGGTACTTGAGAATCACCGGCGCGGAGAAGCCGCGCAGCAGTGAAGGCACCGGTTTCAGCGGAACGTTGACGAAGACGAAGCGTTCCTCGGGTGCTTTGAGCGAGAGCACGCGAGTTCCGCCGGCCGCTTGATCTTCGGCCTCGAGCTGGAGGGGGATCTCCGCGCCGTCCGGCCCAATCAGGCTGACAGCGAAGGGGATGTGCAGCGGCAGCTTGTCGGGCTGGCCCGGCGTCGGCGGGCAGGACTGTTTTAGCGTCAACGAGAAGCGCTGACTTTGCGCATCGAATGCGCTGCTAACCTGGATAACTGGCGTCCCGGCCTGGTCGTACCAGCGCTTGAACTGCGTGAGGTCGGTCCCGCTGGCGTCCTGCATCGCCTGCACGAAATCGTCTGTCGTCACCGCCTGGCCGTCGAAGCGCTCGAAGTACAGATCCATTCCCTTGCGGAAGTTCTCGCGGCCGATCAGCGTGTGAATCATGCGCACGACCTCAGCGCCTTTTTCGTACACGGTGGCGGTGTAGAAGTTGCTGATCTCCATGTACGACTGTGGGCGTACCGGATGCGCCATGGGCCCGGCATCCTCGGGAAACTGCGCAGCGCGCAGGGCGCGCACTTCCTGGATGCGCGCTACCGGTCGCGAGTAGAGGTCGGCGCCGAACTCCTGGTCGCGGAACACCGTCAGCCCTTCCTTGAGAGAGAGCTGGAACCAGTCGCGGCAGGTGACGCGGTTGCCGGTCCAGTTGTGGAAGTATTCGTGCGCTACTACGCGATCGATGTGCATGAAGTCGCCGTCGGTGGCGATGTCTGGGCGGGCCAGGACATACTTGGTGTTGAAGATGTTCAGGCCCTTGTTCTCCATGGCGCCCATATTGAAGTCGCCCACGGCCACGATCATGTATTGATCCAGGTCGAGCTCGAGTCCGAACACCTGCTCATCCCACCGCATCGCTTTCTTCAGCGCCTGCATCGCGAACCCGCACTGATCCAGCTTGCCCGGCTCGACATAGATCTGCAGGCGCACGTTGCGGCCAGAGCGCGTGACGAAGCTGTCTTCCTGCTTGTCGAGCTTCGCAGCGACCATCGCGAACAGATAAGAGGGTTTGGGGAAAGGGTCCTCCCAGCGCACCCAGTGCCGTGTTGGTTTTTCCCCTCCTTCCCGAGGAGGGGTGGGGCGCAGGGCAGGGGTGGTGCGTTCTCCCGGAGAGGGAACAGACAAAGAGGTCCCTCTCTCACCTCGGGAGAGGGTAGGGTGAGGGTCGGGCGAGGCGGACTCGTCGCCGCTTGCCACGAGATTGCCGTTCGACAACAGCACTGGATAGGCCGCCTTGTCCGCTCGGATCGTGACGCTATAGCGTGCCATCACGTCCGGCCGGTCGATGAAATACGTGATGCGGCGGAACCCCTCCGCTTCGCACTGGGTGAAATAGCCGTCCTTGGACGCGTACAGCCCCATGAGCTTCGTGTTTTGCTTCGGATAGATCCGGCAAACCGTAGTCAGCGCGAATTGCGTTGGCACGCTGGAGATGGTGAGCCGGTTCGCGCCGACCGCGTAAGCGCTCGCCGGTAGCGGCGTACCGTTCAGAGCGACGGTCTCGAGCTCCAGTTCGTCCGCATCCAGCGCCAGAGGCGCTGCGCTGTCGGCCGATCTCGGGTTGCGGTGGAGCGCGAGCATCGCCGTCACGCGCGTGAACTCGTCTCCGATATCTATCTCGAGATCAACCGAGGTGATGAGAAACGGGGGTGGGGTGTAGTCCTTGAGGTGGACGATCGTCGGCCTCGGATTGAGCATATTGATCATGCGACGCAGTTTACCCGAGCGGACCGGTGGACAGCCCTATGCCGATTCTGTGGGAGCGAGCGACCCCGATGTCGCCGCGTCAGCCAGTGGTCGATCTTCCATGACCGTAGATTCTTTCCGCCGTTTCCACGGAGACAAGCCCGTTTCGCACGTCGGCTGCGACCTCTTTCGGATCACGCTCGCGCGGGTCGCCGAAACCGCCACCGCCCGGCAGCTCCAGCCGCAGACGCTCGCCGGGTGGAACAGTCTGTTGTCCCTTGCCACGCAGCACCCGACCTGAGGCCAAGCTCACGCGCCCCGGAGCGCCATCATGGCCGCCATCGCGGCCGCGCGCGGGATGATCGATGCGTTCGAACATGGCATACACCGAGAACGGTGCATTCTCAGTGCTGCCGATCTCCATGACCTGACCCAGGCCGCCGCGCCTGCGTCCCGGGCCGCCAGAATCGACGCGATACTCCTTGCACCAGATCACCACCGGCGCGATCGATTCGACGATCTCGACGGGCACACTGCGCACGCCGCTCGGAAACGCGGTTGCCGAGAGGCCGTCCTTGGTTGGCCGCGCACCTGTGCCGCCAGCGTGAAACGACAGCACGTTGAAGGGCGTGCCGCCGGCCACCGCCTCGCTCACGCCATGTCCTCCGCGCAGCTGCGGAATCCACAGCGCCGAGGCGCCTTCGGCCGGGGCGCCGTCGGGCAACGCCTGATGCAGGCAGCCGAAGACGACGTCCGGCAGCACCTGCCCGATCACATGGCGGATCGCCACCGCGCACGGCCGCGGCGCATTCAGGATCGAGCCCTCCGGCGCGCTGACCGTGATTGGCGCGAGCGAGCCGGCGTTGTTCGGGATGGCCGGGGCGACGAGGCACTTCACGCCGAAGCTTGTGTATGCGGTGGTGTAGAGCAGAGGCACATTGATGCCGAAACTGCTCACGGGCGACGTGCCGGTGAAATCGACATGAATTCCCGTTTTGGAGATCGTAAGCGTGCCTTTGAGCTCGATCGGGTGGTCGTAGCCGTCGATGACGACCGAGTTCACGTAGGTGCCGAGGCGCAGCTTGCCAATCTCCTCGAGCGTGGCGACCCTCGAATGTTCGACGATATGCGCCGCGAGCCGTTCGAGAGCGTCGAGAGCGAACTCGTCCATCATCTCGCACAGGCGATGCGCGCCTTTGTCGTTGCAGGCCATGAGTGAGAACAGATCGCCCTCGACCTGGACCGGCTCGCGCACGTTCGCCCGCACGATCGCGAGCAGATCGTCGTTCACTCGTCCGGCGCGCGCCAGCGGCATGATGGGCACGCACAGCCCCTCCTCGTACACCTGCCGGCCGTCCGGCCCGAAGCCGCGCCCACCGACATCCACCACGTGCACGGTCGAGGCGAACAGCGCGACGGGTTTCCCGCCACGGAACGCCGGTGACACCAGTGTGAAGTCGTGCAGGTGGCCGGTGCCGAGCCACGGGTCGTTGGTCAGATAGTGGTCGCCTGCGCGCATGTCCGCGACCGGATAGCGGGCAAGGAAGTGCCCCACCGCTACGGCCATCGAGTTGACATGTCCCGGCGTGCCGGTGACGGCCTGCGCCAGCATGCGGCCGTCGAGATCGAACACGCCAGCGGAGAGATCGCCCGCCTCGCGCACGCTGGCGCTGAACGCTGTGCGCACCAGCGTCTGCGCCTGCTCCTCGACGACGGCGATCAGGCGGTTCCACATGACCTGAGCGTGAATACGAGCCAGTGCAGATTCGGCCTTCATCTCGATGCCCTTCATGGCGGATTGGTGCGCTCCAGAATCAGATAGCCGGCCGCGCTGACAGTCGCCTGAAAGCCCGGTGGCACCACGGTCGTGGTCTCATCCTCCACGATGAGCGCGACGCCGTCCATGCGGGCGCCGGGCGGCAGGTCGTCTCGACGAAATACGCGCGCCCCGAGACTGGCACCGGATTCGGGGTCTATTACCCTTCGCTGACCGCTCGGCGCAGCGGGGGTCCATGTAGTCAGCGCTGGCATCCGTGCGGGGTGCGCGACAGGGGCGCTGATGCTGAGGGCCCAGCTCAGTACCTCCGTCTCGAGGTCCGGAATGGTGCGCCCGAACTGGTCGCGGTACTCCCGTTCGAACAGCTCGTGCAGGCGTTGCCGGTCTGCGTCGTTGAGCGTGCGCGCCTCCAAAGGCACCGCGATCTCATGTCCTTGGCCGATGTAGCGCATGTAGGCGACGCGGGCTTCCAGGAGAGGCGCGCCGGCAGCGCTCTTTTCGACCACCGCGCGGGCCTCCGCACGCATTGCTTCGAGATGAGCGTTCACCTTGTCTGGTTCGAGCTGCGCTACTCGCTGGTAGAAGCTGCGAGCGACTTCGTACGCGATGGGTGCGCTCAGCATGCCAATCGCCGAGCCGACACCGGCGCCGGTGGGTACGAGGATGCGCCTGATGCCTAGCTTCGCGGCGACACGGGCGGCATGCAGAGGCGCTGCGCCGCCAAATGCGACCATCGTGCGCCCATCGAGGCTCTTGCCGCGCTCGACCGCGTGTACGCGCGCGGCGCTTGCCATGTTCTCGTCGACCATTTCGCTCACCGCGAGCGCTGCGAGCTGCGTGGTCAGCGTCAGCGGAGCGCCGATCGCGCGATCGATCGCGTCGGCCGCAGCGCTTGTATCGAGTGGAAGGCTGCCCCCCGCGAAGGCAGCGGGATCGATGCGGCCGAGCGCGAGGTCGGCATCGGTGACCGTGGGTGCTTCCCCGCCTTGGCCATAGCAGGCGGGGCCGGGCGCAGCGCCCGCGCTGTCCGGGCCGACGCCGACGCGCTTGAGCGCATCGACCCGCGCGATCGATCCTCCGCCCGCGCCGATCTCTACCATCTCGATCACGGGAACGCGCAGCGGCAATCCGCTGCCCTTGAGGAATCGGTAGGCCCGCGCGACTTCGAATGTGCGCGAGGTCTGCGGCTGATGGTGGTCGATCAAGCAGATCTTCGCGGTGGTGCCGCCCATGTCGAATGACAGGACCTGATCGAGGCCGCACTCCGCGGCGATGCGGCTGGCCAGGACCGCGCCGCCGGCGGGACCCGACTCGACCAGCCGGACCGGAAAGCGCTGCGCGGCTTCGAGACCGATCACGCCGCCACCCGAGGTCATAAGCAGGAGCTCGCCCGAAAAGCCCGCGTCGCGCAGGGCGCGCTCCAGCCGGTCGAGATAGCCGGCCATCAGCGGCTGTACATAGGCGTTGGCGCACGCTGTCGACAGGCGCTCGTACTCGCGCAGCTCTGGTGATACCTCGGATGAGAGGCTTACCCGCAGCCCTGGGATGCGCTCGATCAGCAGATCCCGGATCCGTCTCTCGTGTGTCGGATTGGCGTAGCTGTGCAGCAGGCCGATCGCGACGCTGGCAACGCGCTCCCGCTCGAGCGCGGGAACCAGCTCCTGCACGGCGCGCTCGTCGAGCGTGCGCAACACCTCGCCGCGCGCGCTCAAACGCTCCGGCACCGTGTAGCGCAACCGGCGCGGGACCAAGGGCTCGGGCTTCTCCAGGAAAACGTCGTACTGCTCGAAGCGATGCTCGTAGCCGATCTCGAGGGAATCTCGAAAGCCCTCGGTGGTGATCAATGCGGTGACTGCGCCTTTACGCTCGATTAGCGCATTCGTGGCGAGCGTGGTCCCATGCATGATGAGACTGATCTCCCCAAGCCGTGAACCGGCTTTCGCGAGCGCAGCCGTCACGGCTTCCATCACCCCGCGCTCCGGAGCTGCGGGTGTGGTCAAAACCTTGACCGTCACACGCCCTTTGGGAGCGTCGAGCGCGACATCGGTGAATGTTCCACCGATGTCCACCGCGAGCCGGGCCTGCCGCGTCGATGCCATCAACCGGGGACGCTCCGCCTACGGATCGAGATCCTCACTGTTCAGAGAGCAGAACAGCCGGTAGACGCCGATGTGCGGGCCCGCGCCGAGCGCAGAGCGCAACGCCGCGGCGATGGCGCGCGCTTCCAGTTCTGTGGTCGTTTCGACCAGCGCGGCGGCCGCGACGCTCTTGTCCGGTCCGCGCAATCTCTGCTCCGCTGACAGCACAGCGGGCGCGTTGGGCCGTGTGAGCGTCCATAGCTCGGTGCTCAGCGCGTCGTCGCGCGAGGCAATCGTGCGCAGCCGCGACTCCAGGGAGCCGTCAGGCTTCGAGTCGAACCGGACGCTTACCGCAAAGACGCCGCGCAGCATACCCCAGCGAGCCACCCGGGTAAGAAGCGCGCGCGTCGCATTGGTGAATATGCCGGACATGATGCGCCGCGTGAGCTCCGTCGGACTTTCCACTCGTCTGAGGTAAGGCTCGGAGAACAGAATCTCGGGTGTCGTCGTGTCGTAGAACGTGAAGTACTCGGGCTCCCCCTCGACAACCCGATAGCGCCAGGCAGCTCGAAACCCCGGTATGGAGAGCCGCTCGGGCAAATGCTCGCCCCGATACCAGGCTTCGTACTCGGTCTCCGTTCCTGGCCGGCGGTCGTTCCAGATCGCCAGAACGCCGCGCGCAGCCTGTTGATTCGACTCCATGGATCAGGCCCTCCTGAGCGCCAGCCGCTCTCACCGCTGCCGGCCGGGGAGGTAGAGTATAGTCATGGGGCTGGGCGCCGTCCTCGCCGGAACGAGGCTCAGCGACGCGCCGGCGAGATCCAGATCTTGCGATGCCGCGATCGAGCCCGCTTTAACTCCGCGGTTGCATATCGCAAGCTCGCACCGAGCCCTAGCTCAGAGCCGCCGCGCAGAACTCGAACTGAGCTCGGGGAGCGCCGACACGTCGCCGCCCAGCAGCCTGACATTCAACCGGCCACCCCGAAACACCATCTCCTGCAGCGCGCGGTCGACGAACTCGGCGTCGACAGCACCGGTGATTCCGGACTCGGCATAGAGCTGCGCGGTCCGGCGCATGAGCTCCTTGATGAACGCGGGGCTCACCTCGCCGGTTTTTGCCGCCACCGCTCCAAGCAGCGCAGGCGTGACAGGCAATCCGCGGCCGTACAGCGCGGCCAGCTTGCGGCGGCCGTCCGCGTCGGGCAGCGGAAACTCGATCGCCTGGTCGATGCGACCCGGGCGATTCGCGACGGCGTTCTCGAGCGCTTCGGGGCGGTTGGTGGTGAGGATGAACAGGACCTCGGCGTCTTCCTGCAGCCCGTCCATTTCATTCAACAGGCGGTTGAGGAGGACTTCCTCGCACGGGCCCATCTGCTCGCGGTTGCGGGCGATGAGGTCGGCGTCCTCGATCACCACGATGGACGGCTGCAGGAAACGCGCGAGCGCCATGTACTCCTTGAGTTGGCTCACTTCCTCCGCAGTAATGATGAGCGTGGTGTGGCCGGGCAGGACCGAGGCGAGATAACGTATGGTGTAAGTCTTGCCGGTGCCCGGCGGACCGTAGAACAGCAGGCCCTTCTTGACCTGCATTCCGAGCCGGGCGAGCGCCGCCCGGCTGCGCGAGAAGTCGACGACGTTGCGCTCGAGCAACTCGAGCGTGGCCACCGGCAGGACGATGTCCTCGCGTGCCACCGGGTCAATCCGGTGCACGGTGACGCCTACGACCTGACCCGACCGCGAATCGCTCTGCAGCGAGAGCATCTTGCCCCGGTAAGAACGCGCCTCCTGCAGAGCCGCGTCAATTCGCTGCAGCATGTCCCGGGTGATGCGCTCCCCCTGCTCGCCGGCGGGGACGACGATCTCCAGCTGCATTCCGATCTTGCGCATGTACTCCTGGCGCGACGTCAGATGGACCGCAAGCTTCATCCCGTCGCGCTCGAGCAGCCACAAGCCGTTCTCCAGGCAGCGCACAGGTTCGTCCTCGCCGACATCGATCTCCTCGTAGCTGGCGGGCGCCAAGGTCACCGGCTCATTTCCTGTGTGCAGCAGGGCAGCGAATGCCACCGTCTCGAATGCGTAGCGATAGTGCAATCCGTGGAAACCCTGCGCGCCGTCCGTGGCGAGATAGCAATCGAGGGCGCGCTGCAGGTCGGCCCGCATACGCGCCGGGAAGGACCGCGCCGCGGTGACCAGCGCATCAGAAGCGAGCGGCGCAAAATGGGCACGGAGCGCTTCGTGCGCGTAGCGCCGGCCCGGTGGAGCAAAGCCCCGGACCAGGCGCTCGCCATCCTTGCCGCTGTCCGCGGCGCCGGCACGCTGCTCGAGCAGTGACGTGGATGTGGCTACGCACTCGTTGCAGATGTAAGCGAACGGCCCCTCGATGAGGTACTGAACCTGGAGTTCGGGCTTCTCGCAGAAAGCGCAGGTGCGGTTTACGCGTATCGCCTCAAGCATGGGGCCCTCCGTTGGCTGGGTTGACGAACGGGCCTATAACGCCTGGCGGCGCAGCGAGATGACCGGGCAGCGCGTTTTTTCTGGACTTGTACTCGGGGGGTCACCACCCGGCGGCAGCCAGCATTGCGTCGAGCTCGTCGGCGCTGAATCCGTCCATCCGCTGGTTGCCCACCAGGATCACCGGTACGCCGCGGCCGCCAAGCCGGGCGAACTCGCGTCTAGCCCCGTCGGAGGCCTCGACGTCCACTTCATCGTAGGGGACGCGTTTGGCAGCGAGATGGGCCTTCGCTTTCTTGCAGTAGCCGCACCACACCGCCGTGTAGATGCGGACCTTGTCTTTCGCTTTCGCCGCGTTGCCTGAGCCCAGCGTGGAGACCACCGCCGGACCCTGGATGGAATTGATCTTCAGCCTGACCTGCTGTGCCTTCGTATCGGGTGGCGCGCTGTCGGAGTAGTGAACTCTGCCCTGCGCGTCAGTCCACTTGTACACGTCGGCGCCCGCTGGCGGTACCGCAATGAGCGCCACGAGTAGTGCGAAGCGACACGCGTTCATGAGATCCCCGGCGGCCAGGACTCAGGCCCCTGGATTTGCGACTCGATCGGGTCGGCGGCTTGTGCCTTGGCGAGATGCCGCTACCCGGTTGCGGCCACTCGACTTCGCCTCGTATAGTGCCTTGTCGGCGTGTTCGATCAGATCGGCCAACGCACTGTGGTTGTCTTGCAAAGTCGCCACACCGATGCTGACCGTCACATGCAGTCGTTTGACGTCGCCGAGAGCGGCATCGCACCTCTCCTTGATCGCGAGCCGGAGCTTGTCCGCGATGGCGAGCGCTTGCTCGTGTTCGCAGCCGGGCATGCCGACGAAGAACTCGTCGCCGCCATAGCGCCCGACAATGTCGGCGGCGCGCAGCGACGAGACCAGCAATCCGCCGACTTCCTGCACCACCCGATCGCCCACCACGTGCCCGAACCGGTCGTTTACCGACTTGAACTGATCGATGTCGAGGGCGAGACAACTCAATGGCTTGCCGTTGCGGATCGCCTCTTCACGCGCTTGCCCCATGCGCTCGAAGAAGGCGCGGCGCGTGAGGCAGCCCGTCAGCGAGTCGTGCGAGGCAAGGCGGTCGAGCTCGGTCAAGGCAGCCTGCAGCCGTTCGTTGGCCAGATGCACCTGCGTGAGGTCATCGAACGTCGCCACGCATCCGCGCACCGCACCGCGTGGATCGGAAATCGGCGCGCAGTTGACGACCAGCTTCTTCTTCGTGTCGGGCGACGGGGCCACCTCGATCGCGACGTCCATCACTGGTTTACCGTCATGCATGGTCTGCATCCACGGATGATCGCCGGCATCGGCAGGCAATCCGGCCGCGAGCCAGGGTAGCTTGGCGAGTTGCCTGCCAACGGTGTCTCCTGGCGTTTCCCCGGCAAGCGCTCGAAATGTCTTGTTCGCGAGCAGAATGCGCCCGCGCTTGTCGAGTACCACCACGCCCTCCGTCATGATGTCGAAGGCCAGTGCTACGCGTTCGGGAATGACGGCTTTGGGGTCCAGATGGACCAGGGCGCGCCGGATGTAGCGCCAGTACAGGAGTCCCCCGAGCAGCGTGATGCCGAGCAGGGTCACCAGAAGCGGATGGCTGAGCGTGCGCCGGAGCGGGCTGCGCTGGTCCGGGAGGTAGGTCACTTCCAGGCTGCCCCAGCGCTCGCGGCCGGCGGACAAGGGCACGAGCAGCTCCGTCGGCGTCGAGAGGTCGCCGTTCGTTCCGCTCCACGCGCTCTTGTGGTTGCCAGCCTGCGCGAGCAGGGTCCCGTCGGCCCGCCGCACCGCTGCCGATCGAATGCCTGGGTCGTACTCGCGCATGCGCTCGAGGGCGAGGGCGAGCGTCTTGGGGTCGCCTCGTTCGACGAGGACCGCTGCCTGCGCCGCCGCGCTCTCGGCGAATGCCCGGCGAGGCCGCATGAGCTGCTCGTCGGGATCCGGGAACACGCCGAACAGCAGGTCCACGATGAGGACGATCGTGCTCGTCAGTACCACCAGCCCGAAGGTAATCTGGACTGTCGGCGAAATACGCATCAGGCTTTCTCTCCGGCGTCGTCGCGGAGCTTCGAGCGCGCGTCGAGCACGTCCGTGACCGCGCTGTCCTCGCCGGTCTCATCGGCGCCATCTACGGCCGCGTCCGTCTCCTGCGCCGCCGTGTCGACGATCGGCAGCAGATCGACATGCTTCCACAGGGGCAGGCCGAGCAGCAGCAGATAGGTCCAAAGGCCCGACTGCAGGAGGAACACGGCGGTGCCTCCTGTCACGAGGGTCGCGCTCAACCGGCCGGCGCTGATGTGCGGAGCAATCGGGGTGGCGACTTCATTCTCGCTCGGATCCGCGACCGCATGGCCTGCGGTTATCGCCGGTGGGGGAAGAGCAACGACCTTGGGAGGTGTGTTGGCCGGCGGCTTGACTTGCCTATCGGGTTCTGGGGGCTTTACTTCTTTGTCGGCCTCCATCGGCCGAGGCGGCGCGCGAGGCGCACGGCAGTCGGCCGCGGTACGGCCCGCGCCGTCGGCCTGCCCGGCCAACACCTTCTCCCCGCGGCCGTCGAAGACGCGGGTGCAGGATCGGTACGCACGGCCGCCGCGGTCTGCAGGGCCGACTTGGCTGGCGCTGGTCTGCGCGGAGGAATCGAGCGTCTCCGGCGTGGTCTGTCCCACCGCTGCCGCACCTGCGGTAGACAAGCACGCGATGAGGCTGGACGCGGCTAGCCGGCTCGCGGTGAAGCGCAAGGGATTCGTCATACAGATCCTGAGAAATCCGACGTCAGCCACGGGCTCCGGGCGGCTCATTGGCGTCGGCGACCGACATCGGGACAGGTGATGCGGGCGACCAGACGGAGGTCCCAGCAAGAGTGGTGCCCACCCGGCCGCGCCCGCTACACAAGGAGCCGGCGAGCTGCGTCCCCAGCGCGGCTGAGGATGCGCCCGAGCGGAAGCTTGGGCATCATGGCGCCCTTGATCCAGGACAAATTACGCAGTGCAGCCGCCGCGAGAATGGCGGCGCAGCAGCCACGGCCACTGAACCTACACCCGACCACGCATGACTCGACTTCGCCGCTATGTACTGCTCGCGCTGTTGATTGCGCTCGTCCTCGGTGCAGGCTGGTACTGGACTCGCCCCAAGCCGATTCCGGTTGCGCTCGCGGCGGTCGATCGCGGCCAGGTCGAGCGCACGATTTCCAACACGCGTGCCGCCACGATCACCGCTTGCCGCCGCAGCCGACTGGCGCCGAAAGCGGGCGGGCAGATCGCGCGCCTGCTGGTGCGCGAGGGCGACCGCGTCAAGGCGGGGCAGGTGCTGCTCGAGCTGTGGAACAAGGATCTGGTGGCCAACGAGCGCCTCGCCAAAGAGCAGCTCAATGCCGCGCGGCTGCGCGCGCAAGAGGCCTGCCTTGCCGCCGAACTGGCCGAGCGGGACGCTGAGCGCTCCCGGCAGCTGAAGGAGAAGGGCTTCATCAGCGAAGATCGCCTGGACCGCGCGGTCTCGGACGCACAGACCAAGCGCGCCGGTTGTGCCGCCGCTCGCGCAGAGGCCGAGCAGGCGCAGGCACGCATCTCCGCGGCGCAGGCCGATCTATCGCGCACCGAGCTGCGCGCTCCGTTCGACGGCGTGGTCGCGAAGATCACGGGCGAGCTCGGCGAGTTCACCACGCCATCGCCACCCGGCATTCCGACCCCGCCCGCCGTGGATCTCATCGATGACAGCTGCCTGTACGTCACCGCGCCGATCGATGAAGTCGA